>PLIQ01000626.1 GCA_003140115.1 Actinomycetota bacterium | reverse complement strand
CCCTCACATGGGATAACACACCCATTTCGGAGGACGCCATTCACCGCCTGGTTCTGTGGAATATCGACCTGACCCTGGTCGATGTGGCCCGGGCGACCAGGGCGGCCTACGCCGAAGCGTTCGGTGCGATCGCGGGCCGTCCGCTGGTCCAGCTGCCGCAGATGGCGGGGCGGTCGGAGTCGGAGATCTTCTTCGACGCGCTCGCGCTGAACGGCGTGGACATGCGAGCCGAGGGGCAAGCCGAGCACCTGCTCGAGCCCTTCAGCGCCGAACTAGCCGCCGCTCTCCAAGCCCGGCACGACGAACTCAAGCGGGACGGCCGGGTGCTGCCGGGCGCCACCGAGGCGCTGGCGGCGGTGGCCAAGCTGGACGGCACGGTCCAGACCGTGCTGACCGGCAACAGCAGGCCGACCGCGGTGCTCAAGCTGCGCGCGTTCGGCCTGGACGGCTTCGTCGACTTCGACATCGGCGGCTACGGCTCCGAGGCCTATCCGAAGGGCACCCTGCTCCGGGTGGCCCGCCAGCGCGCGGGGACCAAGCACGGCGTCACGTTCGGCGAGGACGCCGCGGTGTACGTCGCGGACTCGCCCCGGGACGTCGAGGCGGCCCGGGTTGGCGGGGCCAGGTCGCTCGCGGTGGCCGGCGGCCGGGCCAGCGCCGCCGAACTGCGCGACGCGGGCGCCGACGCGGTGCTGGCGGACCTGGGCGACACCGCGGCGTTCGTGACCCTCATCACCCGGCTCACCGCCGGCGCATAACCCCCCGGGCGTTGCCAGGCACGCCAGGATGGCACGATGCTGTGAAGATGGACACCAGTGACCTGACCAGCCGCGGCTACGGAGCGGTGCTCTGGGAGCCGGATCAGCAGACGATCCACGACGCCCGGGTCACCCGGTTCATGCGCTGGCTGGCCGGCCGCGGGCCCGCCTTCGGCAGCTACGCCGACCTGTGGCAGTGGTCCGTGACCGAGCCCGGGCCGTTCTGGACGGCGGTCTGGGACTACTTCGAGGTGCTCGGCCACCGCGAGCCGGGCCCGGTGCTCACCGGTGAGGTCATGCCCGATGTGCAGTGGTTCACTGGCGCCACTTTGAACTACGCCCGTAACGCACTGAGGACCGCGTGGACCGATCCCGATCGTACGGCGATCATTTATGATTCCGAACGACCCCGGTCTGGACATCTGACCTACGCTCAACTCGCCCACCAGGTCGCGCGGGTGGCGCGGGGGCTGCGGGCGCTGGGTGTCCGCCGCGGCGACCGGGTCGCGGCCCTGCTGCCGAACGTGCCCGAGGCGGTCATCGGCCTGCTGGCGGCGGCCAGCATCGGCGCGATCTGGTCGTCGTGCTCGCCCGACTTCGGCGCGCGCAGCGTCATCGACCGGTTCGCGCAGATCGAGCCGACCGTGCTCATCACCGGCGACGGCTACTGGTACGGCGGCAAGAAGTTCTCCCGGGCCGAGATGGTCGACGAGGTGGTGGCCGCCCTACCGGGCCTGTCCGCGGTGGTGCTGGTCGACCTGATCGAAGCGGCCGATGGCTTCCCGGACCAGTTCATCCGCTGGGACGACCTGGGGGCGGAGGGCGGCGAGCGCGAGCCCGAGTTCGACGAGGTGCCGTTCGACCACCCCCTCTGGGTGGTCTACTCCTCGGGCACCACGGGCCTGCCCAAGCCGATCATGCACGGGCACGGCGGGATCGTGCTCGAGCACCTCAAGGCGCTCGCCTTCCATCAGGACCTGCGGCCCGGCGACGTCTTCGCCTGGTACACCACGACCGGCTGGATGATGTGGAACTACCTGGCCGGAGGCCTGCTGGCCGGCCTGACCATCGTGCTGTACGACGGCAGCGCCACCTACCCGGGCACCGACCGGCTGTGGCGGCTGGCCGCCGAGCACGCCGTCACCTACCTGGGGGTCGGCGCTCCGTACCTGGTGGCCTGCATGAAGGCGGGGCTGCGCCCAGGGGACGAGGTCGACCTGTCCGCGTTGCGGGCCATCGGCTCGACCGGATCGCCGCTGCCGCCTGAGGCGTTCGGCTGGGTGTACGACCGGGTCTCCAAGGACCTGCTGCTCGGCTCCTTTTCCGGCGGTACCGACCTGTGCACGGGCTTCGTGGGTCCCTGCCCGCTGCTCCCGGTCCGGGCCGGCATCATCTCCGGCCGCTGCCTGGGCGCGGCGGTGCACGCCTACGACGAGAACGCCCAGCCGGTCGTCGGCCAGGTCGGCGAGCTGGTCATTACCCAGCCGATGCCGTCCATGCCGGTCGGTTTCTGGAACGATCCCGGCGGCGTCCGGTACCGGGAGAGCTACTTCGACGTCTACCCCGGGGTCTGGCGGCACGGCGACTGGATCGAACTGCTGCCCGACGGCGGGTGCGTCATCTACGGCCGGTCCGACGCCACCCTCAACCGCGGCGGGGTCCGGATGGGCACCAGCGAGTTCTACCGCGTGGTCGAGGGCTTCGCCGAGGTCGGCGACAGCCTGGTGGTGGACACCGGCCAACTCGGTGCGCAGGGGCGGCTAATGTTGTACGTGGTACCCGCGGCGGGCTGCGAACTCGACGACGACCTGGTCGCCCGGCTCCGTGCCGCGCTCCGGTCCCAGCTCTCACCGAGGCATGTGCCGGATGAGATCCACCGGGTGCCAGGTATCCCGCGGACGCTGTCCGGGAAGAAGCTAGAGGTGCCAGTGCGCAAGATCCTGCTCGGGACTGAGCCGGAGCGAGCCGCCGACCCGAACGCGCTGGCCGACCCCGAAGCCCTCGCCTACTTCACGAGGTTCCGGACGCCTGATCCACCGCGGTTACTTTAAGAAACGACTCCGTCACAATGGGGTGGCAGAGTCGTTCCGGGTCAGCACAGCACCAAACCACAAAGGAGTGGACAGTGGACGCGATGGCGGACAGCGCCGATCTCGAGACCAGGGAAGCCCTCCTGGTCAAGGCAGCCCAGGCCTGGCTGGACGATCCCGCGCTGGACCCCGCCCTGCTGGGCGGTGAAGGCGACAGCGTCCTGTGTTACCTGCGCGCCTACTACCACCGGGTCGCGACCGAGGACCTGCCCTCGCCCTCGCGGCTGGCGGCGGTCGCGCAGGCCCACGCCGAGCTCGGCCTGCTCCGGCCGCAGGGCCGGGCGCTGGTCCAAGTCCGGGCGCCGGGGCATGCTCATCTGGACTCGGTCACCCCGGCCAGCCTGGTGGTGGACATCGTCACCGACGACATGCCCTACCTGGTCGACTCGGTCACGACCCGGCTGAACCGCCATAAGGCCGAGATCCAGCTGCTGATCCATCCCCTGCTGAGCGTGCGCCGGGACGTCACCGGCGCGCTGCGCGAGATCGTCGGCGTGTGCAGCGATGCCGCGGCCCAGGACAAGCCGGGCGACGGCGCGGCTGCCGCCGGTGAGCTGACCGAATCGTGGATCCACGTCGAGCTCGAACCGCCCGGCGACGGCGTCACGGCCGAAGGGCTGGAGGCGGACCTGCGCCACGTGCTCGAGGACGTGCGGGTGGTGGTCGAAGACCAGCAGCGGATGGCGGCGACGGCCCGCGGGCTGGCCAACGGCCTGGCCGAAGAGCCCGGCAGTTCAGCTGGGGGGGACGACCCCCCCAGCGACGACGTGGCCGAGTTCGGCGCCCTGCTGCGCTGGCTGGCCAGCGGCTACTTCACCTTCCTCGGCTATCGCGAGTACGACCTGATCCGGTCCCCGGAGGGCGCCGGCCTGCGCCCGGTGCCAGGAACCGGGCTCGGCATCCTCCGGCACGACCGCCAGGGCGGCCACTCGCTGCGTAAGATGTCCAGCCAGGTCGCGCGCCGGGCCCAGGATCCGGACGAGCGGCTGGTGCTGGCCAAGGCGAACTCCCGGTCCACCGTGTACCGGGCCAACTACCTGGACTACGTCTCGGTCAAGAAGCTCGGCCCGGACGGGACGGTCATCGGGGAGTACCGCTTCCTCGGCCTGTACACGCACGCGGCGCACACCGCGCCCATCGCCGGCATCCCGGTGATCCGGGGCAAGCTGGCCTACGTCCTGGCCGAGGCCGGGCTGTCCCGGGACAGCCACGACGGCAAGGACCTGATCGAGATCCTCGAGGACTATCCGCGCGAAGAACTCTTCGAGATCTCGGCCGAAGAGCTCACCCCGATCGCGCTGGGCGTGCTGCGGCTGAGCGAACGCAAGCAGACCCGGCTGTTCCTGCGCCGGGACCGCTACGGCCGGTACATGTCCTGCCTGGTGTACCTGCCGCGGGACCGGTACACCACCAAGCTCAGGCTCCGCGCGCAGGACATCCTCACCCAGGCGCTGAACGGGGCGTCGGTCGACTACAGCGCGACCATCGGCGACTCGGCCCTGGCCCGCCTGTACGTGGTGGTCCGGGGCGAGCGGGGCCGGCCGGTCCCGCACGTGGACACGGCCGCGCTGGAGCGCAGGCTGGCCGCCGCGGTCCGGTCCTGGGACGAGGACCTGTCCGCCGAGGCGATCCGGGTGCTCGGCGAGGAGCGGGCCAGGACGCTGCTCGAGCTGTGCGGGGCGAGCATCCCCGAGACGTACAAGGCGGACATCTCCGCGCAGGACGCGGTCGACGACCTGACCACGATGCTCGGGCTGCGGGAGGCGGGCCTGCAGTTCGCGGTCCGGCTGGTCGAGCACGTGGAGCGGTGGGCGCTGGTGATCTACCGGTCGGGCTCGCCGATCACGCTGTCCGACGTGCTGCCGCAGCTGCAGCACATGGGGCTCGAGGTGGTCGACGAGCACCCGTACCAGTTCGCCGGGAGCTCGAGTGCCGGGTCGTTCTGGATATATGAATTTGGTCTGAGGCCTCCGGCGGCGGCCGCGGCCGGCAGTCTGCGGCTGGTCTTCGAAGAGGCCCTGACCGCGCTGTGGCACGGCGAGACCGAAGACGACGGGTTCAACGCGCTGGTGCTGACCGCGGGCCTGACCTGGCGCGAGGTGACGCTGCTGCGGGCGTGCGCGAAATACCTGCGCCAGGGCGGCGTGCGGTTCAGCGAGGACTACGTGCAGCGGGTGCTGCGGTCCAATCCGGCCATCACCCGGCTGCTGGTCCGGCTGTTCGAGTCCCGGTTCGACCCGGCCAAGCAGGACGGCGCGGCCGAGCGCTGCGAGGCCATCTTCGAGGAGATCCGCGGCCAGCTCGACGAGGTGGTCAGCCTCGATCACGACCGGATCCTGCGCACGTACCTGGCGCTGATCGACGCGACGTTGCGGACCAACTACTACCGGACGCAGAGCCCGGGCGGCGCCGAGGGGCCGCGTCCCCTGGTGCTCAAGCTCGCCCCCAGCACCATCCCGGGGCTGACGCAGCCGCGGCCGAGGTTCGAGATCTACGTCTTCTCGCCGCGGCTGGAGGCGGTGCACCTGCGCTTCGGCCGGGTGGCGCGCGGCGGGCTGCGCTGGTCGGACCGGCAGGAGGACTTCCGCACCGAGGTCCTCGGGCTGGTCAAGGCCCAGGAGGTCAAGAACGCGGTCATCGTCCCGTCCGGGGCCAAGGGCGGTTTCGTGTGCAAGCGGCTGCCCGATCCGTCCGATCGCGAGGCGTACCAGGGCGAGGTCCTGGCCTGCTACAAGACGTTCATCGCCGCCATGCTCGACGTGACCGACAACATCGAGGCCGACCAGGTGGTGGCGCCGCCGGAGGTCGTCCGGCGGGACGGCGACGACCCGTACCTGGTCGTGGCCGCGGACAAGGGCACCGCGACGTTCTCCGACACGGCCAATGAGATCGCCGCCCGGTACGGCTTCTGGCTGGGCGACGCGTTCGCCTCCGGTGGCTCGGAGGGCTACGACCACAAGAAGATGGGCATCACCGCGCGCGGCGCCTGGGAATCAGTCAAGATCCACTTCGCGGCGCTGGGGATCAACCCGGACACCGACGACTTCACCATGACCGGCATCGGCGACATGTCCGGCGACGTGTTCGGCAACGGGGTGCTCCTGTCCGAGCACATCAAGCTGGTCGCGGCGTTCGACCACCGGCACGTGTTCATCGACCCCGACCCCGATCCGGCGGCCAGCTTCGCCGAACGGGCCCGGATGTTCGCGCTGCCCCGGTCCTCGTGGGCCGACTACGACGCGGCCCTGATCTCGCCCGGCGGCGGGGTCTGGCCGCGCAGCGTGAAGTCGGTGCCGGTGTCGCCGCAGGCCCGCACGGTGCTCGGCCTCGACGCCGGGGTGAACGCGCTGCCGGTGGACGAGCTGATCTCCGCGATCCTGGCCGCCCCCGTCGACCTGCTGTGGAACGGCGGGATCGGCACTTACGTGAAGGCCAGCCACGAGTCGCAGGCCGACGCGGGGGACCGGTCGAACGACGCGGTCCGGGTCGACGCGTCGCGGCTGCGCACCCGGGTCATCGGCGAGGGCGGCAACCTGGGCCTGACCCAGGCGGCCCGGATCGAGTACTCGCTCGGCGGCGGGCTGGTGAACACCGACTTCATCGACAACTCGGCCGGGGTCGACACCTCCGACCATGAGGTCAACATCAAGATCCTGCTGGCCGACGCGATCCGGGCCGGCGCCATCCCCGCGGCCGCCCGGCACCAGTTGCTGGAGGACATGACCGACGAGGTCTCCACCTTGGTCCTGCGGCACAACTACTCACAGAACATGGCGCTGGCCGCGTCCCGGGCCCAGGCTTCCTCCCTGCTGCACGTGCACGCCCGCTACCTGCGCAAGCTGGTCCGGGACAAGCAGCTCGACCCGGAGCGGGACGTCTTGCCGAGCGAGCGGGAGATCGCCGAACGCCGGTCGGCCGGCGGCGGCCTGACCACACCGGAGTTCGCCCTGCTGCTCGCGCACACCAAGATCTCCGCCGACGACGACGTGCTCGCGTCCAACGTGCCCGATGACCCGTACCTGCGCCGGGTGCTGGACGCGTACTTCCCGGCCCAGCTGCGGGCGCGGTTCGCGGACCGGATGGAAGCACATCCGCTGCGCCGCGAGATCATCACCACCTCGGTGATCAACGAGATGATCGACACGTCGGGCGTCACCTTCTTGTTCCGGCTGATCGAGGAGACGGGCGCCTCGGTGCCCAACCTGACCCGGGCCTGGCTGGTGGCCCGGGACGTGTTCGACATGCCGGCCTTCTGGCGCCAGGTCTCCGAGCTCGAGGGCCGGGTCAGCCTGGCGGCCCAGATCACCCTACTGCTCGAAGGGCGCAAGCTCACCGAGCGCGCGGTCCGGTGGCTGCTGCACAACCGGCGCCCGCCGTTCGACATCTCGGCCACCGTGGGCTTCTTCGCGGACGGGGTGCGGACCGTGCGGGCCGGCCTGCCCAAGCTGCTCACCGGCCGGGACCTGTCCGGCTTCGACGAACGCCGGGACTCCTACCTGGCCCTGGACGTGCCGCTGGACCTGGCCGAGCGGGTCGCGGCCATGGTGCCGACGTACTCCGCCTTCGACGTCGTGCAGGTCGCCTCGGTGGCCGGGCGGCCCGTCGAGGAGACCGCCGACGTCTACTTCGACCTCGCCGACCGGCTGCAGATCACCCGGCTGCGGGACCGCATCACCGCGCTGTCGCGCGAGGACCGCTGGTCGACCATGGCCCGCGGGGCCCTGCGCGACGATCTGTACGCCGCGCTCGCCTCGCTGACCCAGGACGTGCTCGGGGTCAGCGGTTCGGGGCTCCCGCGGACGCCGGAGGAGCGGCTCGCGGCCTGGGTGTCGCGCAACGAGGAGGCGGTCGCGATGGCGACCCAGATGCTCGGGGAGATCTGGGAGAGCGAGCGCTTCACGTTCACCACCTTGTCGGTGGCCCTGCGCGCCATCCGGACCCTGGTCGCCTCGAGCTCGCTACCGCAAGCCTGAACCCTGACCCCGCTAGTAAGTGTGCCCGTAGGTGGGGCCGCCGCTGCCCGCGACGACCTGGGCCTTAGCGCCGTGGGTGGTCGACGGCGGGTCGACGGCCGCGAACTCGTACGTCCAGTTCGCGTTCACCCCGTGATCGCCCTGCTGCGTAGCCGGCGTGGTGATGATCGGGGCGAAGCCGGCCGGTATCGAGATCAGCGCCCCGAATACGTTGCCCGGGTGCTCGATCGTCGTGTTCAGGTACATGGCGTAGAGCACGAGGGCCCCGCCGTCGGCGGTCCGCAACGCGAACTGCGGCAGCGCGGCCCCCTCGAGCAGCCACTCGTAGGTCAGGCCCTGCGCGGCGTACGAGTGATCCAGCGCGGCCGCCGTGGCATACAGCCCGGTGGTCTGCGGCCCGCTCGCGATCGCCGCGGCGGCCGGCGCGGCGGGTCCCTCGTCGACCACGGCCGCCTGGGTCGGTCCCACGATGTTCGGCGGCAGCAGCAGGCTCGAGTCGTGCGCGCTGACCTTGGTGGCGTAGCCGTCGCTGTCCAGGGCGATGGCCGGGAGCGGCTGGTCGAGCGCCGCGGACCCGTCCAGGGTCCACTGCTCGGCCGCGCTGATCCGCTGGAAGACCATCACCGTGTTGACCGCGGGCGCCCGCTGAGCGCCGGTGACGGTGGTGACCGGGACCGCCACCACGAACCATTGCGGGAAGTTCGCCAGGGCCGGCACGTAGAAGGTCGGCGTGCCGTAGCTGTACTGCGTCACCGGCGTCCCCGTCTTAGACAGGGCCGCGTACTGGGCGTGCAGGAGGGACCACTGCGCATCGGCGACGATCGAGAGCCCTTGCACCTGGTCGCCCTGCTTCGCGGCCGCCGTGCTGGCCGCGACGTAGGAGCTGTATTCGGACCGCGCCTGCCCGATGGTCAGGCTGTGCACCGAGCTGGTGACCGCCTGGGCCGGGGCCGGCGAGGAACACCCCGCGGCGCTCAGCGCGACCACCGCGGCCACCGCCGCCGACCCGAGAACCCCCAGGTACGCGAGCCTGGTCCTGCCCCTTCCAAGTGCCACGCTAACGGAGAATACCGGGTCTGCCCGCCGGATTCGGCGCGCCCAGGTGAGCTGACTGATATGCACGTGCGTCTCGCGTACAATTTCGGGCGTGGCAGGTCTGGATCCGGCCGATGAGATCGCGGCACTGAAGTCGAAGCTCGCCAGCATAGCGGCGGTGCTCGACCCTGACGCCATGCGGACAGAGGCGGAAGGCCTGCGCGAACAGGCTGCCGATCCGGAACTATGGACGGACCAGGACCGGGCGCAGAAGGTGACCCGCCGGCTGTCCTACCTGGAGGCCGAACTGGCCCGGCTGGCCGGCCTGCACCAGCGGCTCGGCGACACCCAGGTGCTGTTCGACCTGGCCGAGAGCGAGAACGACCCGCCCACCCGCGACGAGGCGATGCGCGAGCTGGCCGCCCTGCGCAGGGAGATCGACGGGCTCGAGGTACGGACCCTGCTGAACGGCGAGTACGACGCCCGGGAGGCGCTGATCTCGATCAACGCTCAGGCGGGCGGCGCGGACGCGGCCGACTTCGCGGAGAACCTGCTGCGGATGTACCTGCGCTGGGCGGAGCGGCACAAGTACCCGACCGAGGTGTACGACACCTCGTACGCGGAGGAGGCGGGGATCAGGTCGACCACCTTCGCGGTGAACGCGCCCTACGCCTACGGCACGCTGCGCGGCGAGCACGGCACGCACCGGATGGTCCGCATCTCCAAGTACGACAACCAGGGCCGCAGGCAGACCTCGTTCGCCGGGGTCGACGTGATACCGGTGGTAGAGCAGACGGACCACATCGAGATCCCCGAGGACGAGATCAGGGTCGACGTGTTCCGCTCCAGCGGGCCCGGCGGCCAGGGGGTCAACACGACCGACTCGGCGGTCCGCATCACCCACCTGCCCACCGGGATCGTGGTCTCCTGCCAGAACGAGCGCAGCCAGATCCAGAACCGGGCCTCGGCCATGGCCGTGCTGCAGGCCAAGCTGCTCGAGCGGCGGCGGCAGGAAGATGCCGAGCAGATGCAGGCCCTGCGCGGCGACGGCGCCCGCGCCTGGGGCACCCAGATCCGCAACTACGTCCTGTACCCCTACCAGAACGTCAAGGATGTGCGGACGGGCATGGAGACGGGTAACGCCGTCGCGGTCCTAGACGGCGAGATCGATGAGTTCATCGACGCCGAGATCCGCTGGCTGCGCCAGAACGGCCGGTAGAGCCTCCCTGCTACCCGTGCAGGTGAATAGCCAGCAGCAACAGCACGGTCAACCCCAGGATGACAGCCGCGATGAGCTGCGGTGAGGCGTTGAAGTGCTGGTGGTGGACGTGCTGACGCGCGGCGCGACACGCCGCGCACCGGCCTTCGACGACCGGTCCGGCGCACGAAGCGCAGATCAGGTGTTCACAGCTCATCGGAACCCTTTCCGGCTGGCCCGCGCCCCGCCACTTGCCGCGTGTTACGGCCTTAGCTGCCAGTTTCCCTCTAGACTGTTCCCTGGCCTAACCAAGGTTACCCGCATGTCGCCGGAGTTGGCGGCGTCCGGCCCGCGAAACGCCTACCTACAGCGCTGTGATGGTCCCGTGATCAATTTCGATAACGTCACCAAGGTGTACCCGAATCAGTCCCGGCCCGCGCTGGAGAGCGTGAACATATCGGTGGCCAAGGGCGAGTTCGTGTTCCTGGTCGGCCCGTCCGGGTCGGGAAAGTCGACGTTCCTCCGGCTGGTGCTGAAGGAGGAGCGGCCGTCAGAGGGCCGGATTCACGTGGCGGGCCGGGATCTCGCGCGCCTCACGAACTGGAAGGTGCCCTACCTGCGCCGGCGGATCGGCTGTGTGTTCCAGGATTTCCGGCTGCTGCCGAACAAGAACGTCTACCAGAATGTGGCGTTCGCTCTGGAGGTCATCGGCAAGCAACGGCGTTTCATCCGCAAGGTCGTTCCCGAGGTGATCGACCTGGTGGGCCTGGAGGGCAAGCACGACCGGATGCCCGACGAACTGTCCGGCGGCGAGCAGCAGCGGGTCGCGATGGCCCGGGCCTTCGTCAACCGGCCCATGATCCTGCTCGCCGACGAGCCGACCGGGAACATCGACCCGGCCACGTCGATCGGCATCATGAAGGTCCTCGACCGGATCAACCGGACCGGGACGACCGTGGTGATGGCCACGCACGACGCGGCCATCGTCGACTCGATGCGTAAGCGGGTGATCGAGCTGGAATACGGCAAGGTCGTCCGCGACCAGTCGCGCGGGGTGTACGGCCAGGCATACTGACCTGTCATCGCGGCGCGGCGGACCCGCCATCGCCTAGGACTACAAGGGATCAGAAAGCATGCGCTCACAGTTCGTCCTCCAGGAAATCTGGATCGGGCTGCGCCGGAATCTCACCATGACGATGGCGCTCATCGTGGTCGTGGCCATCAGCCTCTCCCTGCTCGGTACCGGTCTGCTGTTCGTCAAGCAGGTGGACAGGACGCGAACCTACTGGCAGAACAAGGTCGAGCTCTCGATCTACCTGTGCATCAAGACGAGCCCGGAACCGACGTGCCAGGAGAACGGACCCGCGAGCGATGCCGAGCGGCAGCAACTAAAGCAGCAACTGCTCGCCATGCCCCAGGTCCAGAACGTGTACTACGTGTCCCAGCAGCAGGCCTACTCCGAGTTCAGGCAGTATTTCTCCAACGAGCCGGCCCTGGTCCAGGACACCCAGGAAGGTGACATCCCCGACTCGTTCGAGGTCAAGCTGCGCAACCCCGAGGCCGACTACAACATCGTGGCCAGCGCGATCACTGGCGCCCCTGGGGTGGAAACCGTGGTCGACGAGATGACCATCCTGGACAAGTTCTACCGGCTCCTCGACGGCGCGAGGAACGCGGTGGTCGTCATCGCCCTGATCCTGATCGTGGCGGCGATCCTGCTGGTGGCCAACACGATCAGGCTGTCCGCCTTCAACCGCCGCCGAGAAACCTCGATCATGCGGCTGGTCGGCGCGTCCAACTTCTATATCCAGCTGCCGTTCCTCTTGGAGGGGACCATCGCCGGGCTGATCGGCTGGGCCATCGCCGCCGGGCTCCTGGTGGCGGTTAAGTCGCTCATGCTGGATAGCCTGGGGCAGTACTTCTCCTTCAACGTAGGTTTGTCCGTCGGCGACCTCATCGAGGTCATCCTGTTCTCGATGGCCGTCGGGGTGCTGCTGTGCGGGGTGACGTCTTTCCTGACGCTGCGCCGCTACCTGCGGGTTTAACCGGGAGTGGCGGGGCGTGCTGACGGGAGGGACGTGGCTCGGGAGCAAGGGCGGAAGGCCATCGCCCGTAACCGGCGTGCCTACCACGACTACCACATCGAGGACACCTACGAGGCGGGCCTGGTCCTGACCGGCACCGAGGTGAAGTCGCTGCGCGCTGGACGTGCGTCGCTGGCGGATGGGTTCGCGCAGATCACCGACGGCGAGGCGTGGCTGCACAACGTGCACATTCCCGAGTACACGCAGGGTACGTGGACCAATCACACCCCGCGCCGGATCAGGAAGCTGCTGCTGCACCGCAAGGAGATCGACCGGCTGGCGGCCAAGGTGTCCGAGCAGGGCCTGACGCTGATCCCGCTCTCGTTGTACTTCAAGGACGGCAACGTCAAAGTGGAGTTGGGTCTGGCCCGCGGCAAACGCACCTACGATAAGCGGCAGGACCTAGCACGGCGGGACGCAGCCAGGGAAATAGACCGAGCGCTGAAACGGCGAAGGTGACGGGCAGGC
>PLIQ01000333.1:7401-40872 GCA_003140115.1 Actinomycetota bacterium | reverse complement strand
CGCGTTACAGCCTCTCTAGCTGGACCAATGGCCCATCGACCCGCATCCAGCCGCGGGATCCCCCGCGCAGACCGCGCCGATCGGAACATCGTGGTGGATAACGGGACGGGTAAGGCACCGAGCGACGACTTATGACCCTTTTGCCGCATCGACGATGATGGCCACCACCAGACCCAGCAGCCAAAGGACGCTCAGCACGACGCCGGCGATCGCGATCCCGCGGCCGCCCTGGTTACGGTTCTTGATCTGCTTGAGCGCGACCAAGCCGAGGACCAGGCCGACCAGCGAGCCGAGCCAGGCGAGCCAGAGGATCCCGAGCACGAGGGACGCTATGGCGAGCCCGTTCGTCCTGGCGACCGGCACGAAGCCCGGGGCCGACGGCTGCGGCAAGTATCCGGGAACGGGCGGCGACTGGTAACCGCCGGGGGCCTGGCCGGGCAGCGGAGGAGCAGGCGGGTAGAAGCCCCGGGGGTCCTGGCCGGCCGGAGGGAAGCCACCGGGCGGGTAAGCACCCGGCGCGGGTCCCGGATAAGCACCCGGCGCGGGTCCCCCGGGGTAACCGCCGGAAGCGGGGGCGGCCGATGGGTAGCTGCCCGGCCCGTAGCCGCCTGGCGCGGAGCCGAGACCGTATACCTGCGGATTCGATATCGTCGGGTGCGCATCGCCGCCCGGCACCGAGGATCCGGGCGGCATGCTCGAGCCCGGAGCGGGGCCTGCTCCTGGCCTGCTGAGGCCGAGCGCCCCGGCGATCTCGTTGACCGCCCACGTGCACGCCTCCGGCTTGAACGGCGTGCCGGCCGCGAACGAGCCCGCCACCACCGCCGAGGCGGTGCCCGCGTCCATGCCTTGCGAAACGCGATCCCGCAGGTTAGCGGCTACGCCAGCCTCCGCCGCGGCGACCAGAATGCTGACCTCGGCCGGAGCGTCAGGCAGCAGGTCCTTCAAAAGATTCGCCATAATCTGCGGACTCGACAAGGCAGCGACCCCGTGTACCGGGTCGGAAACGATCACGCGGAGCGCCCTCTGCGCCTCATCATTTTCGTCCCACTGGGGACTGAACACTTTGACCCCCCACGTGCTGCCTGCGCCGCATCCAGATGCCATTCGCATCCCGGCCGGTCCGCCGAACGACATCGGCTTCATTCTAAGAACTCACCCGGCCGCCGCACGAGGTTCTGCGCCACATCGCCTGGCCCGGTGTCTACGGCGGCCACGCCAACGCCGACGCAAACAGCACTCCGGTATGACCGCCCCGGTCAGGACCGACCCGTGTCCCTCGGCTCGGAGAGGACGTCCATGACCATGGAGTCGCCCCTGAACAACGGCGTCCGGCGGACCTGGCGCTCGATCGAGGACGCGGACATCGTGTAGCCGATGAACAGGAGCAGCGACACAGCCTGGATGAGGATCCCCGGCCAGTACGAGTTAAAGGCGGACACGCTCCAGTCATTGAGCCCGTGCAGGACGGCCACCATGGAAATCCCCAGCAGGATGAGCTGCCAGCGGCGTCTCGGGTAGTTGATCGCGATTCCGATGAAGAAGGCGGAGACCCCGGCCCAGACGGCATGCTCGAATCCGTCGACGAAGACGCGGAAAGCGAAATCCAGGACGCCCGCGTCGGCCTGGGAAACGGCCCTCGCGCTCGCCACCTGCGCGATAGCCATCTCGGTGTACAGCCTCTCCTCGAGAATGCCGAAGGTGAGGCCCGATATCGTGCCGAGGAACATCCACATCCGGACGTCCAGCTTGGTGGCGCGGAATTTCAGCAGGATGAGCGCGGCCAGCAGGACGGGCAGTGCCTTGGTTATCTCCTCGTTGTAGCCGACGACCAGTGCGGCCAGGAAATTACCGCCGCGCACCGCGTTAACCAGCTGATCGTTGATATTGACGGTCACGGCATAGAGCCATATCGTCACCCAGACGATGATCGCGATCCCGATGTAGATCTCCAGCGCGGCGATCCGGCCGGGGCGCAGCAAGAGCCAGAACGCGATGGCCCACAGCGGCGCGACGTAAAGGCTGTAGGCAAAGCCCGGCACACTCAGGCTCGACGATGACGACAGGAGCGCGAGGAACAGCAACGGCAGCAGCGCGTACGCGATGACGAGCAGGCGCAGGCCCTGATGCCAGCCGGCATCCTTCAGCCACGTCTTGACCGGGATCAGGATCTCGAACGCCGTAACGAGTTCTTCTCCTACGCCGTCGTGATGGGCGGCCCGCAGGCCCGCGCCGGGCAGCGCGCCCAACCCTCCGGGCGGCGGGCCATAGCCACCGGGCGGCGGGACAAACCCACCGGGCGGCGGGCCAAAGCCACCGGGCGGCGGGACATAGCCTGGGGGCGGCGGGCCGAAGCCGGGCTGGGGTGCAGGCGACGGGGCACCGAACGCGGCGGCCTGCGGGGCGGCCGGGAAGGTGGGCGGCGATCCGGCCGATGCCACGGGCTCAAGGCGCAGGATCGGTCCTTGCGGAGCACCCAGCGAAAGGTCGGTCGGCTTCCGCACGATGATCTGATTGACTTCCTGGCCATTGTGGAAGGTGCGGGCCTGGCCCAGGTTCTCGAACAGCCAGCCAACCGGCCCCCAGGTCAGCTGGGCGTGCCGGCGGGAGACCGTCGGATCGCTGACCACGATGCTGTTGTCGGACAGGCGCCCGATCAGGACGGTCTGCCCCGCCTGGAAGGTCGAGCTCCGTCCGTCAAAGGTCACTTGCAGTTCGTTCATGCTGCCCTCGGGCTTTCAAAGCAGGCGGTGCCTAGTCGACGCTGATCCGGCCCTGCACCGAGCCGAAGTCAATGACCATGGTCCGGACGCCGAGCCGTCTGCGCGACGGCACCGTGACGGTCGACTCACCATCAGGGGTCATGACCCAGTCGTCCGGTCCGACGTTCCGCAGCACCACATCCCCGGGTTGGGTGGGGTGAGCTTCGACCATACCGATCACGGTGTCATGTTTCCGGTCCCGGTGCAGGTGGTGCGAGGTGATGCTGGCGCCGTCCGACAGGACGACCGTCCCGCCGGGCAGTTGGAGCAGCGGCGGCCTGATCGGCACCTGACCGCAGTTCCAGCAGCGCAGCCCGGGATCGTCTGGGTCATAGAAGACCGCGGCTGTGCAGCGGCATCTCGACACGCAGTCACCCAGGCGGTTCAGGGCCCGCCGCCAGATCCCCTCGGGTACCCGGCCGGTGATCGGGTTGGTCAGCCCTACGGTGAAGGCCTGCTCGAACAACTCCCGGAAGAAGCGCGGGTAGATCGGCCACCAGGTGAGCATCGGGTCCCCGGTGGGCGGCGGGTTGGAGGGATTCTGAGGGTCGAAGACGAAAACAGGCTCCCGGCCGTAGGTCCGGATGGCCGCCTCGCTCTCCGATTCCCGCGACGATGCCCAGGAATAGGCCGCGTCGGCCTTGATGCCCTCCAGGGGGTGCCCGTGCACGAACAGGTAGAACAGCAGGACGGCCAGCGAGTGCAGGTCGGTGTGACCGGTCGGGAACTTCTCCCGCCGGACGACCTCGGGGGCCATGAAACCACTCGTGCCCCAGACGAACACCTCGGCGTCATCGGTTCCGATGTTGTCGTTGTCGATGATGGCGACTTCCGCCTCTTGCGCGTTCACCCAGAGGTTCTTGGAATTGATGTCGCGATAGCACAGGCCGGCCCCGTGCAGGGCCTCGAAGGCGGCGACGAGGCGCAGACCGATATTGATGATGACGCGGAACGGCGGCGAACTGGTCCGCCCGAGCAATTCCCCCAGCGATTCGAAGGCCGGGTCAAGGCGCGGCATGACGTAGCCGAATCCCGGGAGCTCGTTGCTGACGACGAGATCGAACGGCCAGATGAAGGCCGGGTGGGGGCATCCGCTGTCGATCAGGGCGATGACGGAGTCGCGCAGCTCTTTGGGCTTGGGGACGGCCCGGTACCACTTGACGGCGCACCAAGCCCCGCCGACCTGCGCCGCGTGCACGACGCCCTGACCGCCTTCTCCCAGCCGTTCGCCGACCAGTATGGGGGTGCCGGCGGCCCGGACCATCCGTACCGTCCTGCCCTCCAGGGGGAGATTCGCGTCAGCCACCCGCTTTACCTCCATCGCAGGGATTGCTGACCGCGCCGACCTGTGGTCCGGCCGCGGCCGTGGCGCTGACNNCCGCCGTGGACGGCGAACTGCACGAGGTGGGCGTGGTGCCCGAGGATGAGCTCAGGCGGATGGCCACGAACGCGGCTACCGCGGCGATCACGACGACCGCCACCGCGGCGATCATCAGCCGGCGCGACCGGGCAACCGGCCGCTGCTCTCGGTCGGCGTCCGGCTGACCGTTCGGCCGCGTCGTCGGCTCGGCCAGCCGCCGGGCCGCGGCGGTCGTCACCTCGTCAGTCGCCGGTTCGTCGGGTACGGCGTGGCGCCGACCCGCCGCCGACGGCGCGATCAGGAGCGCGATCGTGGTGTCGTCGGCGCTGCCGTCGGCAGAGGCGCAGCGGCTCGCCCACAGCGGCAATTGGCCCGCGAGCCATTCGCGCGGGCGATCGTTGATCAGTTCGGCGAGGTCAGCGCTGACCGCATCGGTCCACGGATCAGCCGCCTGGGCGTTGCCGTACCCGTCGGTCGCGAGCATGACCCCGAGCAGCGGCGTCGTCGAGGTGTCCACGACCGCGGCGCGGAACTCCTCTTCCGCACGCGCCCCGCACAGGCTCGTGGTCTGCTGGCCGTCCAGCGACGGATCGCCCGGCACCGGGAGCAACGGGCGTCCGTCGGGCTGGATGCCCATGATGTCTCCGTCGCCGATCTGGACCAGCACGAGCCACCGTCGCCCCGCGATAGCCAGCAGCAGGGTGGATCCGTAGGCGATCAGGGCATCATCGTCGCCGCGCGTGGCCTCCTCCCGGGCGGTGAACGGATCGGCGGCCACGTCGTCGCGCACCGCCTCGCGCCATCCCCCGGTGATCGCGGGGACGAGCGTGCCCAGCGCCTCGGATTCGATCGGCCCGGGTGCCTGGAAGTCGGCCAGCCGCCCGGCCAGGTCCTCGGCGGCCTCGCACGCGACCGCCACCGCCAGCAGTGAGCCGCGGGCACTGCGGAAGTGACGCCGGTGGCCATGCCCGTCGGCCACGGCCGCGATCAATACATCGGGCCGGAACTGACGCGCCGCGACGGCATCCTGGTTGGGCAGGCCCTTCGTCTGATGCGCCGCGCCGAGTTGCGAAGTGGTCAGGGCGAGCCACAAATCCTGGGCGCCGGGCGGCGGCAGCTCAGAAGCATCCGTGGACATCGGCATCACAGGATCGGATCGTCGTCTAGGCCAGACCCCGGTATTACCTCCGGCTGCAGGAGCTGCTGGGCCAGGGCGCCGCGGTCGGCTCCGGCCTCGGACATCCTGGAGACCGCGATCGACGCCGCCACCAGCCGGTCGACGATGACGTCGATGGTCTCTGCCACCAGGACCGGGGCGTCACGGCTGCGGAACCGGTCGAGCGGCTCAGAGTTCGCGTCCCGGCCGATGGCAACGGCCAGGCGCAGGGACAGGCGGCCCGCGGCGTGACGGGTCAGCGCGGCCAGCCCGCGCTCGAAGCCGCCGGGCGGATCGGTGGGCAGCCCGTCGGTCACCAGCAAGATGGCCGGCCGCAGCGCCCGCGTCTCCAGCCGGCCCGGTTCAAGGACCTCACCGACAGCCTCGAAGGCAGGCCCCATATTCGTCCATCCCCAGCGGACGTACTCCAGATCGCGCCATCGATCGTTCAGCTCGGCCACCGGCGTCGGTTCCTGGACGTGCCAGCGCGGCTCGGTGGCGAAGCCCAGGATCCGGACGAGCAACTGCGCCTGGAGCTGCTCACGCTCCCATCGGAGCAAATGCGGCAGCATGGCGACCAGCGCGGTATTCAGCGCCTGCATCTTCGGGCCCTTCATCGAGCCCGAGCAGTCGCCCATGATGATGAAATGCAGGGGGCGTCTGGCCACGCCGCCCCCAGGCATCAACGACTCGCTTACCACGTCGTGGCTTTCCTTCCGGGCTGGCCAGCATCAGCCACTTAGGGACCCGCTGTGACCGCGGCCGACGCTGGCCTGCTGGCCGCGGCGATCAGGGCGGCGACCAGAAACACTATCCCGCCGAGGATGCCGACGGCTCCTCCCGGGCCCGCGTGGTCCGGGCTCCGGACCTGAAACTCATAACCGGCGAACAGCAAGACGGTCTGGATACCGAATCCGACCAGCACGCCGGCCGCCAGCAAGCGCAGCCGCGCCGAGCGATTGGCCAGCATGATGATCAGGCCGGCGATCACGCCGATGATCGCCACGCCGACCGGCTCTACCGCGAACCACAAATCGCCGCCGCCGCCGGAATTGAAAATGGAGAAGGAAGTCCGGCCATTGCCAGCGGGAATATGCAAGTCCGGGAGCGCGCAGGCCCAGATGATCAGGATGGCGCCGACCGCGGTCACGACCGCGGCGATGCGCCTGAGCCCGTCCGGCCGGTCGGAGCCTGGCCGGCGTACGGATGCGGGCGCGACCCACGCCGGGGGCGTCGGCGCGGACCCCGGCCCCACGGTCGCCTGATCGCCGCCGCCAGCGGGCCGCGGGGGGTTGTATACCGGTCCCGGTCCCGGCGGCGGTGGCGCCGCCCGGACGGCGTCCAGGCGCAGCGCTGAGGCCAGGATGCCGACCGCCCAACTGCAAGCATCTGGCGTCAGCGCCGTCCGGTTCTCGAACGACCCCGCGGCCAGCCGGGATGCGGTCGTCACGTCCATCCCCTGAGACACGTTGCTCTGCAGCATGCCGGCCACGCCGACTTCCGACGCGGCCACGAGGACGCTGGACTCCCGGGGCGCGTCTGGCAGCATGTCCTTGAGCAGGTTGGTCATCGTCTGCGCGTTCGACAGGGCGGCGGGTCCATAGCGCGAATCGGCCACGATGGCCTGCAGCGCGGCTTGCGCCTCACCCTGCGCATCCCACGGCATACTGGTCACTTGATTCCCCCTCCAGACGCATGCTCCTCAACGCTGAGCGTGCGACAACCGTCACGTTCCCGCTGACCGGTGAGCGCCCCCCAGGCCCCGGCGCGCGAACAGCGATGGGAGCATTTAAACAGACCTACTCCCTACTGTCACCCCCGACCGAATCGCCAAGAACGCCCGAATTCGGGCCTCCGGGCGGCTCCGGCGGGCACGGTCAGCTGGTCCGGCGCAGACGGCGCTTGGCCAGGTCATCCTGGCCGACCGAAGATCCGGGGGGGTCGACGGCGACGAAGCCGTCCTCGGCCCGCACGGCGGGCAGCACCGCCAGGTCGCCCTCGACCTCACGCCACACCCGGCCGAGCGCGATGCCGAACACACCCTGACCGCCCTGGAGCAGGTCTACCACCTCATCCGCGGAGGTGCACTCATAGACACTGACCCCGTCGCTCATCAGGGTGACCTGGGCCAGGTCGTCGGTTCCGCGGTCGCGCAGGTGCTGGACCGCGGCCCGGATCTGCTGGAGCGAGATCCCCGTGTCGAGCAGCCGCTTCACGACCTTCAGGACCAGGATGTCGCGAAAGCTGTAAAGCCGCTGGGAGCCGGAACCGTGGGCGGCCTGCACGCTCGGCTCGACCAGGGTCGTGCGCGCCCAGTAGTCAAGCTGACGGTAGGTAATCCCGGCCGCGGCGCACGCCGTGGGGCCGCGGTAACCGAGGTCCCCCGACCCCGGGCCGGCGTCATGGGACATCCCGAGCGCTTCGTCAGCCTCAAAGAGGGTACCCTGAGTGCCTCGTGGGTCGCCCGCGGCGGACGTCCCGCCGTCGCGGTCATCCCTGCTTACCGCCACGCCTACCTCCACGGGAGCCGACTACCCACGGCCTTCGCACCGTAAGCCGGCCCGGGTGGCGGCGTCAACAACCACGCACGGCGCGTCGCGACATTCCCGGCATGCCGGTTCACGTGGCCCGGCCGAAGTCCTCAGGAGAGATTGTGTCGAGGAATTCCCGGAACTTCTCGACCTCGTCTTCCTGTTCGTCCGGGATGGCCACGCCCACCTCGTCCAGGATCTCCTCACTGGCGAAGATCTGCGCGCCGGTGCGCAGGGCCAGCGCGATCGAGTCCGATGGCCGCGCGCTCACCTCGGCGCCGTTGGAGAAGACCAGGTCCGCGTAGAAGATCCCGTCCCGCAACTCGGTGATGTTTACCGTGCGCAGCTGGATGTTCAGAACCTCGAGCACGTCCTTGAATAGATCGTGCGTCAGCGGCCGGACGGACACCATGCCTTGCTGGGCGAAGGCGATTGCCGTTGCCTCGACCGCCCCGATCCAGATCGGCAGGTACCGATCCCCCTGCGCCTCCTTGAGCAAGACGATGGGGCTGTTCGACGGCATCTCGACCCGGACGCCGATGACCTCCATCTGCCGCACTGCAGCTCCGTCCTCACGCGCCTGGCGAGCCTCTGCTGGCCACCTCTCCCTTTGCCAAGGTACACCCGTAATCGTCCGGAAGCCGACCTCAGGCCCCCGGCCGGAAGCCCGGAGGAATCCGCGACCTGGTCCGATATGCCGGGTCCTGGCTCGTATCTGCTCGCGCGGCTGGGCGCGGCCGCCAGCCCGGCCTCGCTCAGCGCGGATTCGACCAGGGTCGCGTGCAGCCGCAAGGTGAGATCGGCGATCTGCCACGCGGTCCGGGCCGCCGCGTCCCGGGCGCCAGGGTCGCGCTGGCGCAGCCGCGGCGCCACTATCTGCTCGACCAGGTTGGCCTCCCGGTCGGCCGCGGCCTTGACTGCCCGCAGGTGCCGGGCCTGCACGCCGTACTGGCGGAGCGCGGCCACCACCCGGGCGACCGCGAGAGCCTCCGGACCGTACTGCCGACCGACCCGGCGGATCAGGCCGTAGTCCTCTAGCTCGGTCAGCTCCTCGTCTTCGATGCCCGCCGCCTCGAGCAGCTGGCGCCGGGACATGTCGGCCGGCGCGCGGCTGGACCCGCCGTCGGCATCCGGGCTACCCGAAGCCCCGCCCGCCCCGCCGCCGTGGGCGGCGCCGTCGGCCAGCCGCTCCCTGATCACCTGCAACGGAAGGTAGGAATCCCGCTGCACGGTGAGGATGTAGCGCAGCCTTTCGATGTCCTCCTCGGAGAACCGGCGGTAGCCCGATCGTGACCGGGCCGGCTCGATCAGCCCCTTGGCCTCGAGGAAGCGGATCTTGGACGTGCTGATGTCGGGAAACTCCGGGCGCAATTGCACCAGCACCTCGCTGATACCGAACTGGCCGCGCGCGGGCTGATCGCTCATGCTCGGCCTCTCACGCGTAGTCCTGTGCGCCCCTGCCGCGAGGGTCAGCCGAGGACGTTCTCGGGTCAAGGTTCTGGCTGGTCAGGAACAGCAGCCGGAACTTGCCGATCTGGACCTCGTCCCCCCCGGTCAGCTGCGCCTCCTCGATGCGCTCCCGGTTGACGTAGGTGCCGTTGAGGCTGCCCACGTCCCGGACGGTGAAGAAGGCGCCCTGGCGGTAGAACTCCGCGTGCCGTCGTGAGACGGTCACGTCGTCGAGGAAGATGTCACTGTCCGGGTGCCTGCCCGCCGTGGTCAGCGCGCCGTCCAGCCGGAACCTGCTGCCGGCGTTGGGGCCGCGCATGACCAGGAGCAGCGCGCTCCCCTCCGGCAGGGCGCCCAGCGAGGCGGAGTCCGGGAAGAGGTCGTCGCCGAAATCGACGTCGTCCGGCCGGACCGGCAACAGCGTCGACGTGGTGTCGCCCACGCGCGTGCCGAGCCCGGGAACAGCCGACGTAGCCCCAGTCGCGGCCAGCTGCGTACCGCAGTTGGAGCAGAACCTGGCACCGTCGGAATTCGGCCGACCGCATCGGGTGCAGTAAATGGGTGGCATGCCTCCGGTCGGCCTCCCCTCGGTAAGCTCATCAAGCGATCCTGCCCACGGTACCTGGGCGGGGGCTTGGCGGTCCATGCGCCACGCGAACAGCCCGCGCCCGCCACGCTTGATCTTGTCTCCGCGACGCTTCCGCCACACCGCCGTCTCACCTCCGCCGTGCACGAGCCACGCACCCACCGCTCACGGCGGGCGATGACCGCCGGGCGAAAATCTCTTCACACCGCAGTGGGCGCGATTCTCTCATATTTGCGAATTTCGCGTAGTTCGAGCGATTCGCATCATCGCGCGAGACACCCAGCTTACCCGGATGCGGCACCTGGATCCGGCCTCTAGCGGCCCGCCTGCTCCACGACCTCGGCCCACTCGTCCATCAGGAGCTGAGCGTCATCGGCGTCGTTGCCCTCGGCCCACAAGTGGGTCACGGCCTCGGCCGGGTCCGGCAGCGCGAGGATCCAGCCGCGGTCGGGCACCACCACCCGCACCCCGTCCGTGGTGTCCATCTCCTTGCTGCCCGCCGCCTCGACGACGGTGCGCATCACGCTGCCCTTGGCCGCCCACGGCGTCGGGATGGATCGCTTGAGCATATGGGCGATCGGGATTCTGGCGTCGATCTGGCTCAGCGTCAGCCTGGTCCGCGCGACTAGGCCGAGCAGCCGGACGAAGGCGGCGATGCCGTCCACCGTCCGGGTGCACTCGGGCACCACGAAGCCGCCGCGCCCATCGGCCGCGAAGATCACGTCCTCGCTGGCCGCCGCGACGGTCAGCGCGTCCATCGACGTCGGGGTCCAGGTCACCTGGACCCCGTGGAAGCGGCAGACCTGCTCGGCCACCCGGGTCGTGGTCACCGGCAGGGCCACCCGGCCGGACTTACGTTCGGCCGCCACGAGGTCCAGCACGGCCAGCAGCGCCCGGTCCTCGCTGACCAGCTCGCCCTTCTCGTCCACGAGCTGGATCCGCTCCCCGACCGGATCGAACCTGACGCCGAACGCGGCCCGCGACGACGACACCATCTCGGCCAGACGCTGCAGGCCCGCCCGCTGCTGGGCCACGGTCTCGGTCGGCGATATCTCATCCAGCCGGTTGTTGAGCGTGAGCACGCCCACTCCGATCGTGCCGAGCAGGCTGGGCAGCACCAGGGACGTGGTGCCGCCCGCGCAGTCCGCGACCACCTTCAGGTCGGCTTCGCGTATACCGCTCATATCCACGCACCGAAGCAGTTCGTGGGTGTACGACTCGACCACCCGGTGCGAATAGCTGAGCTCGGCGATCTCGCCCGGGAAGGCCCGCCGGAACTCCTGGCGGGAGAAGACGCGCTCCAGCTTGCGCTGGTCGGCCTGGGACAGCTCGGCGCCTCGCTCATCGAGGAAGATGATGTCGACGGACTGCGGGTCGCCGGGGGTGGTGCGGATGGCGACGCCGCCGCTGTAGTGGTCCCTGGCCGTCTCGAACCTGACCACCGGGAGCGGCTGGGCCTCCAGGTCCACCACGTTGATCGCGCTGGCGTTGAGCGCGCTCTGTACGGCGCGCTTCAGCGTCCGCGCGGCCCTGGACGCGTCCCGGGACGTGGTAACCGTGGAGCCCTTGCGCAGCGTGGTGGCGTAGGCGCTGGCCAGCCGGACCGCCAGCTCGGGGGTGACCTCGACGTTGATCAGCCCGGACACGCCCCGCGGGCCGAACAGGGTGCGCTGGCCCCGGGATTCCCAGATCACGCTGTTGTTCACCACCGCGCCGGCCTCGATGGTCTTGAACGGGTAGACCTTCACCTTGGCGGACAGGTAGGCCTCGGGCTCGATAACGCACTCGTCCCCGACGATCGCGCCTTCCTCAATCCTGGCCAGCCGCATGACGTCGGTGTTCTTGCCGATCACGCAACCGCGCAGGGTGACGCCCTGGCCGATGTAGACGTTGTTGTGCACCACGGCGCGGTGGATGAAGGCGCCCTCCTTGACCACCACGTTGCTGCCGATCACGGTGTACTCGCGCAGGTGCGCGCCGGCTTCGATCTTGGCGTAGTCCCCGATACACAGCGGGCCGGTGAGGACCGCGTCGGTGTCCACGTCGGCGCCCTCGGCGACCCAGATGCCGGGCGAGACCTCGAACCCGGCGATATCGGTCTGCACCCGGCGGGCTAGCACGTCAGCCTGGGCCTTCAGGTAGCTCTCGAGGGTGCCCACGTCTTCCCAGTAGCCGTCCGAGACGTAGCCGAACAGCGGGGCGCCGCGCTTGAGCAGCTTGGGAAAGACGTCGCCGGACCAGTCGACCAGCTCACCGGGCGGGACCTCGGCGAGTACCTCCGGCTCCATCACGTACAGCCCCGTGTTGACCGTGTCCGAGAACACCTGGCCCCAGGTCGGCTTCTCCAGGAAACGCTGGATCCGGCCGTCCTCCTGGGTGATCACGATGCCGAACTCCAGCGGGTTGGGCATGCGGGCCAGGCCGACCGTGACCAGCGCGCCCTTCTCCTTGTGGAAGTTGACCAGGGCGGTCAGGTCCATGTCGGTCAGCGCATCGCCCGAGATAACCAGGAACGGCTCGTCGCGCAGGGCGTCCTCGGCGTTCCTGACGCTGCCCGCGGTACCCAGCGGCATCTCCTCCGTGGCGTACTGCAGGCTCATCCCGAACTCCTCGCCGTCCCCGAAGTAGTTACGGACGAGTGCGGCGAGGAACTGGACGGTTACGATGGTCTCATCGAACCCGTGCCGCTTGAGCAGTCGCAGCACGTGTTCCATGATCGGCCGGTTGGCCACCGGAAGCATGGGCTTGGGCTGGTTAGCGGTCATCGGCCGTAGCCGTGTCCCTTCCCCGCCTGCCATGACGACGGCCTTCAATGGGTTCCCAGCTCCTTCCCGGTTTCCGCCCCTAGGTCTACCCCGTCACCAGCGAAATCACGGGCTCGCCCGCCCGTTCACAGACCAGCACGGACACCTCACGGATTGGCACTGCTACCGGCCAGGCTTGCGACCTGGGCCAGGTACAGCCTCGCGGTCCACCAGTACAGGACCGTTCCCCAGATCGCGAAGGCCCAGCCTATGACCCGGGCCAGTGTGCCGCCCCAGCCGGGATGATCGCCGAGGAACAGCAGCGGGAAGGCGTAGAGCAGGCACAAGGTGGCAGCCTTTCCGGCCAGGCTGACCTGCAAGGTGCCCAGGCCGGTCCGGCGTTTCAGCACGGCCAGCGCTCCGCCCACGACCAGCTCGCGCAGCGCCAGGACGGCGACCAGCCACCACGGGATGATGGCCCGCACCGCGAGCGCGACGATGGTGGCCGCGATGTATAGCCGGTCGGCGGCCGGGTCGAGCACCTGGCCGAGCCGGCTGCCCTGGTTCAGCGCGCGGGCGAGCTTGCCGTCCAGCCAGTCGGTGGCGCCCGCCACGATGAGCAGCGCGACCGCCCAGTCATCAGCGGTAGCGGTTCGCGGCCCGAGCACCAGCCACAGGAAGACCGGGACCCCGGCCAGGCGTGCGGCGCTGAGCGCGTTCGGGATCGTCAGGACACGGTCCACGGACCCAGTATCCTCACGTAAGTGACAATAGCGGATGCGGGGGCACCTCCGTGTACCCCTGCACCGAGGGTACCCGGCTCGAAGGTACTAGCGGAGGCGGGCAGGCGCCGGGCGTTCGCGGTTATCAGCCACCCGGACGCGGGCAAGTCGACCCTGACCGAGGCCCTGGCCCTGCACGCGTCGGCGATCACCCAGGCTGGCGCGGTGCACGGCAAGGCTGGCCGGCGCGGCGTGACGTCGGACTGGATGGCCATGGAACGCGCCCGGGGCATCTCGATCACCTCGGCGGCGCTCCGCTTCGACTACCGGGAGATGGTGCTGAACCTGCTGGACACCCCGGGCCACGCGGATTTCTCCGAAGACACTTACCGGGTGCTGTCCGCGGTGGACGCCGCCATCATGCTGCTCGACTCGGCCAAGGGACTGGAGCCGCAGACGCTGAAGCTGTTCGACGTCTGCCGGAGCCGGGGCGTCCCGGTGATCACCTTCGTGAACAAGTGGGACCGCCCGGGCCGGGAGCCGCTGGAACTGCTCGATGAGATCGAGCAGCGGATCGGACTGCGCCCGGCCCCGGTGAACTGGCCGGTCGGGGTGGCCGGCGACTTTCGCGGGCTGATCGACCGGGCCAGCGGGGACTACACCACGTTCACCAGGACCCCGGGCGGCGCCGGACGCGCCCTGGAGACGCGGCTCGACGCCACGGCCGCCGTCGACCGGGACGGCGAAGCCTACGCGGCCGCGCAGGAGGAACTGGCGCTGCTCGAGGAGGTCTACGGCCCGGGTGTCGACATGGCACAATTTCTGGCCGGGGTGTCGAGCCCGGTGCTATTCGGGGCCGCGCTGCCGAACTTCGGCGTCCGCCGCCTGCTCGACGTGGTGACCGAACTCGCCCCGCCGCCGACCGCGCGGGAGGACATCAAGGGCGAGCCGCGCCCGGTCGACGCGCCATTCTCGGGCCTGGTGTTCAAGGTGCAGGCCAACATGGACCCGGCACACCGCGACCGGATGGCGTTCGTGCGGGTGTGCTCAGGCCGGTTCGAGCGCGGCATGGTGCTCACCCACGCCGCCACCGGGCGTCCGTTCGCCACCAAGTACGCCCAGTCGATGTTCGGCCAGGACCGGGAGACCGTCGAGGAGGCCTTCCCGGGCGATGTGATCGGCCTGGTCAACGCGACCGCGCTCCGCCCGGGCGACACGCTGTACGCCGGCGAGGCCCCGGTCGAGTTCCCGCCCATCCCGAGCTTCGCGCCCGAGTACTTCGCGGTGGTGCGCGGCAAGGAAGCGGGCAAGCAGAAGCAGTTCCGGCGCGGGATTGAGCAGCTCGACACCGAGGGCGTCGTCCAGGTCCTGGCCTCCGACCTGCGCGGCGACCAGGCCCCGGTGCTGGCCGCGGTCGGCCCGCTGCAGTACGACGTGGTGCTGCATCGGCTCGAGCACGAGTTCGGCGCCCGCGCGGACCTGGATCACCTGGGCTACACGCTGGCCCGGCGCACCGACGCCGAGGGCGCCCGGATCCTGGCCGGGCAGCGCGCCACCGAGGTGCTGACCCGCCGCCACGACGGCGCCTTGCTCGCGCTGTTCAGCGACAAGTGGCGGCTCGGTCAGATACAGCGCGAGTATCCCGACATCCTGCTTGAACCGCTGATCGCCGCTGAAAGCTGACCCGCCGCACTCGCGAGGTCACGTCACGATCATTGGCCCGAACGACCCGTGGTGCCCGCTAGCCCAGCCGGCTCGAGTCGATCTGGTCGAGGTCGCCGTTGAAGCCGCCGATGCCGTTGAGCGCGCCGCCGCCGCCGGACCACTGCCACATGAGCGCGTGGCTGCTGGCGTTGGTCTGGCCGCCGAAGAACTGCGCGCACGGGCCGGATCCGCCGCTCAGGCACCAGCCGACCGGGGCGGCGCCGGTGTAGTTGGTGGTCTCCGGCTCGTAGGTCCATTCGTAGGTGTTCGGGATCTGCGAGGCGCTCCCGGTGCCGAAGATCGAGGTCCAGACGCTCCCGGTGGAGTAGACGCCCACCTTGTAGGAGGAGTGGGCGGTGACGTAGTCGAAGAACCCGTTGAAGTCGGCCCGGTCCACGGCCGCCGGGATGCCGTTGATCCTGACCTTCCCGCTGCACGATGAGGTGTAGACGTCGTTCCATCCGTTGTCCGGGGCGGGGGTGATCCCGGGCGTCTCGATGTCCATCCAGACGACCTTGTAGTCAAAGGCGCCATTCGCGATGTCGGACAGCGTACGGGCCGCCTGCGCCGCGCCCCACGCGTAGGCCTCGCTGGTAGTCCCGTTGTAGTGCGGGTCGACGCCGGGCCCGCCCATGAACCAGTAGGCGCCCGCGCCGACGCCCTTGCCGTACTGGGTGAAGTTGGTATGCGCCTGCGCCGCGTTGGCCGCCGAGTAGGCGATGAAGTGGGCCTGGCCGCTGCAGCCCAGCCAGTACGCCCAGTTCCCGGTCATCCCGATGTACCCGCCGTAGGCGCCGCCCAGGAACGGCATGCTGTACGGCGCGCTGCCGGGGACCGAGACCGCGAAGCTGTCCGTGCCCCACCAGAACCCGGGCGGCCCGTCGCCGGCCGGGGCCGCGCTGGCCGCGGCCGCCGGGATCAGCAGGATCAGGGCCAGGCAGGTCGCGAGTCCCATGCGGGTCAGCCACGGCCGCTTCATGTTGCCTCCACGTAGTCGCCTCATCGTCGGTCCGCCCCTGTTTCGCCGATCCCATCCGCGCCCCGGCGCGGGACGGGCAGGCCGAGGCGGGGCAGCGCCTCAGGGTCGTGCAGTACGGCGCCGCCCAGCTCGTTGACCCGGATCGCGGCCAGGCCGTCGTAGCGGGACAGGCAGCTGAGCTGGTCGGCGCCCCACAGGACGCGATAATCCTGGCGAGCGCCGCGCGGGTCGGTGTAGGCCACGTCGATGAGTCCGAGCGTGGCGGCGTACTCGAAAAGCACGCACAACGCGTACCTGCCCTCGACCAGGTCCCAGGTCCGCGAGCCGGCGTGACCGAGTGATCCGAAGTAGGAGTCGACGACGTATAGCTGCCAAAGCGCCCGTAGGCTCCGGGTCGCCACCAGCGGCGGCTGCTGCTGGGCTCGCAGGCTCGCGAGCAGCTTGCCCGCGCCGGTCCACGCCCCGGGTTGCAGCGCGGCCAGGGCTGCGGCTACCGCGGCGCGCCGGGTGGTCGCGGAGGTCAGCGTGCCGGGCTTGCGCTGCCCCTTGATGGCCTCGATCCGGGCCAGCTCATCGGTCGAGACGCTGCGCAGCCACTTGGTCCACAGTGCGCCGAGCGCCTCGTAGGACGGCCTGGCCAGCACCGCGCGGCCCCGCGGGGAGAGCTCGAGCCGGGTGGCAGGATGCCCGCGGGGGGGTTTGGGGGGGTCGTCCCCCCGGGCCAACACTGCCAGGCCGCCGACCTGGATCAGCAGCGGCCACGCGAACGCCGCGATGGGCTCGCCGGAGTCGTAGAAGTCCCCCGCTACCAGGACATCCTCGACCAGCTTGACGGTCGCGGCGGTCGGCCGCCTGGTGCTGGCGCTGTACCGCACCTGGCCGTCGGCGGCCAGCTCAAGGACGGAGACGAGGTTGGACAGCGCGTCCGGCGCAGTCCAGCGGACCAGGACCGGGCCGACGTCAGCCGTGACCGCCCGTTCCTCAGTGACGCTGGCTGTCCCCTTGGCCACCAGGAAACCCTAGCGGCTCGGTGACCAGTGAGGTGGTAGCCTCGCCGGACAATACCGGAGAAAAGCGAGCCGGAGAGCGCGGGTGGATCGCCGCAGCGGGATGCGCGTGACGGGGGTAGACGCGTGCCGGGGCGGCTGGGTGGCGGTGTCACTCGAGGTATCGCCGACCGAGACCGGGCCCGCCGTCACGGTCACAGTCGGCGGAGGCCTGGCCGCGCTGCTCGCGCCGGAGCGAGACGTTGCGGGCACCATGGTGGTCGGGATCGATATGCCGCTCGGGCTGCTCGAGACGGGCTGGCGCGAGGCGGACCGGGCCGCCCGCGGCCTGCTCGGTCCCCGGCGCAGCTCCGTGTTCGCCATCCCGCCCCGGGAGGTCTGGGCGCAGACCAGCTACCAGGCCGCGAACCGGCGCTGCCGCGAGCTGACCGGCCAGGGCTTCAGCATCCAGGCGTGGGGCCTGCGGGCCAAGCTGCTCGAAGCCAACCAGTACCGCGAGACCTGCGGGCACCCGCTGTACGAGGTGCACCCGGAACTGGCGTTCGGCGCGCTGGCCGGAGCGCCGCTGGCCGCCAGCAAGCACACCAGTGCCGGACGTGACCTGCGGCGCGGGCTCCTGGCCCGGGCGGGAATCGAGATCCCGGAAGGTCATCCCATCACGCTCCTGGGCGACATCCTGGACGCAGCCGCCGTGGCCTGGAGCGCGCGACGGATCGCGGCGGGCCAGGCGGTCACCATCCCGTCCGTCCCGCAGCACGACGGCCGGGGCGGGGAGATCTCGATCCGCTACTGACCCGCGGCTCAGCCGATGAGCGGCAGCCGGCTGTCGTCGGCGGGAGCCCGGCCCGACGCGGCCAGGACCCAGTCCAGGTCGTCCGACAGGGCCGCGGGCCGGCGGCCGGTCGTCCGGCGGGCCAAAAGGTCATCGAGGATCGCGGCGGTCACCGCGAGGCCGTCGGCGGTCGCGAAGTACGGCGATCCGAGCGCTTGAGCCAGGTCGATGCCGTGGACCACGGCCTCGACGATGCGGCTGACCACGAACTCGTCGACCCGCATCGGCGCGAAGTAGCCGGGTCCGACCAGGCTGGCCGGGACGGCCCGGGCCTCGGACACGGTCTTGGCGAAGGTCTCGGCCAGCACCCCGGGCATGTCGGCGGGCGTCTTGCCCTCGACCATGGTGTAGGCGTAGGAGTACACCACCGGGCCGGTCTCCGAACGCGGGTTGATGAAGAAGCTGGTGCGGTCCCGCCCCGGCTGGGTCTCCTCGGCCTCGGCGATCAGCATGCGGGTCAGCCCGATGGATATGTCGAAGTGGCCGGCCAGCTCGAACACCGTCCACTTGGGCAGGTCGGGGTCGACCGGCACCAGGAGCGTCGAGCGCTGCCACTGATCGGGCGTCAGGGCGCCGAACGCGTCCGCCACCGCGGTCAGCTCGGCCTCCAGGATGCCGATCACGGACTCGTACGACGCCATCGCTTACCTCCCACGGCTCAGGGCGGACCGGCCCGTCCAGTCAGGAGCCTAGTCCGCGGTTCGGCGGCAGGTAAGGCCGCTACGCCCAGGGTGGCGAGCACGATCTCGGCGAGCTCGGCGCGGCCCGGGCCGGGAGCCGGGCGCGGACGCCAGCCGCTGGCGTAGACCGCGCGGGCGCGGGGTTCGGCGGTCCGCAGCGAGGCGGGCAGTTCGGTCATGCTCAGGTAGCCGCCGGCGACGGCGCGGATGCTGGGGTCGGCCTCGGCCGCGGCCAGGATGAGGTCGGACGGCAGAGGCTGGCTCAGGTCGACGCCCTCCCCCGCCCACCGCCGCTGGATCGCCTCGTCCATCTGGACGTGGTCGTCGACCCAGGGCTTGATGTGCTCGGTGCACCAGGCATCGAAGCTCTCCCCGAGCGCTCCCGTGTCGGTGCCGTGCTCGTCGGTGAGCCGCAGCAGCTGCTGGGCCTGGAGCAGGGTGGTCGCGATGCCCCGGCCGAAGGTCGGCGTGGTGGCGGCCACCGCGTCGCCGACGAAGACCAGTCCCGGCCGGGCGAGTCGGCCGTCGGGCCCGGTCTGGCCGCGGTACGCGTTGAGCAGTGGGCCGCCGGCCAGCACGGGCGTGATCGGCCGGGCCCGGCCCGGGTCGGTCCAGTCGGCCAGGCCCGGGATGGCCCGGCACGCGGCGGCGAACGCGGCCTCGTGCCGGAGCTGGGCCAGGACCGGGTCGGCGATGGGGCGGGCCAGCAGGACGGAGAAGATGCCGTGCTCGTGCACGAAGACCAGGACCTGGTAGCCGTCGAGTTCGGCCTGCCACATGACCGGGTTCACCAGCGGGCCTGGTTCGGCACCGGGCAGCAGCTGGTACTGCCGGTCGACATAGGCGATGCCGCACGGCCCGCCGCTGGTCACCGCGGGGCGCAGCGACCGGGTCGCGCGCCCGGCCCGGCCCGAGGCGTCGATGACCAGGTCGGCCGGCAGGATCGCCCCGTCAAACCGGATGCCGTCGGCACGCCCGTGCCGGCTTGCCACCTCCTCGACGTGCCCGCGGCGGACCTCAAACCCTGGCACGGCCAGGGCCGCGGTCCGCAGCGCACGCTCGAACGTCATCCGGCGGGACCGCATGCCCGCGGGCATCTCCCGGGCGTCGGGCAGCCGGAGCCGGACCGGTTCCGCGCCGGCCGCCAGCCACTGCCGAAGCGCCTCGGGTAGCTCCTGCTCCAGCGCCTGCGCGACCTGAGGCCGGAACGCGTGAGCGTGGTGGAACTGCATGACTCCGCGCCGCGGCCAGGTACCGTCCGCGGCGGGCCCGGGGTCGCGTTCGACGGCAGTCACCTGGTGCCCTCGCCGGGCCAGGCCGGCCCCGAGGAACAGCCCGGCGGGGCCCGCGCCGACAATCGCTATGCGCATCACAATCACCTACTTTTGGTACACTGGTAATGTGGTTACTGCACCTATAGTGCATCGAATTCGCGTGAAGGTCAAGGACGGGCCTCGATGAACGAGCCGGCCAAGCGGTACGCATCCGAGGTACGTGACGAGCAGGCCCGGCGCACCCGGCGGGCGATCGTCGCCGCGGCTCACGACCTGTTCTTGGCTCAGGGCTATGCCGCCACCACGATCGACGGGATTGCGCAGGCCGCGCACGTGAGCCGGCGCACCGTCTTCAACTCGGTGGGCGGCAAGGCGGCCCTGCTTAAGCTGGCCCTGGACTGGGCCGTCGCCGGTGACGACGAACCGATCGCCATGGCCGACCGCCCGGCGGTCAAGGCCATCCAGGCCGAGCCCGATCCGCGCCAGGCGCTCATGCTCTGGGTGCAGACCGTGACCGAGGTCGCCGCGCGCAGCGCACCGATCGGGGAGGTGCTCACCGCAGCGGCCGATGTCGACCCGGCCGCCGCGGAACTACTCGCCGAGGCGAGCCGCAACCGGCTGTTCGGCGCGACCGCGTTTATCCGTTACCTCGCGTCCCTGGACGGGCTGGCCGCCGGAATGACCGAGCAGCGCGCCGCCGACCTCTGCTGGGCGCTCATGGACGGTCACCTCTACCGGCTGCTGGTCGCTCAGCGCGGCTGGAGCACCGCGGAGTTCACCCGCTGGTTGTCCGACAGCCTCACGGCGGTGTTGCTGCGGACCTGACCGGGCCGCAACCGCGCGGCCGGGTGGTGCGTCTAAGGGTCCAGACAGCGGGGAGGGCAATCATGAACCAGTGGCGAACCTGTGCCTGCGTACTGGGCGCGCTGCTGCTGACCGGATGTGCGGCGGCCGGTGCGGCGGAGCACGCGGCCAGCCACACGACCGGCCAGATGCCGGCCGGGGCGACGGGTCACGTGACCGGCAGGCTGCTCATCGAGGGCGGGGCGATGGGTCCCGGCGGGCAGCAGCCGGGCGAGCGACCGATTCCGGGCACGGTGACCTTCACCAGGGCCGGGCACCGGCCAGTCGCGGTGGGGGTCGGAACATCCGGGAAGTTCTCGGCCGCTCTGCCGCCCGGCCGGTATCAGGTGACCGGACGTTCTCCGGACATCATCACTGTGACCGACTCCGGGAAGGACCTGGTGCAGACCTGCGGGGGACCGTTCTCCGTGACGGTCACTGCCCGGCACACTGCGACCATAGCGGTCGTTTGTTTTGTCCCCTGAGAGCCAGGGTCAGGACAGGTCGGCGCCGGCCAGCGTGTCGGCCAGGGCCGCCAGGCCGATCGGACCAAGGCTCAGCGCGGCGGTATGCCACCGTTGGAGGTCGAAATCTGGGCGCCGCATCGCCTCGGCCCGGGCCGCCAGCCAGCTACGCTCGCCGAGCTTGTACGAGATGGCCTGGGCCGGCCAGCCGAAGTAGCGCACCACCTCGGCCTGGATCCGGTGCGGTTCGCCGCGGCCCGACTTGCCCAGTACCTCGCAGGACTTATCGAAGGTCCACCGGGAACCGTCGGGCAGCGGCAGGTCCAGGTGAACGCCGATGTCGATGACCACCCGCGCGGCGCGGAGCGCCGATCCGCCGAGCATGCCCAGCCGCGTGCCCGGCTCGGTGAACCAGCCCAGTTCGTCGGCCAAGCGCTCGGCGTACAGGGCCCAGCCTTCGCCGTGCCCGCTGACGAAGTTGGTCTTCGCGAACCGGGACAGCTTGTCCCCGGCGGTCTTGGCCGCGCCGACCTGCAGGTGGTGGCCGGGCACGCCCTCGTGGAAAACGGTGGACAGCTCGGACCAGGTCTCGAACCGGCCCTGGGGATCGCGTCCGCCCAGGGGCCACCAGGTTCGCCCGGGCCGGGTCAGGTCCTCGCTGGGCCCGGTGTAGTAGGCGGCTCCGGAGGTCGAACCGCGGGCCAGGACCACCTCGATCCGGCGCAGCGGGGCGGGGATGTCGAAATGCACGCCGGCGAGCTGCTCGATGGCCCAGTCGTGCCGCTCCTGCAACCAGGCCAGGTACGCGTCCGCCGAGATGACGTACTGCGACTCGTTGAGGATGGCGGTCGCTTCATCCAGGCTCGCGCCGGGCCGGATGGCGTTCGCTTCGGCGGTCATCTCCGCCTCGATCCGGGCCAGTTCGGCCCAGCCCCAGTCGTAGGCCTCCTTGAGGTCGATGTCCGCGCCCAGGTTGAGCCGGGCCGCGACCGCGTACCGTTCGGCGCCGACCGCGTCCACCTCGGTGGCCCGCGGCGCGTAGTCCTCGCGCAGGTAGCGTGCGATATCGGTGTACGCCTGGTTGGCCTGCGCGACGGCCGCCGCCAGCTCGGCCGCCAGCGGGCCGTCGCCGTGGGAGGCGACCAGGGCGTCGTGGCTTCCGACGCAGTGATCGGCGGCCACCGCCGCCTGCACCGCTTGCCTGCGCGCCGCGGTCAGGCCCCGAGCCAGCCCGGTGTCCAGGCTGGCCCGCCAGCTGGTGAACATGACCGGGACGGCGGCCAGGCGCGCCGCGATGTTCCGCCAGTCGCCATCGCTGTCGTGCGGCAGCAGGTCCACGCTGTCCCGGACGAAGCTGATCAGCCCGAACGGAGCCCGCACCAGCCGCAGCGGCTCGTTCAGCTGGTGCCAGGCCAGCTGCGCCTCGAGCCGCTCGCGGAGGAACCCGCCGGCCAGCCGGTCCGCGGCCGAGGTCGGGCTCATCGGCTCGAGCGCCGCCAGCGTAGCCGCGATGAGCTCGGCCCGGGCGGCGAAGCCATCCGGGCTGTAGTCGGTGGCCGCGCCGAAGACGCCGGTCAGACCTTGCATCCCCGCCGCGACCGGGTCCAGCGCCGCCGCCCGCGTCACGTAGTCGTCGCAGAGCCCGAATACCGGAGTCATCCCGCCACCCTACCCAGGGGGTATGGGGGCGGGCAGCCCCCCATGTCGGGGGGCCAGGGGGTGTCCCCCGAGGACTACAGGTGAAAGCGGGTCCCGGTGACCTTTTCCGCGATGCCGCTGCGATCCAGGTACGGCGTGATCCCGCCGAGGTGGAAGGGCCAGCCGGCGCCGAGGATCAGGCACAGGTCGATGTCCTCCGGAGCGGCGACCACGCCCTCGTCGAGCATTAGCCTGATCTCCTCGGCCAGCGCCTCCAGCGCCCGCTCGCGCACCTGCTCGGCGGTGGACGGGCGGTCGCCGCCGGCCAAGATGGCCGCCACCGCGGGCACCACCGAGAAGTCGGGCCCGTAGATCGCCGTCTGACCCGCCGCGACCAGGGCGCGGAGCTTTTGCGACACGCCGAACCGGTCGGGATAGGCCGCGTGCAGCGTCCCGCCCACGTGCAGGGCCACGGCCGGGCCGACCAGCTGAAGCAGCAGGAACGGGGTCGTGGGCAGGCCCAGCGGGTCGGGGGCATGCTCGGCCACCTCGAACGGGGTGCCCTCGTCCACGGCGGCCAGGATCTCACCCAGGAACCTGGTCAGCAGACGGTTGACCACGAACGCGGGCGAGTCCTTGACCAGCACGCAGTTCTTCCTCAGCGCCTTGCCCACGGCCAGTGCCGTGGCCAGCGTCCCCTCGTCAGTCGGCAGAGCGTCGGTGGCAGTGCCGCGGATCACCTCGACCAGCGGCATCATCGCCACCGGGTTGAAGAAGTGGAACCCGACCACCCTCTCGGGGTGGGCCAGCCCGGCCGCCATCTCGGTCACCGAGAGCGAGGAAGTGTTGGTGGCGAGCACGCAGTCCGGCCGGACCACCGCCTCGACCTCGGCGAACACCTTCTGCTTGACCGCGATCTCCTCGAACACCGCCTCGATCACGAAGTCGGCGTCGGCGAACGCGTCCTTGGTCAGCGACCCGGTCACCAGTCCGGTCAGCCGAGCAGCCGCGTCGGCGGTGATCCGGCCCCGGCTGGCCAGCTTGGCGATCTCGCCGTGCACGTGGCCGACCCCGGCCTCGAGCCGGGCCTGGTCCAGGTCCGTCAGCACCACCGGTACCTCGAGCCGCCGCGCGAACAGCAGCGCGATCTGCGCGGCCATCAGGCCCGCGCCCACCACGCCGACCTTGGTCACCGGCCGGGCCAGCGACGCGTCCGGCGCTCCCGCCGCGTGCCGCGCCCGCCTCTGGGTCAGGTCGAACGCGTACAGGCTGGCCTGCAGCTCGTCGCTGAGCAGCAGGTCGGCAAGCGCCTGGTCCTCGGCCATGAACCCCTCGTCCCGGGTCCGGTCACGAGCGGCCGCGATCAGCTCGATCGCCCGGTACGGCGCGGGGGCGGCGCCGTGCAGCTTGCCGTCGGCGAAGAACCTCGCCCCGGCGGCGGCCTGATCCCAGTCCTCCTCGGGCACGGCACGAGATACGGTTACTGCCCCGGTCAGGACCCGGGCCGCCCAGCGCAGCGACTCGGCCAGGAAGTCGGCGGGCTCGAACAGGGCGTCGGCGACGCCGAGCGAGAAGGCCTCCGGCCCGGCCACCATGCGGTTCTGGCTGAGCGGGTTCTCGATGATGAGCTTGAGCGCCCTGGCCGGGCCGATCAGCCGCGGCAGCAGGTAGGTGCCGCCCCAGCCGGGCAGCAGGCCGAGGAAGCACTCGGGGAACGCCACCGCGGTCACGCCGGAGGAGATCGTCCGGTAGGAGCAGTGCAGCGCGAACTCCAGGCCGCCGCCCAGGACCGCGCCGTTGACGAACGCGAACGACGGCACGTTCAGCTCGCCGAACCGCCGGAGCACCTCGTGTCCCAGCCGCCCCACGGCCAGCGCCTCGTCGCGGGCCCGGATCTGGGCGGCCACGCCCAAATCCGCACCCGCCGCGAAGATGAACGGCTTGCCGGTCACGCCCACCGCGGCGATGTCGGTCCGCCCGGCCACCGAATCGAGGGCGTCACGCAGCGCGAGCAGACCCGCCGGGCCGAAGGTGTTCGGCCGGGTGTGGTCGTACCCGTTGTCCAGGGTGATCAGGGCCATGGTCCCGGCCCCGCCGGGCAGCGGCACGTCGCGGACCAGCGCCCGGGTCACCACCTCGTCCGGGAACAGGGAGGTGAGCACCGAGTCGTCGTCGAGGATGTCAGGCATTGAGGTTCTCCCACAGGACGGTGCCGCCCATACCCAGGCCGACGCACATCGTGGTCAGGCCGAAACGGACGTTCGGCTGCTCGGCGAACTGGCGGGCGAGCTGGATCATCAGCCGGACGCCGGAGCTCGCGAGCGGATGACCCAGGGCGATCGCGCCGCCCCACGGGTTCACCCGCGGGTCGTCGTCGGCGATCTTGAAGTGGTCCAGGAAGGCCAGGACCTGGACCGCGAACGCCTCGTTGATCTCGATCAGCCCGATGTCGTCGATGGTCAGGTCGTTGCGGGCCAGCACGGTCTCGGTAGCGGGCACCGGCCCGATGCCCATCACGGCGGGGTCCACCCCCGCGTAGCTGAAGTCGACGAGCCGCATCCGGGCGTCCAGGCCCAGCTCGGCGGCCACGTCGTGGGCCGCGATAATGCAGCCGGTGGCGCCGTCGTTCAGCCCGGCGGAGTTCCCCGCGGTGACCCGGCCGTGCGGCCGGAACGGCGTCTTCAGCCCGGCCAGCGCCTCGAGCGTGGTGTCCGGGCGCGGCGGCTCGTCCGCGGCGGCCAGCCCCCAGCCGCGCTCCGCGCTGCGGATCGCGACCGGTACCAGGTCGGGCTGGATCTTGCCCGCGGCGTAGGCCGCGGCCACCTTGCGCTGGCTGCCCAGCGCGTACGCGTCGGCCCGGGCGCGGGTGATCTCACCGAACCGGTCGTGCAGGTTCTCGGCGGTCGAGCCCATCACCAGCGCGGAGGGGTCGACGAGGCGTTCGGAGATGAACCGCGGGTTCGGGTCGACTCCGGACCCCATCGGATGATGACCCATGTGCTCCACGCCGCCCGCGATCGCGGTGTCGGTNNGGCGCTGCGGCCGATGGTCAGCCCCTGGTCGCCGGTCTGGGTCGTGGCGGCGACGGCCACGTCGCCGATCCGCTCCGGCGGCAGCGCGGGATTGCGCCGCAGCAGCTCGCGGATCACGCTGACGATCATGTCGTCGGCCCTGGTCTCGGCGTACAGGCCGGCCGGGCCGGCCTTCCCGAACGGAGTGCGGACGCCGTCCACGAAGACGACGTCGCGTGCAATACGGGGCACGATCACCCTCCCATGAACGAAAATGCTACTCGCCGGTAACAACACTAGGCCATGGCCCGCATGTTCCGGCCGGCGAGGGCCGTTTCTCACTGGTGGAGGAGCTGATTCGGGTCGTACAGAACCACGGTGCCGGCGAAGAAGTCGCCCACCGAGTTCAGGTCCCGGGCGAACAGCCAGATGAGCGGGCCGGCCGCCAGCTCGCCGTTCAGGAGCAGCCCGATAATCTGGCGCAGCGCCATGTGACCGCGGTCAGCCAGGCGGCTGGTGTCCCGTCGCCAGCAGCGCAGGCCGAGAAGCCGCTGCGCCGGGGTCTGGCCCCAGCCCCAGGCCACGAACGCCCAGATGAGGTAGCCCACCCCGAGGGTGGCAATGAACAGGCCGATGGCCAGGGCGTAGGAGGCGGCCACTCGGCCCTTGCTCGCGGGCCGGACGCCCTGCGGCAGGATCAGCCAGGTGTCGCGGTCGAACCACATCCCAGGCGGCACCGTCGGCGGCACGAACTGCTCGTAGCCGACCTTGATCGTCGTCGAACGTGGCTCAGTCATGGCAACCTCGCCGTCTGCTCCTGGCCCCCAGCCCATTCTACGTCCGCGCTCGGTAGCGGATCAGGCAGGGAGATCGCGGGCCCTTGAACGCGGGAGTTGGCACCGGTACGGGATCGGGGCTGACCAGAGTCAGCTCATAGTGCTGCAGCAGGCGGGTGACGGTCACGTGCGTGAGCAGGTCGGCGAAGTGCTCGCCCAGGCATCGGTGCGTCCCGCCGCCGAAGCCGTGCAGGTAGCTGGTCTGCTTGGGGTTGGCCAGGTAGCGATCCGGATCGTACCGGTCCGCTTCGCTGAACAGCACCGGGAGCCGGTGGCTGAGCACGGGAGCGACGAAGACGTCGGCGCCCGCGGGGATGGCCAGGCCGCGGATATCCACCGGCCGCAGGACTCGGCGGAGCATCACCGGGGCCACCGGGCGTAGCCGCTCGGTTTCGTGCAGGGCCCGGTCCAGGCAGTTCATTCGGTGCACGGTCGCGAGGTCCAACGGCGTGCCCGACCCGCCGGGGAGGATCCGCTCCTGTTCGGCCAGGACCTTGTCGAGCTCGGCGGGGTGCTGCAGCAAGTGGATCAGGGCCCAGGACACATGCCCGGTGGTGCTGTCGTGACCGGCGAAGGTCACGCCCAGCGCCATCTGGACGACCCACAGGTCGGTCACGGGCGTGCCATCGAGCGCGCGGGCCGCCAGCAGCACCTGCAGGAAGTCGGGCGGGTCGGCTGGCTGCCGGCGCCGGGCCTGGACCAGGTCACCCACGGCGGCACGCATCCGGTCGCGGGCCCGGCGGGCGCGCAGCAGGTGCGGGGCGGGCACCCAGCCCGGGGTGATCGGATCGAGGCCACGGATGAAGTCGCGGAAGTCGCTGGCCACGGTGGGCGGCATGTGCCGGACGAAGTCGGCACCCAGAAACGCCTCCATGATGACCCCGAGGACCAGCGCGTTCATCTCCTGCGGCAGATCGAGGGTGCCGCTGTCCCCGAGGCGGGCCACGAAGGCGGCGCAGTGGCGCTCCATGATGGCCAGGTGGCCGGCGGCCATATGCGCGCGGAACAGCGGCAGCAGGGTCTCGCGCTGGTGCTGATACTCCTGCGGCGGCGCCAGGAAGTAGAAGTCGGGCCCGAACAGTCGGAGGGTGAAGGCCAGGCTGGGGCCGATGGACAGGGTGCGGTCGTCGGTGTGCTTGAAGACCCAGTGGGCCAGTTCCGGCCCGACCATGACGACGGCGAGCCTCCGGCCCAGGCGCAGGCGAAAGATATCGCCGTGCTCGGCGTAGCCCCGTTCCAGTAGCTGCAACTGGTCGCGCAGGAACTGGGCGGCGTGTCCGACCAGCGGCAGGGCACCGGACACGAGCGGCGGCAGGGTCCCGGGACCGGGCGCGGTGAGGGTGGTCTCGGGCATGGCGAGCCTCCGGGCACAGCGGGAGGCGGCATGCCTCCTACTCATTGTGCGCTGCGTGTACCGGCCCGTCACTGAGGCAACTCAGCGGCCTTTGGCCAAGAAGGCGCGGAGCCGGTCCAGGGGCCAGGTGTTGATCACGTCGTCGTCGGTCAGCCAGCCGCGCTGCGCGGTGCCCACGCCGTATGGCATGTTGCCCTGGTCGGCCACGGAGTGCGCGTCGGAGTCGATGGCGAACACCACGCCCGCGTCGCGGGCCGCGCGGATGTGGTCCGACGGCAGGTCGAGCCTCTGCGGCGAGGCGTTGATCTCCAAGGCCGTCCCGGTGCGGGCGCAGGCCCGGAACAGCTCCCCGAAGTCAACGTCGACCGGCGGCCGCCGCCCGATCCGCCGCGTGGTGGGGTGCCCGATGATGTTGACCCGCGGGTTCTCGCACGCGGTGACGAAACGCCGGGTCATCTCGGCGCGCGGCTGGTCGAAGTGGGAGTGCACCGAGGCGACGCACAGGTCGAACCCGGTCAGGCCCTGTCCCCCGAAACTGGCCTCATCCCAGTCCACCGACCCGTCCGGCGCGATGTTGAGCTCCGTGCCGTGCAGCAGGTCCAGGGGCGCGTCGAGGGCCCGCACCTGGTCGCGCTGGGCCAGCATCTTCTCGTCGGTCATCCGCTGGAAAACCAGGTTCGGCGCGTGGTCGGTGATCGCGTAGTACTCATATCCCCGCCGGACCGCCGCAGCCACCATGTCCTCCAGGCTGGCCACCCCGTCGGTCAAGTTGGTGTGCGTGTGCAGGTCACCTTTCAGGTCTTTTTCCCGAACGAGGCGTGGTATCTCCCCCCGGGCCGCCGCCTGCACCTCGCCGTGGTCCTCGCGCATCGCGGGGGGTATCCAGGCCAGCCCGAGCCGCGCGTAGACCTCCTCTTCGGTACGCGAGACGATCAGGTCCCCCGTCTCGTTATCAAATAGCCCGTACTCGGACAATTTGAGCTTCTGCCGGATCGCGATCTGCCGGACGGCGACGTTGTGCGCCTGCGAACCGGTGAAGTACTGCAGCGCCGCGCCCCAGGCGTCGAGTTGCACCACGCGCAGGTCGACCTGCAGGCCGGCTGAGGTGCGGATGGAGGTCTTGGTGGGGCCGCTGGCGATCACCGCGGCCACCTCGGGTAGGGCGGTGAACGCAGCCATCAGCGGGGCCGAGTCGGCGGCGGCGGCCAGGACGTCGACGTCGCCGACGGTCTCCCGCCAGCGCCGCAGCGAGCCTGCGTAGGCGCAGCGCTGGCAGCCGGGGACGGCGGACATGGCCGCCACCATGGTGGTCGCGGTGTGCAGGGCCACGTCGAGGAGGACCCGCTCGCGGCCCTGCCGGTACACCTCGATGCCGCTGGCGATGCGTTCTTCGCTGCGGGCCCCGAAGCCGGCCAGCCCCTCCAGCCGTCCCGCCTGGACCGCCGCGGCGAGTTCGTCCACCGACGAGACGCCTAGGTCGTGGTTGAGCTGCAGGGCCCGCTTCGGTCCGAGGCCGGGCACCCGGGTCAGCTCGAGCACCCCGGACGGAATCTTGGCCCGCAGCTCATCCAGGGCAGCGATGTGCCCGGTGGCCAGGTATTCGGCGATCTTGGCCGCGATCGAGGCGCCGACGCCCGGGATGGCGCGCAAGCCCTTGGCGTCGAGCCGGCTGATGTCCTCGCCCCAGCCGCGCACCGACCGGGCCGCCTTCTCGTAGTTCCGGGCCCGGAATACGTCGCCGCCGGTGATCTGGGTCAGCTCGGCGTACTCGCGCAGCAGTCCCGCGACTTCTTCGTTGAGCCAGGCCACCTTTTTCTTCCCCCTCCCCAGCCCACCTTTAGGCGTGACAAGTGAGGGGACGGCCGCCGTTGTAGGCGACCATGTCGCCCAGAGCCTGGGCCAGGTCGATGGGGGCGCCGCGCTCGGCCCCCGCCAGCTCGAGGTAGGCCCGGTGAAGATTCCCCACGATTCGTTCGGCGTCAAGAAGGTCTTTGAACTGGCCCAGGTTCACCGCCTGGGCGGCCTGCAACGGGGACAGGCCTTCCGCCTTGGCCTGCTCGGCCGTGCGCTGGACGAAGCGCAGGTAGGCGAGGACATTGTCGATGACCTCCGGGCCGCAGACCGGGCCGTGGCCGGGCACCAGGGTGCGGGCGCCGAGCGGGCGCAGCACGGTCTCCAGCACCTCGATCCAGCCGCTGATCGAGCCCATGAGCGCGAACGGGGTGCCGCCGTTGAACAGCAGGTCGCCGGCGAAGACCACGGAACGTTCGGGGATATGGACGATCGAGTCGTTGGTGGTGTGCGCCGGGGTGCCCACGTAGCGGACCTCGCAGCGCAGGTCACCGGACCACAGCGCGACGCGGTCGGTGTAGGTCAGGAACGGCGGGGCCAGCTCCAGGTGCCCCCAGTCCACCTCCGACCAGATGCCCGGCGGCGGCGGCATGGGGGTGGCGAGGATCGCGTCCCGGCAGCGCTCGTGCCCGACGATGGTCGCGCCGCGGAACAGGTAGTTGCCGTGCGTGTGGTCGCCGTGGTGGTGGGTGTTGACCAGCGTGCGGACCGGCTGGTCCGTGACCGTGGCGATGGCGTCGCGGTAGGCGCGGGTCCGGCGCTCGGTGGAGGTGGCGTCGACGCTGATCACGCCCTCGCGGCTGACCAGGAAGCCAGTGTTGTTGAGGTACCAGCTGCCGTCAGGCTGCAGGTAGGCGTAGATCCCCTCGCTGACCTGCTGAATCTCGCCCAGGCTCATCGTCGTGGTCCTTCCTGGCGGCAGGCAGCAGCAGCGAGACGGCCAGCAGCACCCCGAACATGGCCAGCCCGGCGAGAATGAAGGCGTTGCCCCAGATGAGGGCCAACCCGTGCCAGTGGTACTCGGGGAACCAGCGCTGGTCGCCGTACCACTGGTACCAGGACGGGTTGGTGTTCTTCGGGATCCAGAGCAGGCCGAGCGAGTCGGTGCCGAGGTTGGGCGGCGTGACGTGGAAGAACTTGGTCGGCCAGGCGCCGAACCAGGCCACGATGGCCACGGCCAGCAACCCGCACGCGATTGCCGTGCGCCGGGCGGTGCGGCGCCAGGCTTGGACCGCGTAGTGGGCGGCCACGATCGCGCCGGGCACGATCCACACCCAGTGGTGATCCCAGCTGATCGGCGAGACCAGTAGCCCGGTCAAGGCGGCCATCATCAGGCCGAGCATGGCGTGGCCCTTACGGTCGAGCAGTCCGGCGGCGATCACGCCGCCCACGCCGACCAGCACGGCGAGCACGATCCAGGCCGCATGGCCGGCCGCGATGCTGCCCGCCAGCCTGGTGATCAGGCCGTCCAGCGACTGGTTGCCCGCCCAGCCGACGAACCCGGTCCGCCCGCTCTGGGCGAACAGTCCGCCGAACCACCACTTGTGAGAGTCACCGGGCAGGATCACGAAGCCGAGCAGCACGCTGACCACGAACCCGGCCAGCGCCAGCGCCGCCTGGCGGAACTTCCTGGCGATCAGCAGATAGGGAATGAAGATCAGCGGGGTCAGCTTGATGCCGGCCGCGATGCCGGTGGCGAAGCCCTTCCACCAGCGGCTCTTGGCGGTGTCGGGCTGGCACAGGTCCCACAGGACCAGGGCCAGCAGGACGAGGTTGATCTGGCCCAGGTAGATGGTCCGCAGCACCGGTTCGGTCCACAGCACCGTCGCTGCGCCCAGCAGGGTCGCGCCGGCCCGGACCACGATCCGGCGGTAGCCGAGCGCGCCGAGGGTGACCCACACCGCTGCCAGCACCGAGACCAGGTCCACCGCAATAGACAGCTTCAGGCACAGCTGGTACGGGACCAAGGAGACCAGCGCGAAGGCCAGCCCCGCGAACGGGGTGTAGGTGAAGGGCAGATGCAGATTGCCGTACCCGACCCAGTCGTACAGCGGCGACGCCAGGTGCGGGTCGTAGTACGGCCGGATGTGCCGGACGATGAGCCCGCCGGACCGGTATACGTTCAGGTCGACCGGGTCCATGGTGTAGCCCTTTGCGTGGCCGACCATGTAGATCACGTAGCCGCCGAGGGCCACCCCGAACGCGACCAAGCCGACCAGCAGCAGCAGCCAGCCGCCGGGCGCGCTGGGGGGCCGGGCCGGTGACTGGGGGCGGGTGAGGACCGATCTCACCTCGCCAACCATAGCCGCTTCGCGGGGTGAGGCCGGCGCCGTTAGGATTTCATGGATGTCGCAGACACACACCACCGCGCGGGCGACGGGGCAGACTCAGGCAGTCCGGCTGGTCCGGTTGCGGCTGTCCAGCCTCGGTGCCGTGGTCATGCTCATTGTCGAGTTCATTCTGGGCGCGATCTACAACCTGTACGGGACGGCGCCGACGTCGACCAAGTCCATCGGCCTGTTCTCCAGTCCGGATCTGGCCTTGCACGTGATCCTGGGCATTCTGCTGGTCGTCGCCGCGGTGGGCCAGCTGGTCCGGGCCATCGGCGTCCGGCACCGGCTGTCGATCTGGCTATCGGCCGTCGGACTGCTGGCCATTCTCGGCGCGGGCTCGGCCGGGCTCGGCTTCACTGGCAGCGGCGCCAATGGCGCATCGCTGGGCATGTCGCTGGCCTTCGCGGTCGCACTGGCCAGCTACGTGGTCTTGGTCTTCTCGCTGCCCTCGTCGGCGTCCGGGACGTCTTCGACCACCCCGACTACGTTATGTAGTAGCCGACCGTCGACCGGGGCAGGACCTCGTGGCATAGTGGGCATATGAGCGGAACGGCCCAGCTGGTCTCCTCCGGCCCGCTGATCCTGGCGCTGCCCGTGGCGGCCGCGGCCGGCGCGGTGACCTTCCTCTCGCCGTGCTGCCTGCCGCTGGTGCCCGGCTACCTATCATTCGTCACCGGCATGGCCGGCGCCTCGGGCTCAGGGTCGGGTCCGGCTGCCGCTCAGCCGGTCGTGGCGGCCGAGGGTGGGGCGGGACACACTGTCGCGGTGGCCGCGCGTCCGGTCGTGGCTCCGCCATCGGCGCCCCGGGCCCGGGTCGTGGCCGGGACGGCGCTGTTCGTGCTGGGGTTCTCGGTGGTCTTCGTCGCTTACGGGGCGGCGCTGGGCGGGCTCGGCCATCTGATCACCGGGCACGCGCGCCTGCTGACGCGGATCCTGGGCGGCCTGACCATCCTGCTCGGGCTGCTGTTCGCCGGGGCGTTCGACCGGTTCTCGCTCGCGGGCCGGATCGTGCGCCCGTCCGCCCGGCCGAAGGCGGGCCTGGCCGGCGCGCCGCTGCTCGGAGTGATGTTCGGACTGGGGTGGACCCCGTGCATCGGGCCTACCCTGACCGCCGTCCTCGCGCTGTCGGCCGCCAGCGGCACGGTGGCTCGCGGCGCGCTGCTGGCCTTCGTCTACGCGCTGGGCCTGGGCATCCCGTTCCTGCTCGTGTCGTTCGGTTTCCAGCTCGCGATGCGGGCGTTCGCCTTTGCCCGGCGGCGGGCCCGCCTGGTGACCAGGATCGGCGGGGCCATGCTGGTCTGCGTCGGCCTGCTCGAGGTGACCGGCGCCTGGTCCACCTTCATGGCCTGGCTCCAAGT
>PLIQ01000333.1:4762-7371 GCA_003140115.1 Actinomycetota bacterium | reverse complement strand
AAATCACCCATTTCAGCCTCCGCCAATCCGACTTCTCGTGATCGTGTGTCGTTACCTCCTTCTCAAAGAGGTAGCGACACGCGATGATCCGAAGGCGGGGTTATCCACAGGCTAGAGAGGACAGAGGAGGGTTATCCACAGGAGGGAGGTTGGGCTGGCGGGTGGCAGCGAGGGCTGCTCACACTGCCGGCATGGAAGACGAACGAAGTTTGCGCTGGCGAAGCCAGCTTCAGGGCCAACCCTCAGGTATGGCTGGCCCGACACCACCGAGAACCGCTGCCGGACCGCGGCCGAGATCGGCAGCGTCCTGCACCGCCGGGGCTGGAAAGGCACGCTACGCCCGTGCGGTCCGGGCTGCACGGCCACGGGCGCGCGGTGAGCAGGAGACCCGATCAGGAACGGGTTGCGTGGCGCTTCGAGGGTCGCTTGGACCGGCCGGTCACGTCGGTGGCGGTGGGCGGGGTGGGCGCGGGCTTGGCGGCGGCCACCAGGGCTTCGAAGATTCGCGCGTCGTCGCTCTCTTCCGGGTGCCACTGCACGCCGATGCCGAACTTGTGTCCCTGCAGCTCGACCGCTTCCACCATCTGGTCCGGCGTCCAGGCCACGTTGAGCAGCCCGCTGCCGAGCCGGTCGATGGCCTGGTGATGGGCGGCGGGCACCTGGGCGGTGGCGCCGAGCACCCGGCCGAGCTTGCTCGCCGCGCTGATCTGCACGTCGTGGATGGTCATCTTCACCGGGTCCGGCTTGTGGCTCTCGCTGCCGACCCGGTCGGGCAGATGCTGGATCAGGGTGCCGCCGCGGGCCACGTTGAGGATGTGCATACCGCGGCTGATGGCGAGCAACGGCAGGTCGGCCTCGATCGCCGCACGGATCATGAGGATCTCGAACCGGTCCCGCCGGTGGTCGGGCGCGTCGGTCTGCTCGTGCGGAGCCTGGTCGTAGAGTGAGGGGTCGACATCCCGGCCGCTCGCCACGACCAAGGCGTCAATCCTGGCGATCAGGCTCGGCACGGAACTCGAGGGGACCGGCGGCAAGATGACTGGCGCTCCGCCCGCGCGCTCGACGGCTCTCGTGTAGCTCACCGGCGAGACGACCGCTTCGCGAATCCAGTCGCGCCAGCGAGTTGCCTCCAGCTCGCCGGTGATGCCGATTATCGGGCGGCCCATCCGTCGTCCTCCTGCACATAAGGTTCCACTGCCCATAATGGTCCATCCCGCCCGCGCTAGGCCCGCCCACGGGAAAAATCGTCTGCACCGGTTAGATCCCGAGTTGCCAGTAATCGATGGTAGCGTTCCGCTCCTGATGCGACACTGAGAGTGTGACAATGTCCGGAGATGCCGGATCACCGCGCCATGGTGAGGGTGCCGTGCCCGTCAACGGTACCGGTGGGCCGGCCCGCCATCCCGTTCAGGCCTCATTGTTTCTGCTCGAACCGACCGCTGACGCGGCCATGACCTATTTCTACGGGCAGCTGAACGCCATGGACGGCGAGATCCGGGCCATGTTCCCGGCCGCCATGGACCTGCAGCGCAGGCGCTTCTTCCGCGCCCTGGTCCGCATCGCCCGCGACCAGGACGACCCAGCGGTGCTCGTGCCCTACCTGGAAAAGCTCGGACGTGCTCACCGCAAGTTCGGCGTCCGGGAGCAGCACTACGGGATGTTCCGCCGGGCGCTGCTAGCCACGCTGCACCGGTTTGCCGCGCAGGCCTGGGACGAGACGACGCAGCGGGCCTGGGAACGTGCGTTCGACCATGCCGTAGACGTCATGATCGACGCCGCCACGCGCGATGCCGAACACGCTCCAGCCTGGTGGATCGCCACCGTCACCGCCGCCGAGTCGCGTGGGCCCGACATCTCGGTGCTCACCGTGGCGCCTGAGCAGCCGCTGAGCTACCTGCCCGGCCAGTACGTCAGCGTGCAGACGCCGCGCTGGCCCCGGCTGTGGCGCAGGTATTCCATCGCGAACACCCCGCGCGCCGACGGGACGCTGAGCCTGCACGTCCGGGCGATCGCAGGCGGCCTGGTCAGCCCGTCCCTCGTCCACCACGTCCGGGTCGGGGACCCACTGGTGCTCGGTGCGCCAGAGGGCACGATGACTGCGAACACGGACTCGCCGCGAGACGTCCTGTGCCTGGCCGGCGGCACCGGGCTGGCTCCGGTCAAGGCCATCATCGAGGCGATCACCAGGGCGCCCGGGCCAAACCGCCGCCGCGAGATCGTGCTCTACTTTGGCGCGCGCCGCTACCAGGACCTGTACGACCTGGCCGAGCTGCAGCAGATGGAGCTTGCCTACCCCTGGCTGCAGGTCATCCCGGCGGTGTCCGACGAGCCGACCCGCGAGGACGTCATGTTCGGCACCGTGCCCGAGCTCGCCGCCAAGGCGACCTGGGCCGACCGGGACATCTACATCAGCGGGCCGGACGCGATGATCATCAAGACCGTGCAGGTGCTGCGAGAACGCGGCGCTCCGGACCACCTGATCCGCTACGACCTGGACAGCCTGACCGGCTAGGGCCCGCCGCACTGTCGGTCCGCGGCTGCTCGCCGAAGCCTCCTGCGGCCTGGCGTCAGACCTTGCGCCAGCCGGGAATCCAGGTGCCGTCGGTTAC
>PLIQ01000333.1:0-4748 GCA_003140115.1 Actinomycetota bacterium | reverse complement strand
CCGGTGGCCAGGCCTTCCGGCGCGAACCGGCGCATGAACGAGGTCTTGGCCTTCTTCTCGTGCATCTTCGTACCGTCGTCGTCCAGCTCGAAGTGCCCGGCCATCCACAGCTGGAACTGCTCGAGCTCGGCCAGCAGTGCCGTGGCCCGCTTCATCAGCTCCGGGTCCTGCTGGGCCCACTCGGGGAACCAGAACGGTAGCTCATCGAGGCGGACATAGCGCAGCGACTCCTGCGACACCGCCGTCCCTGGCCGGTGCCTAACCAGTTCATGGGTGAGGACCCGGGATACGTTGTGCAGCACGAACGTGAAGCTGGCGTGCTCGAGGACCGAGCCGTGCGCCTGCTTCAGGATGTTCTGCAGGTACTCGGCCTGGTCGTCGCGGACCTTGCGAACGTTGGGGTTCAGGCCGGGTTCCCAGGATCGGTAGCACATCTTCCCGGCGAACTCGGCGAGATCCTGCGCGTCATTGCCGAGCTGATCGCGGTCCAGCCGCTCCAGCCAGCGCTCCCCGCCCACCTCGTGCAGGTAGGCGGCCATCGCGTCGTAGTCGACCTTCGGCCGCGCGACCAGGAAAACCTCGGGTTCGACGCTCCTCATGCCACAGCACACTACAGGCGGCCACCGACTTTCTCCCGGGCATGGCACAGGTCCAGGACGTTGGCGATGATCTGGTGGCCGACCCGGCCGGAGGCGGTCAGGATGGACTCGGGGTGGAACTGCACCGCCCAGCGTCCGGCGGCGGCGTCCTCGATGGCCATTACCACCCNNACCATGGCCTGCAAGCCCAGGCACACGCCGAACGCCGGCAGGTGTCGCGCGTACACCTCGTCGAGCAGCGCCGCGCAGCCGAAGTCGGTCGGCCGGCCGGGCCCGGGCGACAGCACCACCAGGTCCGGCGCGTAGGAGTCCAGCAGGGCCGGGGCGAACCCGAACCGCAGCGTCGTCACCTCCGCCCCGTGCTGGCGGAAGTAGTCGCCCAGCGTGTGCACGAACGAGTCCTGATGGTCGACCAGCAGGACCCGCGGGCTGCGGCCGCTAACCGACGCCGCTGACCCGGCCGAGGGATCCGCCGGGCGCGCATTGTCCTGGGGCAGGCGTCCGGCCTCGGCCAGGGTCTCCAGCAGGGCCCGGGCCTTGATGTGGGTCTCCTGTTCCTCCGCGTCGGGGATCGAGTCGTACAGCAGCGTCGCGCCCGCGCGCACGGCGGCGATGCCGCCGGTGATGTGCGCGGTCCGCAGCGTGAGCCCGGTGTTCATCGAGCCGTCGAAGCCGATCTTGCCGACCGCCCCGCCGTACCAGCGGCGCGGGGTCTGCTCGTGGTCCTCGATGAACTGCATGGCCCAGGTCTTGGGCGCGCCGGTGACGGTGACCGCCCACATGTGGGTGAGGAACGCGTCGAGCGCGTCGAACCCGGACCGCAGCCGACCCTCGATGTGGTCCACGGTGTGGATGAGACGGCTGTACATCTCGATCTGGCGCCGCCCGATGACGCGGACCGAGCCGGGTACGCAGACCCGCGCCTTGTCGTTGCGGTCCACATCGGTACACATGGTCAGCTCGGATTCCTCCTTGGCCGAGCCGAGCAGGGTGGCGATGTTCGCCGCGTCCTCCAGCGTGTCCTCGCCGCGCGCGATCGTGCCCGCGATCGGGCAGGTCTCCACCCGGTCCCCGGTGACCCGGACGTACATCTCGGGCGACGCGCCGACCAGGTGCTCCCCCTCACCCAGGTTGAACAGGAACTCGTACGGGGCGGGGTTGCGCTGCCGCAGCAGTTCGTAGAACGCGGCCGGCGACGCGCACCGTCCGTGGAACACGTGGCTCGGCACCACCTCGAACAGGTCGCCGCGGGCGAACCGCTCCCGGGCTTCCTCGACGACCCGCGCGTAGCTGCCGGGCTCCGGCGGCGGAGGAAGGTCTTTAGGCCGAACGGAGCGTGGCTCGTGCTGCGGGCCCGTGCCAGCCGTCAGGCGCTCGAGCCCGGTCGTGGACGCGCCGTCCACCTCGAACTCATAGGTGTACCTGACCGCCTCCTCGCGCTTGCGGTCCAGCACCCAGATCTCATCGGGCAGGTGCAGGACCAGGTCCCGCTGCCCGGCCGGACGCTCGCGGCGCAGTTGCACCGGTTCGAACTGGAAGGCCAGGTCGTAACCGAACGCCCCGTACAGGCCCAGATGCGGGTCCGCACAGCCGAACGCCGCCGCGATCTCCCGTAGCGCGCTGAACACCGTGGGCCGCCGGCTGCGCTCCTCCTCGGTGAACTCGCGGTCGGGCTCGGGGATCACCACGGTGTCGGCGTCGACAGACCCTGTTGGCTCAGGCTGGCCTACCCGCGTCATGGCCGCGCGGATCACCGGGAGCAGAACCCGGCCGCGGTCGTTCAGGGCCCGCGCGGTGATCCGCCGCCCGGTGGCGATGATCTCGGCGCACGGGTCGACGTAGGCCATGTGCCAGCGGCTGTACCGGCCCGGGGTATTCCATGCCGGAGCTCATCACGCCGCCGCGGCGCTCATCGACCAGGGCCGCAATCCGGCCGAGCTCGCCGGGATTGAAGGGCGTGGCGGTGCGGGTGACCCGCACGCCGGCGCGGGTCAGTAGGTCGGTACGTTCGGAGTCCACGATGGCCCCTAAGTCTCAGGCCCGCTGACGGCCGGTAACGAAAAAGCGGCCGCCGTTTCCGGGCGGTCGCTTCGGTATCGCTGTGTTACAAAAACAACGCGAGTCAGCGGGCCGCCTACTGGCGGCGCCACCACTGCTGTGTTGGCCTGGGGGAGCGGGCTGCTCGTGTCACGCGGATCAGCGTAGCGGATCGCCGCGCGTCCCGCCAGCTAGCTCCCGGCGCCGGGACAGGACGCGCTGAGCTCGGGCATCCGCCAGGCCGTGGCCGCCGCCGCGATGAGCTGGGCGGTGCGGCGCAGCTGCCGCTGGTACGCGCTTTGCACTTGCGCCGTACCCCGGGACAGGAAGCCCTCGACCAGCTGCCGGACCGAGGCGTTGCCAAGCAGCCCGCCGTGGAACGCGGCGACGAAGATCACGTTGCGCGGCCACGGGCAGGCGGGCAGGGTCACCGCGTCGGCGAGCGGGATCACGGCCAGCCAGGGCAGCGCCAGTTCGTGGCTGACCTGCTCGAAGTAGCGGGCGCCCACCTCGCTGACCGAGTCGATCAGCGCCTGCGCGCCCGAGCTTCCGTACGGCGACATGCCGCCGATCAGATCGTTCAGCGTGTTCAGCGCGGCACCGGGCACGGTGTCCTCGGCCTGGCCCAGCTGGCCGGGCTCGACGATCGGGCTCAGCAGGGTCACCGATTTCACCGGCACGTGCGGGTGCCGGGCCAGCATCGCGTACAAGCCAAGCGTGCCCTCACTCTCGGCCACCACGTCGACTGGCACGCCGACCTGGTGGTACAGGTCCTCCACCTGGGCGGCCATCCGGTCGCCCAGGGCCTGGATGGACAGGTTTTCTGCCGCCGGGCCGTACGGGATCGGCTGTCCGGCCGCATCCAGGCCGAGGTAGGAGAACTGGCGCACGAGCATGCCCGGCTCGGCCGCCCGCAGTCCGTAGGCGGCGCCGCAGCAGCTCGACCCGAAGCCCTCGACCACCAGGACCGCGCCCCGGGGCTTGGCGGTGGTTACGGTCTTGCTCCGGCCACCGCCTTGGTCCGATCCGCCGGATGCGATCAGCCCGGCCGCTTCGTCCGCGCTCGCCACCACGCCAGTGGGGCCGGGCGCGAACCGCACGGTGCCGGTAAAGGCCAGCCGGGCCAGACCGACGACCAACGCGAGAACCAGCACCGCGGCCAGCGGCGCCACTGGGACCCAGCTGGTCCGGTCCAGCAGCGAGCGCCGGATCTGCTGCAGCGTGGCGCGCCAGTGCCAGGGGTGCAGTGGCCTGTCGATCGAGCGCCGGACCGCCGCGGCGGTGAGCCCGTACCAGGCCCGCGCGTTGACCACCCCGGCCAGCCCGGCCACGGCCACGATGCCCGCCGTGTCCAGGTGCGCCATCAGCGCCGAGGCCAGGGACAGGATCAAGAAGGTCGCGATCACCCAGGCGGCCGTGCGCACCGGGGGCAGCCGCCGCCACCAGGCCGGGCCCACGCCGCCCTGGCTCAGCGCTACCGCGGTGCCGAGCAAGATGGGCACCGCGGCCAGGTACGGCCAGGAGAACGGGAGCAGGGCCACCCCGAACATCAGCGTGACCACCGGCGACAACACGAGCCCGACCAGCACCGTCAGCACGATGCAGGACACAACGGAGGTCAGGAAACGCGGCCGCGCCAGGCCCGGGACCGCAGGATCAAGCTGGCGCGGCCAGGCCAGCTGGATCAGGACCGCGTCCACGCCCGCCCGCGCCAGCACCAGCAGCACCAAGACGACCGTGAAGCCGAGCCAGGACTGGTTGAACGCGAACAGCCAGCGCAGGTCGTGGAAGGCCGCGAGCGGCGGAAGCGCGGTAACCTGCGGGGCGAGCGGCCGGGCGAAGGGCGCACGATAGGACAGGACGCCCGCCTCGGCCATCGCGCCCCCCGCCGAGAACGCGATGAGCCCCCGGTGCCGGAAAAACGCCCCGGCCAAGCCCGCCTCCCGCATGCCTTTGCCCCCGCTTCGGCTGTTTTCAGCCTAACGCGCGCAATTGCGCCAACCCGTACCGGGTGCAACCGATGACGATGGCGGAGTATGCCCCTCGCCGCCAACATTGCGGATTCGATTTCGGGAGCGTCCGCGGTCGCTCAGACGCGGCGCAGGACCGCGA
>PLIQ01000512.1 GCA_003140115.1 Actinomycetota bacterium | reverse complement strand
TGGCCGAGGCCGCGCTGGACCGCCGCGGCGAGGTGCTCGACCCGGACGCGCGGCCGGTCCTGTGGCGCACGCTGGAGGAGGTCGGCCGCCGCCGGATCGCCGATGAGCTGGGCAACGGCCGGTTCGTCCGCAGCCTGCTGGAGAAGGCGGGCCAGGCCCGCGACGTCCGGATCATGACCCCGAGTGCGGACCCTTCCCGTGACGACCTGATCACCATCCGCGCCAAAGACCTCCAGCAGGCCTACTCCGAGCTCACCAGCAGGCTGCGCGGCTACGAGGACACGCCCACGGTGGAGGGCGCGATCGCCGAGCTCGACGAGCTGATCGGCCTGGAACCCGTCAAGGCCCAGGTCCGGGCCATCGCCGCCCAGCTGCGCGTGGCCAAACTAAGAGACACGCACGGGCTGACCAGCCAGCCCCCGGCCCGGCACTTCGTCTTCACCGGCCCGCCCGGGACCGGCAAGACCACGGTCGCGCGCATCCTGGGTCGGATCTTCGCCGCCCTCGGGCTGCTGGTCCGGCCCGAGGTGGTCGAGGCGCACCGGGGCGACCTAGTCGGCGAGCACCTCGGCTCGACCGCGATCAAGACCAACCGGCTCGTCGACTCGGCCATCGGCGGCGTGCTGTTCGTCGACGAGGCGTACTCGCTGCACAACGACGGCTACTCCGGCGGCGACGCGTTCGGTTCCGAGGCGGTCCAGACGCTGCTCAAGCGGGCCGAGGACGACCGCGACCGGCTGGTCATCGTGCTGGCCGGCTACCCCGACGACATGGACCGGTTCCTGCGCAGCAACCCCGGCCTGGCCTCGCGCTTCAGCACCCGTGTCACCTTCCCCAGCTATCAGCCCGCCGACCTGGTCCGCATCGCCATCCTCCTAGCCGAACAAGCCGGGGACATGTTCGACCCGGCCGCCGTCGAGGTCCTCAAGGAAATCTTCGAGCACGCGTGCACGATGGGCCGGATCGACGAGCTCGGCAACGGCCGGTTCGCCCGGTCCCTGTTCGAACGGGCCTGCGCCAGCCGGGACGTCCGGGTGGTAAGCCTCGGCGAGCAGGCCACCGCCGAAGACCTGACCACGGTGACCGCCGCCGATGTGGAGACCGCCTACCGCGACCTCGCGGTGCCCGACCAGGGGTAGCTACGCTCAAGCGGTGGACGAACGGTGGGAATTCTGGATCGACCGAGGCGGCACGTTCACCGACATCGTCGCCCGGCGCCCCGACGGGCGGCTGATCGCGCACAAGCTGCTCTCGGATAATCCCCGCGCCTACCGGGATGCCGCGGTGGCCGGCATCCGCCTGCTGCTCGGCGTCGCGCCGGACGAAGAAATCCCCACGCACCGGATCAGGCAGGTCCGCCTCGGCACCACGGTGGCCACCAACGCCCTGCTCGAGCGCAAGGGCGAGCCCACCGTCCTGGTCATCACCAAGGGCTTCGCTGACGCCCTGCGCATCGCCTACCAGAACCGGCCGCGGATCTTCGACCGCCGGATCGAACTGCCGCAACTCCTCTACGACCGGGTCATCGAAGCCGACGAGCGGATAACCGCCCACGGCGACGTCCTCACCCCCCTGGACGAGGACGCGATCGAGCAAAGCCTCAGAACAGCCGCAGACGACGGCTTCCGGTCCGTAGCCGTCGTCTGCGTGCACGGCTACCGCTACCCCGACCATGAACGAAAGATCGGCGCCCTCGCCCGAAAAGCCGGGTTCACCCAGGTGAGCGAGTCGCACCGGACCAGCCCGCTGATGAAGCTGGTCTCCCGCGGCGACACCACGGTGGTCGACGCCTACCTGTCTCCGATCTTGCAAAGATACGTATCCGAGGTGGCGTACGAGCTCAAAAACGTCAAGCTGCTGTTCATGCAGTCCAACGGCGGCCTGACCGACGCGGCCAGCTTTCGCGGCAAGGACTCCATCTTGTCGGGGCCGGCCGGCGGCATCGTCGGCATGGCGCGCACAGCGGAAAACGCCGGCTTCGCCAAGGTCATCGGGTTCGACATGGGCGGCACGTCGACCGACGTGTCGCACTACGCGGGGACCTTCGAGCGCGAGTACGAGACCCAGGTCGCCGGGGTCCGGATGCGGGCCCCGATGCTGTCCATCCATACCGTGGCCGCGGGCGGCGGCTCGGTACTGCACTTCGACGGCAGCCGGTACCGGGTGGGGCCCGACTCCGCCGGGGCCGATCCCGGCCCCGCCTGCTACCGAAACGGCGGCCCGCTCACCCTGACCGACGCCAACGTCCTGCTCGGCCGGATCCAGGGCGCCTATTTCCCGCGCGTTTTCGGCCCCCACGGCGACGAACCGCTCGACGCCGCGACCACCCGAGCACAGTTCCTGACGCTCAGCACGCAGATCACCCAGGCCACCGGCGACCGCCGCGGACCCGAGCAGGTCGCGGCCGGCTTCGTCGAGATCGCCGTGGCCAACATGGCCAACGCGATCAAGAAGATCTCGGTGCAGCGCGGCTACGACGTCACCGAGTACGTGCTGAACGTGTTCGGCGGCGCGGGCGGCCAGCACGCCTGCGCCGTCGCCGACGCGCTGGGCATGTCCAAGGTGCTGATCCACCCGCTGGCCGGGGTGCTGTCCGCCTACGGGATCGGACTCGCCGACATCGTCGCCATGCGCGAGCAGGCCGTCGAGGCTCCGCTGGACCCCGGCCTGATCGCCGCGCTACCCCAGATCCTCGAGCCCCTCGAACAAGACGCTCGCACCGAGGTCCAGGCCGAGGGCATGCCCGCCGACCGGATCCACGCCACGCACCGCACGCACCTGCGTTACCAGGGCACCGACACCGCGGTCATCGTCCCGGTCGGATCACTGGAACAGATGATCGCCGCGTTCGAGGCCGAGTACGCCCGCCGGTTCTCCTTCCTCATGCCCGACAAGACGATCATCGCCGAGGCGGTGTCCGTAGAGGTGACCGGCGCCCAGGAGGATCTGGGGAGCACGCCGCCCATCCAGGCTCCTGCGGATGGGGCCGCACGCATCCGCATGTTCACCGGCGGGGCCTGGGCCGAGGTGGACCTGTTCCCGCGCGCCAGCCTCCGCAGCGGGCAGGCCGTGGACGGCCCGGCCATCATCGCCGAGGACCTCGCCACCACCGTGGTCGAGCCCGGCTGGCAGGCCGTCGTGACCGATCGTGGTGACCTGCTGCTGGAGCGCGTCACCGCCCGGCCCGACCGGGCCGACGTCGGGACCGGCGCCGACCCGGTGCTGCTGGAGATCTTCAACAACCTGTTCATGTCGGTCGCCGAGCAGATGGGCGTGCGCCTGCAGGCCACCGCGCAATCGGTCAATATCAAGGAGCGGCTCGACTTCTCCTGCGCGGTCTTCGACGCCGAGGGCGGCCTGATCGCCAACGCCCCGCACATGCCGGTCCACCTCGGCTCGATGGGCGAATCGATCAAGACGGTGATCCAGCGCAACCCGGACCTCCGCCGCGGCGACGTCTACGTCCTCAACGACCCCTACCACGGCGGCACTCACCTCCCAGACATCACAGTCGTCACACCCGTCTTCGCTCCCCGCACTCCCCAACCCCCAAAGCCAACGACACCAATGTTCCATCGGGGTCGCCAGGACGGCACCAATGTTCCATCGGTGCCGACGGCCACGGGCGAGGGCACGGGCGAGGGCACGGGCACGGGCCCGGACAAGGACGAGATCTGGTTCTACGTGGCCTCGCGGGGGCACCACGCCGAGATCGGGGGCATCTCGCCGGGGTCGATGCCGAGCGCCAGCACCCGGGTCGAGGAGGAGGGCGTGCTGATCGACAACTGGCTGCTGGTCGAAAACGGTCGTCTGCACGAGGCCGAGACCGTGAACCTCCTCACCACCGCCGAGTACCCCTCCCGCGACCCGGCCACGAACCTGGCCGACCTGCGCGCCCAGATCGCCGCGAACGAGAAGGGCATCGAGGAGCTCCGCGCCATGGTGGACCACTTCGGGCTGGACGTGGTACGGGCCTACATGGGCCACGTCCAGGAGAACGCCGCCGAGTCAGTAAGACGCGTCATCACCGCCCTGCACGACGGTCACTTTGAATATGAGCTGGACAACCAGGCCAAGGTCAACGTCACGGTCCGCGTCAACACCGAACAACGGACCGCCGAGATCGACTTCACCGGNNTACGTGTTCCGCACCCTGGTCGACGACGACATCCCGCTCAACTCCGGCTGCCTGCAGCCGCTCACCGTGATTATCCCCGAGCACACCATGCTGTCCCCGCAGTACCCGGCGGCGGTCGCGGCGGGCAACGTGGAGACCTCCCAGGTGGTCACCGGCGCGCTGTACGCGGCGCTGGGGGTGATGGCGGAGGGGTCCGGCACGATGAACAACGTGACGTTCGGGAACGACCGCTACCAGTACTACGAGACGGTAGCCAGCGGCTCCGGCGCGGGCGACGGCTTCGACGGCACCGACGTCGTGCAGACCAAGATGACCAACTCCCGGCTCACCGACCCCGAGGTCCTCGAGTGGCGCTACCCGGTGCTGCTCGAGTCCTACCGGATCCGGCCCGGCAGCGCCGGCGCCGGCCGCTGGCACGGCGGCCAGGGCGGCATCCGCCGGCTCCGGTTCAACGAGCCCATGACCGTCACCACCTTGACCGGCCACCGCCGGATCCCCGCCTTCGGCCTGGCCGGCGGCCAGCCGGGCGCGCTCGGCCGGCACTGGATCGAGCACCCCGACGGAACGGTCACGCCCATGCAGGGCTGCGATTCGGTCCAGGTCCGCCCCGGCGACGTCTTCGTGATCGAAACGCCCGGCGGTGGCGGCTACGGCCCCCCGTAACCAGCCTATTTATGCCGAACGAAGCGTGGTATCAGCCCCCGCCCACCAACCCGCGCCCCTCGAAATCAGCTCGCGTCGTCCTCAAGCTCGCGCAGGACGGCGACCAGCGCGGCCTCGTCCCCGCTGGTGTGGTCGAGCACGGCCATCAGCGCGTGCAGCACCAGGTGCCGGTCCTGCCCGGCGTCGAGCAGCCGCTGGGCGGCCTGCCACAGCTCGGGCGGGTCGTCGCGCCAGAGCCGGTCGGCCAGCACCAGGTGCCGCTCGATGTGCCGGCCGACGCCGCCGGGTGCCGGGGTGGCGTGGTCGGCAGCGAGCAGAGCCCGCCGGTCCCGCGGGTCGGACGGATCCAGGCTGCTCAGGTCGCTGCCGGAATGCCAGCCCTCCAGCACCGGGAAGGCGAACGCACGCCGCGGCAGGGCCTCTAGGTCGCCGTCCGGCAGCAGCCGCCGGACCAGCACGTAGTCCAGGCCGAACTCCGCCAGATCCCGGTACGCCTCGGCGAACCGGCCCATCGCGTTGAACACGGCCTCCAGGGTCTCGGCCACCACCGGGTCGGCCAGTCCGCGCCGTCGGCCCGCCCAGCGGACCCAGGCCGCCAGGACGTGCGGCATCGCATCCTGCTCCGCGAAGGACAGCATGACCTTGCGTGGCAGCCAGCCCAGCAGGAACGTCTCCACCTTGGTCGGGCTCATCCGCAGCGGGCGGCCGAAGTCCCGGTCGCAGCCGTAGTCGATGATCCGGTCCGCGCAGTGTGAGGCCGAACCCCGGTCGGACAGATCCTCGGCCTCGTCCGAGGCCAGGAACTCCGCGGCGAGCATGGCCCGCCGGTCCCGGCTCCACGCCTGGCGCCGCGGCCCGGTCGCCCCGGAGATTGTCCGGCCGCGGTAGGGCGGCAGCGCCCTGATCCGGGCCCGGATGAACGCGTGGTAGGAGGGGAAGGACTCGCTGACCGACGGTTCCGTCGCCCCGTCGGTCACGGTCAGCGCGGTCTCCAGCATGTGCCGGATCTGCCCCGCGTCCACCTGCCGGAACGCATGCCTGCCCTCGGCTCCGCGCTGGGTGCTCGCCTCTCGGCAGTGATCGAGCAGCTTGTCCACCCGCGAGGTCACCCAGCCGTCCCGGATCATCCCGTCGGCGTTGTAGTCCACCACGGTGACCAGCGCGTGCGGCTCTTCCCCGGCGTAGCTGAACACGCAGACGACCTCGTCCTGGTCGCCTAGGAGGTCGGGGTTGATGTAGCACTCGGCGGAGGTCACCGCGCCCAGGTGCTCGGCCCAGCCGGGGCAGGGCACGCCGCTCTCGATCAGGTCCAGGGCCGCGCGCTCGGCCTTGGCCGCCTGCCGGGGCGTGCCGAGGCAGGCGATCCCGGACAGCAGGGCCAGGGCCGCCGGGCTGCGCTGCCCGGCCGCGTAGTCGACCAGCCCCTCGCCGACCAGCTGCTCCACCGTGGTCGCGCGGCGCGAACCGCTCCCGCGGGCCGGACCAGGGGCGCCTTGGAGCTCACCCCCGCGCGGCCAATGCTGCCCCCACCAGGTGCCGAGCAGCTCGCTGACCATGAGCTCTGCGTCCAGCGGGCTGCGCACGGCCAGCAGCTCGCGGGCGGCGCGCAGCATCTCGGCGAACAGGGCGTTAGGGGGCGGGGCGTCCGCGCCACGCGCGCCGCCGCCTGGCCGGCCTGACCTGCTGGGGTCCGGGCCGCCCGGGTTCTGGCTGCTGCGACGCTGCGGGCTCACCCTGATAGCCTCTCAGATCTGGACATGCGGACGCTATGCTACGGTGTCATGCCCGCTGTAATTTCGCCTCATAAACAGCACGCGACACGCGGACCTGCTTGACGTGCATGGTAGATCGGTGTTCGCTGTCCGCGAATCCGCTTTCCAGGCCGCACCAATTGCCGGACTGTGGCACGCTTAATTGGTTGGCAGCGGGAACGATGATCCCGGGGAAGGAGCCGCCCATGGCAACCCCCGGCGCGGTACGTGGGTGTCCACTTTGAGCACGGAGACTTCCTTGCCCAGGCAACGAGATGCGCCCGACTCCGTCCTGGTGGACAGGCTCGTCCACCAGGCGCCCGTCGGCCTGGCATTTCTCGGTCCTGACCTGCGCTTTCGCCGGGTGAACGCTGCCCTCGCACAGATCATCGGCAAGCCTGACGCGGACCACACCGACAAGCTCCCCTCCGAGATCTGGCCCGAAGAGGTGGCCGCCCGGGCCGAAGCCGCGCTGCACCAGGTGCTGACCGTCGGCGCTGCGGTCATCGAGTCGGGCTATCCCCAGGGCNNCTGTCCGAGGGCGGCGGAGCCGCGGCCGAGGAGGAGATCCGGCGCAGCGAGGAACGCTACCGCTCGCTGGTCCAGGGCGGCGCCCAGGTGGTCTGGGTGGCCGGGACCGACGGCGCGATGAAGGAAGACTCGCCCGAATGGCGGTGGATCACCGGGCAGTCGGCCGAGGCGTACATCGGCCACGGCTGGCTGGACTCCATCCACCCCGAGGACCGGGAACGGGTCGAGCGCGACTGGCGCGAGTGCGTCCGGACCGGGAAGGTGTTCGACGACCGCTACCGGATCCGCACCAAGTCGGGCTCGTACCGGCACTACGACGTGCGGGCGGTGCCGATCGAGCGGGACGGCAAGATCGTCGAGTGGGTCGGTGCCAGCACCGACGTGACCAGCCAGCGC
>PLIQ01000553.1:6240-6362 GCA_003140115.1 Actinomycetota bacterium | reverse complement strand
CCCGGCTTGGAGGTGATCTTGACCACGATCCGGTCCGACAGCACCGTGGTGCCGCCGGTCACCGCGGACCGGTCGCCGCCGGACTCCCGGATGACCGGCGCGGACTCGCCGGTGATGGCCGA
>PLIQ01000553.1:0-6182 GCA_003140115.1 Actinomycetota bacterium | reverse complement strand
TCGGCCAGGTTGGCGAACACCACCGTCAGCCACAGCCAGACCACGATGGTCCAGTTGAACGCCGACGGCGAGCGGATCGCGGTGTACATGCACAGCACGGCGCCGACCTCGACCACGAACATGACCGGGTTCTTGATCTGGACCCGCGGGTCCAGCTTCTTGAACGCGTCCGGGGTCGACTTCCACAAGATCTTCGGGTCGAGCAGGCCGCCGCCAACCCGCCGCGGCTCGCTGGCCTCCTCTGAAGGGGCGGCCGGCGCGGGAGTACCCGGGCTCTGCGTTGTCACAGACATCAGTGCAGTCCTTCTGCGAACACTCCCAGCGCGAGCGCCGGGAAGTAGGTCAGGCCGACGAGGATGAGGATCACGCCCACGAGCATGCCGACGAACAGCGGCGTCCTGGTGTCCAGCGTCCCGGCGCTGGCCGGGACCGGTGCCTGTCTAGCCAGCGACCCGGCCAGGCCCAGGGCGAAGATCTCCGGCGCGAACCGGCCGAGCAGCATCGTGATGCCCCCGGTGATCTGGTAGAACGTGGCCCCGGTGCCGAGGCCCGCGAAGGCCGACCCGTTGTTGTTGGCCTGCGAGGCGTACGCGTATACGATCTCGGTCAGCCCGTGCGACCCTGGGTTGAAGATCGCGGCCTGGCCCCAGTGGGTACCGATGGCGATCGCCGACATGGTCAGGATGACCACCGGCAGGGTCAGGAAGTACAGCGACGCGTACTTCATCTCGGTGGGCCGGATCTTCTTGCCGAGGTACTCCGGCGTCCGGCCGACCATCAGCCCGGCCACGAACACCGTCACGATGGCCAGCACCAAGATGCCGTACATGCCGGCCCCGATGCCGCCCGGCGCGACCTCGCCCAGCGCGATGTCGAACAGCGCGATCCCGCCGCCGAACGGCGTCAGCGAGTCGTGGAAGCAGTCCACCGCGCCGGTCGACGTCACCGTGGTCGATGACGCGAATAGCGAGCACCCCGGCGGGCCGAACCTGGTCTCCACGCCCTCGTACGCGCCGTGCGCGAGCTGCGGCCCGGCTCCGGCGGTGCCGAGGTGGGTCTCGAAGAAGCTGAGCCCGCCGACCGCGCACGCCCAGATGATGACCATGACGGCGACCAGCGCGTAGCCCTGCCGGTTGTCGCCGACCATCTTGCCGAACGCCCGCGGCGTGGCGAACGGGATCAGCAGCAGCAGGAAGATCTCGAAGATGTTCGTGAACGGGTTCGGGTTCTCGAACGGGTGGGCCGAGTTGACGTTGAACCAGCCGCCGCCGTTGTTGCCCACGTCCTTGATGACCTCCTGGGAGGCCACCGTCCCGCCCGGGATGGTCTGGTGGGCGCCGGACAGCGTGGTGATCACGTGGTAGTTGGCCAGGTTCTCGATCACCCCGCCGGCCATCAGGATGATGCAGCCGACGACCGCGATCGGGATCAGGAGCCGGATAATCCCGCGGGTCACGTCGACCCAGAAGTTGCCCAGCCGGTCGGTCCGGGACCGGGTGAAGCCGCGGATCATGGCGATCGCGACGGCCAGGCCGACCGCGGCCGAGAAGAACTGCTGCACCATGAGCGCGCCCTGCTGGGTGAGGTAGCTCATGGTGGCCTCGCCGGCATAGTTCTGCCAGTTGGTGTTCGTGGTGAACGAGACCGCCGTGTTCCACGCCGTGTCCGGCGTGACGTTGGCCATCCCGACCGCCCAGAACAGCCAGTGCTGGGTCCGCTCGATCAGGTACACGAACAGCACGGAGACGAGGGAGAAGGCCAGGATGGAGCGTACGTAGACGCTCCATTTCATGTCGGCCTCCGGGTCGATCCCGCACAGCCGGTAGATGCCGCGCTCCACCCGCCAGTGGTTCTTGTCGGTGAAGATGCGCGCGATCCAGTTGCCGAGCGGTATGTAGCAGGCGGCCAGGGCGGCGACCAGGAACAGGAACTGCAGCCACCCCGCCAGCGTGGAGTTCATCAGAACCTCTCAGGCAGGACGAGGGCCACGAACAGGTAGATCGTCAGCAGGATGCCGCCTATCAGGCCGATCCAGTTCTCAACGCTCAAAGGTCTCAATCCCCTTCAAGATGAGGAGAAGGACGGCGAAGACGACGATCGTCAGGCCGACGTAGAACAGGTCCCACATCGTGACTCCTAGTGACAAACCGCTGGTGAGAATGCCCTGCGGGTATGCGCAGGTGAACAACGCATCCCAAGTTAACGGTTCAGGGACGCTCCAAAGAAGCGCCCTTGCGGGACCCATGCGACCGCGCCTGAGTTCCTAACAGAACCCATGCGCCGTGGCGGGTGAGGCTAGATGTCCTGCGGGAGGAGGACGTGACGGCGCAGGTGCCACGACCGCAGGCCGTGACCGACCTCGTCCATCAGCAGCGACGGCGGGACGGCGAGCACCGGGCACTTGGCGCGGGCCAGGCAGTAGCGGCCCACCGGGCTGTGGAACAGCCGCCGCAGGCCGGCCCGGCGGCCGGTCCCGATGACCAGCAGGTCTTCCCGCTGGCTGGCGATGTCGACGAGCACCGGCCCGGTCTCGCCGCGCTCCACGTGCGGCTCGACCTGCAGGTCGGCGGGGAACCCGCCCAGCCCGTCGTCGAACGCGGTCCGCAGCCGCTCCCAGGCGGCGTCGCGCCAGAGCTTGCGCAGGTAGGGCGAGGAATGCCGGCGCTCGGACAGGTCACCGCCCGGCGGGACCCAGGCGATGACCGGCAGCAGCGGGACGTCCCGCTGCCTGGCTTCATCCGCCGCGTGACGGAGCGCCTGCAGGCTCCCTAGCGACCCGTGCACACCAACGATGACCCGACGAACGGTGGCCACCGCAACTCGCCTCCTACCACCGGGGCGCGTCCTTGCAGCGCCCCCTGATCGCCTACCCATCCATTAAATCTCTACTCGCGCGCGAAGGCGCCGAACCTAACGACCCTCTAACGCCAAGCTCGTCGGTGCGGACGCCAAGCTCGTCGATGCGGGCCAGCATCTCGGCCGGGTCGGCGTAGACCCGGTACGCCCCGGCCCGCTCCAGCTCCTCCCGGCCGTAGCCACCCGACAGCAGCCCGACCCCGAGCGCGCCGGCCCGCCGCGCCGCGAGCAGGTCCCAGACGCTGTCGCCGACGACCATCGCGTGCCGCGTCTCGACCTCGAGCACGGCGGCCGCGGCCAGGAACAGGTCGGGGTCCGGCTTGGCGTGCCGCACCAGGTCGCGGGTGACCATCGGGGTGTCCTCGGGCAGCCCGAGCAGGCCCAGCGCGGGCCGCGCGGTCGCCGCGTACCCGCTGGTCGCGATCGCCCACCGGACGCCCGCGCCGGTCAAGAAGCCGAGCAGTTCACGCGCGCCGGGCAGCGGCGTGACCGCGTCCATCTGGGCCCGGTACTGCTCGGCGTGCGCCTGCTGCAGCCGGTCGATGTCGGCCTTGGACAGCGACCGCCCCGTCTCCCGCAGCAGCGCGGACACGAACAGCCCGCCGCTCATCCCGATGCGGCGGTGGATCCGCCACACCGACAGGTCGATGCCGATGCCCGACAGGGCGGCCCGCCAGGCGATGACGTGCTGGTACACGCTGTCGATCAGCGTCCCGTCCAGGTCGAACAGGAACGAGGGCGGGGGAGACTCGACGTAGTTCACGGCCATGGCCCCAGTCTGCCACTCAAGGACTAGCGGGCACCCAAGGACTAGCGGGCACCCACCCCGCTACCGGGTCAGGTCGGCCAGGATCTCCTCGAACCGGTCCAGCGCCGCCGCGATCCAGGGCAGCGCGCAGGGGTCGGCCGCGGTCAGCGCGGCGTGCCGCTGCTCGTCGGTCTCGCCGTAGAGCAGCGCGGTCGCGACCCGCAGCCGCAGCCGCCACGGCTGTTCGCCGAACGCGCTGCCGGGCAGCACGCCCAGGCCGTACTCCCGCAGCAGCAGCCCGGCCAGGCCCTCGTCGCTGGTGATGCCGTGCCGGCCCCGCAGCACGTCCGCGAGCGGGGTGAAGTCCGGGTAGACGTAGAACGCCGCCTCGGGCGGCGGTACCGACGCGCCGGCCGACGCGAGCCGGAACGCCACCTCGCGGGCCACCCGGGCGTGCAGGCGGCGGCTGAGCGCGATCCGCTCCGTCAGCGCGGCCGGCTCGGCGAAGGCCAGCGCGCCGGCCTGCTGGACCGGACCGGCCGCGGCCGACCAGATCTCGCTGCCGATGCCGAGCAGGCGGGTGCGCAGCTCGCGGCCGAGTCGGCCGTCGGGCAGCCGGGCCACGCCCAGGCGCCAGCCCCCCAGGGCGAGGTTCTTGCTCAGGCCAGTGGTCACCACGGTCCGTTCGGCCGAATGATTTTGATCTTGGGTTTTCATGGCCTGCTCGAAGGCGGAGAAGGCATCCTGGACGACCGAGGCCAGGACACCGCCAGCGCCCGTCAGCCGGGCGCCGAGGCCAGGACCGGACAAACGGGCCGCGCGGGCCGCCTGGCAGACCGGGCACCACTGGCATTCCAGCGGCTCGTCGGGCGGCAGCTCGGTAGTCGCCGTGTCCCACACGTCACCGCTGTCCCGCCGCTTTTCCTGGCCAATTGTCCTCTTGACCTGGTCGGCGACCTGGTTGGCCATGCTGCGCGCGCCCGCTTTCATCAGCCAGCGCTGGAAATCGGCGACGGGATCGCTGCTGCGGCCCGGCTGGCTGCGACCGCCTGACTGGCCGTTGCCTCTAGACGAGCCAGTGCTTCTGGACGGGCCAGTGGTACTAGACGAGCCGGCGCTTCTGGGCGAGTCAGTGCTTCTAGACCAGCTATCGCTGCGCGGCGCGCCATCGCTTCGCGGGCTGCCCCCAGGACCCCCTGGCTGGCTGCTGGCTCTGGGCTGGCCACTGTTTGCGCCGCTGTTTTCTGGCGGGCCGCTGTTTTCTGGCGGGCTACTGCTTTCGGGCTGGCCACCTGGGGAGCTATCGCTTCCTGGCTGGCCTTCGCCTCGGGATTCCGACACCTAACGCCTCCTACCCATGATCGTACCCGCTACCACTGCAGGACAAAGGGGGTGCCGGTGGCGCGGAAATGCCCGACGTTCAGGCATTCGGTGACTCCGATCCTCGTCCTGCGGGCAAGCGGCTGGTGCACGTGCCCGAATACCGAGTACCTCGGCCGGGTGGCCTTAATCGTGTCGAGCAGGGCCACGCTGCCTACCTCGAGCCGCCTGGCCACGGTGTCGTAGAGGAGTTCGGGGACGGCGGGCGGAATGTGCGTGCACAATACGTCCACCTCACCGACCGCCTCGAGCTTGGCCCGGAACTCATCCTCGGTCATCTCATACGGCGTGCGATAGGCCGATTTCAGGCCACCGCCGACGAAACCGAACGTCCAGCCGCCGATTTCCACGGTGCCGCCGTCCAGCACCCGATGCCCGGGTTTTAGGTACCGCGCCCACATTCCGGGGACGTCGACGTTGCCGTAGGTCAGGTAGGCGGGTTCGGGCAAGGCGGCGAACAACCCGGCGTACTGCCTGGCCATGGCCGCCTCGAACAGGCTGCTCCGGCTCTCGGGCCGCCCGGCAAGCAGCCCGGCGGAGAACTCCCTGGCCTCGTCGAACTTCTTCGCGGTACGCAACTGAACGTAGTGACTCGCCGCCTGCTCGCCGAACAGGTCGGCGAAGATGCCCTGGCCGTGGTCGGCGTAGTCGAGGAACAGGAGCAGGTCGCCCAGGCAGATCAGCGCGTCGGCGCCGTCCGCCGCCTCGGCCAGCGCGTCCGCGCGGCCGTGCACATCGCTCACCACGTGGACCCGCATGTCACCTCCGTAGGCTGGCCCGGCTCACCACCGTAGGCTGGCTGGCGGCAAGATCATAACCGGGGACCACGAGCGGCCGCCCTAAGCTGGTACGTGCCTAAGCTTGTACTGCCGTTTAGCTACATCACTGGAGATGTCGTGCGCGAATTCAGCATTCCGGCCCTAGCGGAGATCCCCGCCACCGCGAATCTTGCCGATGCCGTCTTCCGCCGGGCCGCGGAACAGCCGCAGGCCGTGGTGATACGCCGTCCCGATCCCGAAGGTGGCTGGCGGGACGTGACCGCGAACCAGTTCAAGGACGAGGTCACGGCGGTGGCCAAGGGGCTGGTCGCGGCCGGGATCGAAGCCGGAGACCGGGTCGCGCTGATGTCGCACACCCGGTACGAGTGGACGCTGATCGACTACGCCATCTGGGTCGCGGGCGCGGTGACCGTGCCGGT
>PLIQ01000247.1:18862-21123 GCA_003140115.1 Actinomycetota bacterium | reverse complement strand
GCACCCCGATCCCCTAGAGGGGAGCGTGCCGTCCGCCTGCCCGACGGTCACCCTCGGAGCTGAGACTAATCAGAACCCCCGGGGCCGTCCGTTAGCCGGGCCGGCCCGCACCGCCGCGCTTGACCAGGAACTCGCCGACCTCGCCCGCCGCCACGATCACGGCGCCGGAACCACCATCATGGACTGGGAATACCTACTTCTTACCGCGCGAAAGCAACCCTGACCACGCACAGCAAAGGCTAGGACTCCCAGTCCCGGCGTTTCCCGATAGGCCGCCCATCCCTGACCTGTGTGCATAGTGCTCGTCTAGCGCCGGATGAGGACCTCGACGCCGTCCAGGATGCGGTCCAGGCCGAAGATGAACTCGTCGTCCGGGCCGTCCTCGGCCTCGAACACCCCGGCCGCGATGAACTTGGCCAGCGCCGGGAACCGGCGCGCATCGGTCAGCTCGGCCAGCATCCGCGGGTAGGACGCCATCCACTGCGTGGGCGTCAGCCCCGAGGCCCGGATCGCGGCCGCGATGTCGGCCTCGGTGGTGGCCAGGTTCCGGACGTAGCCGGCCAGCAGCAGGATCACCGACGCCTTACGAGCCTCGGTCAGGCCCGTGTCCGCCAGGCAGGCCAGCGCGTTCTCGAACCAAGCCACCTCGTTGGGCATGATCGGCAGGCTGTTGAGCGCGATGCGCACCACCCACGGGTGCCGCCGCGCTCCGGTCCGTAGCGCCCAGGCCCAGCGGGACAGCCCGGCCCGCCAGCCCTCGCCCGGCACCGGATCCTGCGGGGCCTCGTCCCAGGCGGCGTCCACCATCAGGGTGAGCAGCTCCTCCTTGGCGGACACGTGCCGGTACAAGGACATGGGCGCGGTCCCGAGCTCGGCGGCCACCCGGCCCATCGACACCGCGTCCAGTCCCTCGGTGTCGGCCACCCGCACCGCGGCGGCCACGATCCGGCTCAGGCTGAGGGCCGGCCTGGGCCCCTTGTGCGACCGCTCCCGGACCCCCCAGGCCGNNGGCTCGGCGTCCGCCATGTCCCTCGTCCTCCCTCCGGTCGCGTGCTGCTTGACAGCATCCTAGTACTGCGTATAGCTTACGCAATTACGCGTATGGCATACGCAGTTAATTACGAGGGGTCAGGCACATGAACGATGAGCTGGCGATTGAGGCGAGCGGGCTGGCCAAGTCCTACGGCGGCGTCCGCGTGCTGGGCGGCGTCGGACTGCGCGTCCCGCGCGGCAGCGTGTTCGCCCTGCTCGGACCGAACGGCGCGGGCAAGACCACGACGGTGCGCATCCTGGCCACGCTGGTCCGGGCCGACGCGGGCCAGGCCCGGGTGGCCGGGTTCGACGTGGGCCGCGACCGGCGTGAGGTCCGCCGCCGGATCAGCCTCACCGGTCAGTTCGCCGCGCTGGACGCGNNCTGACCCAGGCCGGGCGGCGCCGGGTGGGCACCTACTCCGGCGGCATGCGCCGCCGGCTTGACCTGGCCGCCAGCCTGGCCGGGCATCCGTCGGTGATCTTCCTGGACGAGCCGACCACGGGCCTGGACCCGCAGAGCCGGCTGACCGCGTGGCGGGCCATCGCGGGCCTGGCCGCGGACGGCGTGACCGTGTTCCTCACCACGCAGTACCTGGAGGAGGCCGACCGGCTGGCGGACCAGATCGCGGTCCTGAACGGCGGCCTGCTGGTCGCGGTCGGTACCGCCGCCGAGCTCAAGCAGCGGGTCGCCGCCCAGCGACTGGACCTGACCTGCTCGACCGCGGGGGCGTTCGAGCAGGTCAGCCGGCTGCTGGCGGACCGCGTGGTGCACCTGGACCCGGCCGCGCGGATCGTAGGCGCGGCCACCGACGGCAGCGCGGCGCAGGTCCGCGCGCTGCTGGACCAGGCCGACCCGGCCCGCGACCTGGTGGCCAGCTTCGCGGTGCGCGGCGCCACCCTCGACGACGTCTTCTTCGCCCTGACCGGACCCGCCCAGGAGGTCGCTCATGTCTGACGCGCTGATCATGACCNNACCACGGCGGTGACCGTCTGCCAGGACATGACCGGCGGCATCGTCGACCGGTTCCGGTCCCTGGACGTGCCCGGCACGGTGATGCTGGCCGGGCACGTGACCTCCAGCCTGCTGCGCAACCTGGTCTCGACCGTGCTGGTGGCGGCGGTCGCGGTCGGCATCGGCTTCCGGCCGCACTCGGACCCGGCCCGGCTGGCCGCCGCGGTGGGTGTCCTGCTGCTGTTCGTCGCCGCCATCTCGTGGCTGGCCGCGGCGT
>PLIQ01000247.1:17102-18823 GCA_003140115.1 Actinomycetota bacterium | reverse complement strand
GGCCGCGCTGGCCTGGAGCGGCGGCATCCTGGCCGCCTCGGTCCTGCTGAGCATGGTCCTGTTCCGCCGCCGCACCGCCTGAACGCATCAACGGCCGGGCCCGCCCCGGGCCCGGCCGCTGACTAACTGTCGCTGACTGACTGCCGCTAGCTACCCGCCGTATCCGCCTCCGGCGGCCTGGGCCAGCTCGGGAACGAACAGGGCGGCATCGACGGTACCGACCCCGGAGGCCAGGTCGTAGCCCGGGCCCGCAGCGTAGCCCTTCACCGTGACCAGGTTGGGCTGAAGGAACGACACCGAGTTGTTCCCCGCGGTGACGTCGACCAGACCGGGCGCGTGCGCGGCGGACATCGCGTACAGGGCCGGGTTGATCAGGCCGAGGGAATGCCCGGCCACCTGGTCGGCCAGCGCCACGATTCCGGCGAACATCGGAGTGGCCTCGCTCGTGCCGCAGTCCACGTACCATCCGGCCGGCTCGCCGGCGAAGCTCTGGTAGGTGTTGACCAGACCAGAGCAGGCGCCGCTCATGGCGATGTCCGGCGTGCCCCGCTGCTGGCCGACGACGCCGGCCACCGAGTCCTGGTACGACGGCCGGGCGAAGACCGTCGACAGGCCGCCGCCGGTGGCGAGGGCGGACGGATCGGGGTCGCCGGAGAAGGCGTTGTTCAGGGCGTCGTTGGTGCTGTCGTTCCATACCCGGTCCGCCTGGGTCCGCTGACCGGTGGACAGCAGGGACAGCTGGGTGCCGCCCACCGCGGTGACCAGCGGGTCAGAGGCGGGCCAGTCGACGGCCCGATGGGTGTACAGCAGCGTCCCCGCCGCGTTGGAGTAGTCGGTCGCCCCGGCGTCGCCGGTCGCGGCCAGCACGGTCACGTGGTTCTTGAGCGCGTTGAAGTTCGCGCTGCGCAGCGCGAGGATCGAGGCCGCGCTCGGGAAGGTGGGCTCGGTCGCGCCGAAGCTCTGGCTGATCACCTGGCCGAGGTGATGGTTGATGACGTAGTTCTCGGCCGTGACGATCTGCGGGAAGCCGGCCGTGCCCTCGGTCTCGTCGACCGGCGTCTCGACCAGGAGGATGTTGGCGCCGGGCGCGATGGTGTGCGCCCACTCCACGTCCAAGGTGGTCTCCCCGGCCCAGCCGACATCGCCGTTGGCGTCGGTGGGATCCCAGGCGGGAACCTTCCCGGCCGGCTGGATGATCTTGAAGGATGGCGGGGCCGGCAGGTTGAATGTGGCGTCGAAGGTGGCCAGGTCGGCCTGGATGGTCGGGGACCCGAACGCGTCGACGATCGCGATGGTCTGGCCGGCGCCGGTGATCCCGCTGTCGAACAGGGGCTGCTCGTCGTACGCGGTCTGCACCTGGGCCGGGACGTAGCAGGCGACGGTGAACAGCGACTCGCACTGAGGCTCGGTGAGCGGCTGCCGGGCCGACACGTACTTACTGACCAACATCGGCCCGATGGCGATGCTGGCCGTCGCGGGGACGCCGCCGGCGACTAGGGATCCGGTGGCTAGGGCCAGCGCTCCGGCCATGCGCAAATACCGACCTCGCAAGGAAACCTCCGCGGTTCAGATGTGGCCGCAACGCGCCCGTGTGACGTTTGGCCAGGCGGCTAACCTAGAGGCAGATGGTGTCGCCGAGCTGCGAAGACTCGCGATCGTGACATAACAATTTGGATAGCGATTATGTCCGGGCCGCCGTGACCAATGGCGCGGAAGGCCCG
>PLIQ01000247.1:11149-17057 GCA_003140115.1 Actinomycetota bacterium | reverse complement strand
GCCGCGCCGATCTCGGTGTTGGACCGGCCCTCGGCCATCAGCGCCAGCACGTCGCGTTCGCGCTGGGTCAGGTCGTCCAGCGGGTTGCCGCCCGTGCGGACCAGTAGCTGCGCGACCACCTCCGGGTCCAGCGCGGTGCCGCCCGCGGCCACCCGGCGCAGCGCGTCCAGGAACTCGGCCACGTCGGCCACCCGGTCCTTGAGCAGGTAACCGACGCCGCGGGTGTTGGCCGACAGGAGGTCGACCGCGTACCGCTCCTCCACGTACTGCGACAGCACCAAGATCGCGACGTCCGGCCACTGGCGGCGGATGACCAGCGCGGCGCGGATCCCCTCGTCGGTGTGGCTGGGCGGCATCCGGACGTCGGCGATTACCACGTCGGGCCGTTCCCGCTCGACAACGGCCAAAAGCGAAGCAGCGTCACCAGCGGTGGCGCAGACCTCGAACCCGGTGCCGTCCAGCAGCTTGGTCAGGCCCGCCAGCAGCAGCACCGAGTCCTCGGCGATCACCACCCGGGGACGGCCCGGCCGGGCCGCCCCCGCATCTGAGGTCACGACGCACAAGTTACTCGGTACGCAGCGCCACCACCGGGCGGGCCCGGGCCGCCCAGATCGCGGGGGCCAGCGCCCCGGCGGCCGCGAGCACCAGCGCGGCCAGCGCCAGCAGGGCCAGCCGGGAGGGCGGGAACACCTGGGTGAAGCTGGCGGGCACCCCGGTGTGCGCGGTGGCCGCCATGGCGCGCACGGTAGCGGTGTTCAGCGCCACGGCGGCGGGTGCCGCGATCGCCCCGGCGATCACCGCGGGGACGGCGATCCAGCACACCACCATGGTGAGCACCTGGCCGGGGCGCATGCCGAGCGCCTTGTAGATCCCGAGGTCGTGCACCCGGTCCCGGGTGGTCATCAGCACCGTGTTGAGCACCCCGAGCCCGGCGGCGATCCCGACCATCAGCGAGAGCGTGCCGATCAGGCCGATGGCGATCGAGTAGAACTGGCCGCCGTCCTTCTGGGTGGTGGCGGCCCATGGGCTGCTGCCACCTAGGGCATGGTTCACCGCCTGGACGTACCCGGCGGTAGTGGTGCCCGGCCGCAGCGCTACGTCCCACTGCTGCAGGTTCCCGGGCGTGGCCAGGCCGGGCAGCGTCTGCGTGCTGCCGAACACCGTGGGGGTGGAGTCGGGGTAGAACACCTCCCCGGCAATGTGCACGGTGACCTGNNCGATGACGCCGTACCCCAGCCAGGAGGCGCTGCCGCCGAACGCCCACGCGTTCACGCTCCCGGGCAGGCCCGGCAGCTTGACCCCATCCTCGTACACCGTTGTCTGGTGCGCGGTGCCCGGCTGGGCCCGCAGCGCGGCGGTCACCGCCGCGTCCTGCGCCGCATCGGGCCACTGCCCGGGCCCGGCCGCGGTGCCGGGACCGTTCGGCTGGATTTCCACCGGGACCGTGGCCGACTGGCTCTGGGCGGCTGAGGCCTGGTCCAGCGAGGACCTCAGCCCGAACGCGAAGATCAGCGCGGTGGCCCCGAACGCGATCGCGGCCAGGCTCACCGCGGTACGCGCGGGCCGGGCAAACGGCGCGGCCAGGCCGAGACCGATCGGCCGCGGCAGCCGCAGCCGGGCGGCGAGCCGGTGCACGGCGTACCCGCGGCCCGCGGCCGGGGCGCGACCCGCCGCGATCGCCTGGGTGGCGGACAGCCGTCCCGCGCGCAGCGCGGGCCCGAATGCGGCCAGCACGGTCAGCGCCAGCAGCCCGGCCGGCGCGAGGACCGACGCCCACCACGGCACCCCCTGGTGGCCGACGCCGTAGGCCTCGGCCGACTTGCTCAGCACCGGGATGGCCAGCACGTTGCCCGCCACCACCCCGGCCACGCATCCGGCCAGGGCCGGCAGGCCGACCCGGCTGAGGTACGCGACCACGACCTGCGCCGGGGTCAGGCCGATGCTCTTCAGCACGCCGATCCGGTAGTACCCGGCGACGACCGCGCCGCTGACCACGTTGGCCACGATGAGCACCGCCATGACCAGGCCGATCAGCGCGAACGCGACCACGAACGGCTCCATGATCGCGCCGTTGCTGGTGTTCTGGCTTTCCGCGGACAGCCACGGGTAGTGACCGGTCACCGTGCCCGCCGGAAGTGCCCCTGTGACTTCCGCCAGGTCGGCGCCGAGCTGTGCGCTGGTGCCCGCGCTGGTGAACCGGTACAGCAGCTGCGCGCTCGGCGGCGTGCCAGGCCCCTGCAGGGCGGCGATCTCGCCCGGGACAACCCAGCCGTCGGCGGTGTCGGTGACGGAGTTGGCGATACCGACCACGGTCAGCGAGGTGGCTCGGGGCAGCCCGGTAATGGTCAGCCGGTTGCCGACCTGCAGCCCGCCGAAGTCCTGCGACGCCTCGTCCAGCACCACCTGGCCGGGCGCGTCCGGCCAGTGCCCGGAGCTCAGCACCGCGTCGTCCACCGGGCCGCCGGCCGACGCCCGCCCGGCCATGGTGAACTGACCCCAGGGCTGGCCCTGGTACTGCACCTGCACCGTCGCCTCGGCGAACGGTCCGGCCGCCGCGGTGACCCCCCGCAGGTCACGAACACCAGCCAGCTGCGTGGCGGTGGCGCGCGCCGGGTTCACGGTGACGGCCAGGTCCGCGCCGTGCTGGGCGGCGAAGGCGTGGGTGAACGGCGCGTTGCCCGCCGCCAGCAGCGCGAGGCCGAGCGTGGCCGAGGCGGTGGAGACCAGCAGCACCATCCCGATCACGACCGCCTGTACCTTGTGCCGCATCAGCCCGCCGGTGGCGGTCCTGACCGGCCCGTACCAGCTCATCGCAGGGCCCCCACACCAGCGCCGGCCAGCCGTCCGTCCACGAGCCGCACGGTGCGGGCCGCGTACCGCTCGGCCAGCCCCGGGTCGTGGGTCACCAGCACCAGCGTCTGCCCGCCCTCGTTGAGTTCGCGCAGCAGAGCGCCGATCTCCTGGCCGGTGGCGGTGTCCAGCGCCCCGGTCGGCTCGTCGGCCAGCAGCACCGCGGGGGAATTGACCAGCGCCCGGGCGATGGCCACCCGCTGNNGTCAGGTCGTCGAGCAGGTTGAAGAACTGGAAGATGATCCCGACGTGGCGGGCGCGGAACCGGGCCAGCGCGCTCTCGCTCAGGGTGTCGATCCGCCGTCCCGCCACCGTGACGGCGCCGGAGGTGGGCCGGTCCAGGCCGGCGATGAGGTTGAGCAGCGTGGACTTCCCGCTGCCCGACGGGCCCATGACGGCCACCACCTCGCCGGCCGCCACGCCCATGCTGACGTCCGCCAGCGCCGGCGGGCCGCCGCCCTGGTAGGTCTTGGTCACGCCGTCCAGCTGGATCACGTCGCCCGGCGCCCCGTGGTCAATAACACTGCGTTCAATCATCAGATCCTCCTGGGTCTGGAAACTGACGCCACCGTGTCACGCCCGGGGGGGCGGGCACACTGTCCCAGGCCCCCGAATCGAGGGTGGGGCCAGCACCACCCCCGATGGTGAAACGGGCTGGATGGGCAGGCCAGGCCGGGTCGCCTACGGTGGGAGGCATGGCCACCCTCGTCCAGCCTCAAGACCCGCCCGCCGGGTCGCGAGCCCTCCGGCCCTGGTCGCGGCCGGCTTGGCGGCAGGCCCTCTACCTGACCGGGAGCATCCCGGTCCTGCTCGCCGCGCCGGTCGTGGTGGCCGCGGGCTTGCTGCACCCGCCGAAGTGGGCGCTGCCGATCCTGGCCCTCGTCGTCGTGTTCCTCGCGACGCCCGCGCTCACCGCGATGCAGCGGTACCGCCTGCGCGCCACCGCCGGGGTAGACATACCGCCCCCGCCGCCCATCGAGCACCGCTGGACTAAGGCCGGCCTGGAAGCCTACGCCCGCTCGCCGGCCACCTGGCGCCAGCTCGGCTACCACCTGGTGGCCGCTCCGGTGCTGGCCGCGGCCGCGGCCGCCGCTGTCGCGGCGTGGCTGGCGGGCCTGGCCGCCACCGGCGTCTACGTCTACGCGTGGGGACTGGCGCCGCCGAGCCTGCTGACCCACGGCACATCCTGGCCGCCCGAGTTCCTGCACCGGACGCCCATCCCGCTGGACGTCTGGCTGACCCTGGGCGGGCTCGTGCTGCTGACCGCGGCGCCGCGCCTCACCGCCGCGGTCGCGGCGCTGGACGCAGCAGCCGCGCGGGCCCTGCTCGGTCCCAGCCGCGCGCAGGAACTGGAACACCAGGTGGAACGCCTGACCCAGACCCGGACCGGCGCGGTCGACGCGGCCGACGCCGAGCGGCGGCGCCTGGAGCGGGACCTGCACGACGGTACCCAGCAGCGGCTGGTCGCGCTGGCCATGAACCTGGGCCTGGCGCGGATCCAGGCCCGGACCGCCGAGCAGGCCCAGGAGGCCTTGGCCGAAGCCCACGAGGACGCCAAGGCGGCCCTGGCCGAACTCCGCAACCTGGTCCGCGGCCTGCACCCGGCCGTGCTGGAGGACCGGGGCCTGGACGCGGCCCTGTCCGGGGTGGCGGCGCGGATGGCGATCCCGGTCCGGCTGACCGTGGACATGCCCCGCCGCCCGTCGGCCACGATCGAGGCGGTGGCGTACTTCGTGGTGTCCGAGAGCCTGACCAACATCACCAAGCACGCCCAGGCCAGCCAGGCCGAGGTGGTCGTGCAGCGGGCCGGCGACCGGTTGCATATCATCGTCAGCGACGACGGCGCGGGCGGCGCCGACCCGGCCCGTGGCACCGGCCTGGCCGGGCTGGCCATGCGCGCCGCGTCGGTCGACGGCACGTTCGAGATCGCCAGCCCGCCCGGCGGCCCGACCCTGATCACCGTGGACCTGCCCTGCGCACGCTAGGCCGGCCGCCGTCCATCTTTAATTCGGCCGAACGGCCGTGGTGCTCGCCCCCGGCCGACCGGTCAGCGGTTCCGTTGATCGACCACCCGGCGCATCTTGCCCGCCGACCGCTCGATCGTGTCCGGGTCGCCCACCACGACCTGGACCCGGACGCCCACGTGGTCGTGGACCTGGGCGGCCAGCGTCCGCGCCGCCGCGGCCCGCTGCTCCTCGCCCAGCCCGGCCCGCGCCTCGACCTGCACGGTCAGCTCGTCCAGGTGGTCCCGCGAGGTGAGCACGAGCTGGAAGTGCGGGGCCAGGCCCGGGACCCGGAGCAGGACCTCCTCGACCTGGGTCGGGAACACGTTGACCCCGCGCAGCACGATCATGTCGTCGGACCGGCCGGTGACCCGCTCCATCCGCCGGTGCGCGGGCCGGGCGGTGCCCGGCAGCAGCCGGGTCAGGTCCTTGGTCCGGTACCGGATCAGCGGCATGGCCTGCTTGGTCAGCGAGGTGAACACGATCTCGCCGCGTTCGCCCGCGGGCGCGGGCGCGCCGGTCAGCGGGTCGATCAGCTCGGGGTAGAAGTGGTCCTCCCAGATGGTCAGGCCGTCCTTGGTCTCCACGCACTCCACGGACACGCCCGGCCCCATCACCTCGGACAGCCCGTAGATGTCCACCGCGTGCAGCCCGGCCCGCTCCTCCAGCTCGGCCCGCATCTGTTCGGTCCACGGCTCGGCGCCGAAGATGCCGATCTCCAGCGAGCTCTCCCGCGCGGAAAGCCCGGCCCGGTCGAACTCGTCCAGGATGGTCAGCATGTAGGTCGGCGTGACCATGATCACCCGCGGCCGCAGGTCCGCGATCAGCCGTACCTGGCGCCCGGTCACGCCGCCCGAGGCGGGGATGACCGTGCAGCCCAGCCGCTCGGCGCCGTAGTGGGCGCCCAGCCCGCCGGTGAACAGCCCGTACCCGTAGGCCACGTGCACCATGTCGCCGGGCCGCCCGCCCGCCGCCCGGATCGACCGGGCCATCAGGCCCGACCAGGTGTCGAGGTCGGGCTGGGTGTACCCCACCACGGTGGGCTGCCCGGTGGT
>PLIQ01000247.1:0-11088 GCA_003140115.1 Actinomycetota bacterium | reverse complement strand
AGCGTCCAGCGCAGCCGGTCCAGCTGCAGCGCCCGGAGCTCGTCGGCCGACATCCGCTCGGCCGGATCCAGCTCCCCGGCGGTCGGCGCCACGCCCAGCTGCGTCACTGGCCTCATCCCCTCGGGGTCCTTACCTCACTCCTGATGCTAGCCACGGTCGCGCTGGCCGCCCGGATCAGGTCGCCGGGGGCGAGCTCGATCTCCAGCCCGCGCCGGCCGCCGCTGCAGAACACCGTGCCGAACGCCAGCGCCGACGCGTCCAGCACCACGGGCAGCCGCTTGCGCTGGCCGACCGGGGAGATGCCGCCCGCCACGTACCCGGTGGCTCGTTCGGCCGCCGCCACCTCCGCCATCACGGCCCGCTTGCCGCCCGCGGCGGCGGCCAGCGCCTTGAGGTCGAGCTGGCCCTCGACCGGGACGACCCCGGCCACCAAGTCACCGTCCACCGAAGCGATCAGCGTCTTGAACACCCGGTCCGCGGATACCCCCAGCGCCTCGCTGGCCTCCCGCCCGTACGAGGCGGCCCGCGGGTCGTGCGCGTACTCGTGCACGGTGAACGCGATCCCGGCCCGCTCCAGCGCCACCGTCGCCGTCGTCCCGCGTCCCGCCACGACCTCACGCTATGGCATGTGACCAGTCAGCGAAAATCATTAGGCGCCCCGTCTGGCCGCTCCGCATAGTGGGGATATGCGCGTCAGGTTTCCCCGGCTCCCGGACCACGAGCGCGCCTACGCCCTGGTCGAGCGCGACGACGGAGCCGTGTACCGGCGGTACGGCGGCCCGGCCGGCCCCCGGCTGCCGCACGAGATCGTGGACTTCGTGGTGGAGCGCGAGCTGCGCATCGGGGACGGCACCTGGGCCGCCGTCGCGGCGGGCCGGACCAGCGTCCGCCAGCCGGGCCTGCGCGCTGCCTTGCTGGCCGACCTGGTCGAGTGCGTGGCCGGCCTGGACCACCCGTCCGACACCCAGATCCTGACCCTGGCCGCGACCAAGCTGGCCGTCCTCCCGGCCGCCGACGCGGCGGTCGAACCGGCCGAGATCGCGGCCGCCGCCCAGGCCCTGCAGGTCGAAGCGGCCCGCTGGGCGCGGCTCCGGGTCGGGGAGGAACTCAGCTACGACTGGCCGCGCGCCGCGCGCGCGGCGCAGGCCCGCCGGGCCCGGGTGCGTAAGCCACGTATCGTTCGGTCATATCGGAAGAGAGAGGGGCGCAGGCCGGCATGATCGAACGGCCAGAAGACCTCCTCGTCCACGGTCCGGTCACCTTGCGGCGGCACCGGGAGGACGACCTGGACGCCGTGTTCGCGGCGGTGACCGAGTCCCTGGATCACCTGCGCCCGTGGATGCCCTGGGCGGCCGGTTACACCCGGCAGGCCGCGGCCGAGTTCGTGGCCAAGTCGGCGCAGGCCTGGGCGGACGGCTCGGAATACGGTTACGCGATCATCGCCGACGGCACGCTGGCCGGCGGCTGCAGCCTGATGGACCGGATCGGGCCGGGCGGCCTGGAGATCGGCTACTGGGTGCACCGGGCCTGGACCCGCCGCGGCCTGGCCACCGCGGCGTCGGCGGCGCTGGTGCAAGCGGCGTTCGGCCTGCCCGGCGTGGACCGGGTGGAGATCGTGCACGATGAGCTCAACGTGGCCAGCGCCGGGGTGCCGCGCAAGCTCGGTTTCACCGAGGTCGAGCGGCGCCCCCTCGACCTGCCTCCGGCCGCGGGGACGGGCGTCGGGGTGGTCTGGCGGCTGACCCGGGAGCGTCCGGTAGCGTAGGCCGGCATGGGATACGCGCAGCCGGATCAGACCGACCGCGAGCTGATGGCGCTGGCCCTGGGCCAGGCCCGGGCCAGCCTGGAGGGCGGCGGCGTGCCGGTCGGCGCGGTCCTCGCCACGGAGGGCCAGGTCATCGCGGCCGGGCACAACGAGCGGGTCCAGCAGGGCGACCCGGTGGCGCACGGCGAGATCTCCTGCCTGCGCAACGCCGGCCGGCGCCCGTCCTACGCTGGCACCACCTTGTACACCACGCTGTCCCCGTGCCAGATGTGCAGCGGGGCGATCCTGCTGTTCCAGATCCCCCGGGTGGTCGTCGGCGAGGCCGAGACCTACGCCGGTGACCTGGGCTTCCTGACCGGCCGCGGGGTGGAGATCGTGCTGCTCGACGACGAGGGCTGCGTGGCCGCCATGCGCGAGTTCCAGGAGCGCTACCCGCAGGTCTGGAGCGAAGACATCGGCGGCCGCTGACCGCTGCTGGCTACAGAGAGCATCGTGGTAGTTACTCCTTGATATACTCGGGCGCATACCGGGGTCACGGTCGCTGGGGTCAGCGCGGGCCGGCCTGGGTTCAAAGGGGGGCACTTGTGACGCACGACGACAACGCTGCTCCGGATCACCGGCTGTCCGCCGCCGATGTGACCGAAGGGGACTGGGCCGATGCGTTGCGGGCCAGTGAGCAGCAGTTCTGGCGGGAGTTCGGCCGCGCGCCCGTCGGTCTGGTCATGGCCAGCCTGACCGCCGACCGGCGCTGCGCCTACCTCGCGGTCAACGTCACGTACTGCCAGCTGACCGGCTACTCCCGGCAGGAACTGAGCGGGAGTGACTTCCTGAGTTGCTTCCACCCCCAGGACCAGCCCGCGCTCGAGGTCCTGATCGACGACGTCACGTCGGGTGTGAGCGCCCAGATCGAGGCGGACGCGCGCCTGGTCCGCGCCGATGGCGAGATCGTCTGGGTCCACCTCACCGGATCCGTCCGCCGGTGGCCCGCTGGCCAGCGCTATCTCGCGATCTTCGTGCAGGACTCCACCGCCGCCTGGCAGGCGCAGGCCGAGATACAGCGGCTCCAGCACGAGCTGCAGCAGACGCGCCGCCTGGCCAGCCTGGGACAGCTGGTGGGCGGGATCTCGCACGACTTCAGCAACACGCTCACGGTGATCGCCAACTACGCGAGCCTGGTCCGCGACGAGGTGATCGTCGCCGAGACGACCGAGAGCGCGGCCAAGTGGGGACCCGTCCGCTGGGACGTGGAGCAGATTGAAGAGGCCGCCGACGAGGCCAAGAGGCTGATCAAGCACCTGCTGGCGTTCGCCAGGCGCGAGGAGGGCGAGCCCATCCTGCTGGACCTCGGCCAGACGATCAGCGATGCCACCGGGCTCCTGGTTGAGGTACTGGGCGAGCACGTCCTCCTGGCCACCGGGAAATCCGAGGGCCTGTGGCCGGTGCAAGCCGATCCTGGGCTGCTCAAGCAGGCCATCCTCAACATCGCGGTCAACGCCCGCGACGCCATGCCGGGCGGCGGTCAGCTTGTCATCGACGCGGTGAATATCGATACGGAGGACCTCTCGCCGGAGTGGCGGGACGCCGCCGATATCGCTGAACTGCTCCCCGGTCGCTATGTCGCGTTTCGTATCACCGACGCCGGAACCGGCATGGACGTGATTACCGCGGAACGCGCCTTCGAACCGTTCTTCACCACGAAAAACGGAGACCGGGCGGCCGGGCTCGGACTGCCCGCCGTGCGCAGGTTCGCCACGCAGGCCGGCGGTAAGGCCTGGCTCCATTCCGAACTGGGCCATGGCACCACCGTCACGGTGGTGCTGCCCGCCGCGGGCCAGGCCGGCTGGCAGGCGGAGACGCAGCAGGGGCGGGCGGCGGAGTCGGCCGGCACGGTGCTGGTGGTAGACGATGAGGCCGCCATCCGAGATGTCGCCCACCGGGTGCTGACCAGCGCTGGTTACCGGGTCGTGACGGCCGCGAACGGGCACGAGGCGCTCGCCCTGCTCGGGGACCCGAAGGCGCCCGCCGACCTGATGGTGAGCGATGTCGTCATGCCGGGCATGACGGCCGCGGCGTTCGCCGCCCAGGTCCACGCCCTGCGCCCGGGCCTGCCGGTGCTGTTCATGTCGGGCTATGAGCGTCAAGGTATCGGCGGCGAAGGCTGGCCCGATCCGGGGACAGAGATCATCAGCAAGCCGTTCTCCCGGGCCGCGTTGCTGACCAGGGTTACTCAGATGCTGGCGGTCGATATCGGCGCCGCCCGTTAATAGGCAGCCCTGGTTGCGTATCTGGCGGGCACACCGAATGATGCATACATGCAGGTTCCCTCGCACGTCGAATACGAGCGGGCCACCGGCGTCGAGCACGCGCTGTCGCTGCTGAGCCGTCCGGAGACCCGCGTCGTGGCGGGCGGGCACAGCCTGATCCCGATGATGAAGCTGCGGCTGGCCCAGCCCGAGCTGCTGGTCGACATCAACGGGCTGGCCGAGCTGGCCTTCATCACCCTGGACGGCGACCAGCTGCGCATCGGTGCCCTGGCCCGGCACGCGGACCTGCTCGACTCGGCCGTCGCGGGCCATCACTTCCCGATCTTCCACGACGCCGAGCGCGTGGTGGCGGACCCGATCGTCCGGCTGTGGGGCACCGTCGGCGGGTCGCTGTGTCAGGCCGACCCGTCCGAGGACCTGTCCGCCGCGTTCGCGGCGACCCGCGCGACGGCGGTCATCCGCCGGCTGGACGGCGAGCGGACGGTGCCGGTCAGGGAGTTCCACCTGGGCCCCTACGAGACGGTCGTCGGCCGGGGTGAACTGCTGGCCGAGGTCCGGGTGCCGGTGCGGCCCGGCACCGGCAGCGCGTACGAGAAGGTGTCCCGCCGGGTCGGCGACTGGTCGGTGGCCGCGGCCGGGGCGGTGCTCGAGCTCGCCGGCCCCGCGGAACGCCCGTTGATCGTGTCCGCGGGCATCGGCCTGACCGCGGTCGGCGCCGAGCACTTCGTCGCGGCGCAGGCCGAGGACTTCCTGCGCGGCCGCGTAGCCGACGAGGAGAGCTTCGCCGCCGCCGCCGCCATCGCCGCCGAGCACTGCCACCCGGCCGCCGACCAGCGCGGGCCCGAAGACTTCAAGCGGCACCTGGTCGCCGAGCTCACCGCCCGCGCGCTGCGCCGGGCCGCCGACCGGGTGACCCGGCCGGCCGCCGACCGGGTGGCCCGGTGACGATCAGGGTTGCGATGACCGTCAACGGCACTGAGTACGCGCGCGAGGTGGAGCCGCGGCTGCTGCTCATCCACTTCATCCGCGACGAGCTCGGGCTGACCGGCAGCCACTGGGGCTGCGACACGTCGAACTGCGGCAGCTGCGTGATGTGGCTGGACGCCAAGCCGGTCAAGTCGTGCACGCTGCTGGCGGCGATGGCCGACGGGGGCACCGTGCGCACCGTGGAGGGGCTCGAACGCGATGGCGTGCTGGACCCGGTGCAGCAGGGCTTCATCGAGTGCCACGGGCTGCAGTGCGGGTTCTGCACGTCCGGCATGCTGATGACCGCTCGCTGGCTGCTGGATCACCACCCCGACCCGGACGAGGCCGAGATCCGCGAGGCAATCTCCGGTCAGCTCTGCCGGTGCACCGGCTACGAGAACATCGTCCGGTCCATCCGCTGGGCCGCCGNNCGCCGCCGACCGCGCCGCCGGGGAGACCTCGTGACCGGGGGCTTCGGCCGGATGCTGCGCAAGGAGGACCAGCGGTTCGTCCGCGGCCAGGGCTACTACGTCGACGACGTGCGCCTGCCCGGCATGCTGTACGGCGCGGTGCTGCGCAGCCCGCACCCGCACGCCCGGATCCTGGCCATCGACACCCTGGCGGCCGAAGCGCACCCGAAGGTGCGGGCCGTCATCACCGGCGAGTCCCTGGCCGCACGGAACCTGGCCTGGATGCCCACCCTGTCCGGGGACCGGCAGGCCGTGCTGGCCACCGACAAGGTGCGGTTCCAGGGTCAGGAGGTGGCGTTCGTGGTCGCCGATGACAGCTACTCGGCCCGCGACGCCCTGGAGCTGATCGACGTCGAGTACGAGCCGCTGCCCGCGGTGATCGACGCCCGGCACGCGCTGGACCCCGGCGCGCCGGTCATCCGCGACGACCTGCCCGGCTGCACCAGCAACCACATCTTCGACTGGGAGTCCGGCGACGCGGCCCGGACCGAGGCCGTGTTCGCCGATGCCGAGGTCACGATCACCCAGGACATGCTCTACCCGCGGGTCCACCCCGCCCCGCTGGAGACCTGCGGCGCGGTGGCCCAGTACGACCGGGTCAGTGGCAAGCTGACCATCTGGGCGACGACCCAGGCGCCGCACGCGCACCGGACCCTGTACGCCATGGTCACCGGCCTGCCCGAGCACAAGATCCGGGTCATCTCGCCGGACATCGGCGGGGGGTTCGGCAACAAGGTGCCGATCTATCCCGGGTACGTGTGCGCGGTGGTCGGCTCGATCATCACTGGCCAGCCGGTCAAGTGGATGGAGGACCGGTCGGAAAACCTGATGTCCACCTGCTTCGCCCGCGACTTCCACATGCACGGCGAGCTGGCCGCCAGCCGCGACGGGAAGATCCGCGCGGTGCGGGTCACCGTGCTGGCCGACCACGGCGCGTTCAACGGAACGGCCCAGCCGAGCAAGTACCCGGCCGGCTTCTTCGGCGTGTTCACCGGCTCCTACGACCTGGAGGCCGCGCACTGCCGGGTCACCGGCACGTACACCAACAAGGCGCCCGGCGGNNNGGCTACGACGATCTCCGCAAAGAACAATTGGCCGAACGGGCCATCGGCCACCTCATGGGCATCGGCATCAGCTTCTTCACCGAGGCCGTCGGCGCGGGTCCCCGCAAGCACATGGACATCCTGGGCCTGGGCATGGCCGACGGCGTCGAGTTGCGCATCCACCCCACCGGCACGGCGGTGCTCCGGATCTCGGTGCAGACCCAGGGCCAGGGCCACGAGACCACCTTCGCCCAGATCGTGGCCGAGGAGCTGGGCCTGTCCGCGGACGACGTGGAGGTGGTGCACGGGGACACCGACCAGACCCCGTTCGGGCTGGGCACCTACGGCTCCCGGTCCACCCCGGTGTCCGGCGCGGCGACCGCGATCGTGGCCCGCAAGGTGCGCGACCGGGCCCGGATCGTAGCCGCGGCCATGCTCGAGGTGGACGCCGGCGACCTGGAGTGGGAGCGGGGCCGGTGGTTCGTCCGCGGCGACCCGGACTCCGGCTGCACCATCGCCGAGATCGCGCTGGCCGCGCACTCCAGCCTGGAGCTGCCCCCGGGCGTGGAGGGCCAGCTGGACGCGAGCTGCGTGTACAACCCGCCCAACCTGACCTACCCGTGCGGCGCCTACATCTGCGTGGTCGACGTCGACCCCGGCACCGGCAAGGTGTCGGTCCGGCGGTTCATCGCGGTCGACGACTGCGGGGTGCGGATCAACCCGATGATCGTCGAGGGCCAGGTCCACGGCGGGCTCGCGGACGGGATCGGGATGGCCCTGATGGAGGTCATCGCGTTCGACCCGGACGGGAACTGCCTGGGCGGTTCGTTCATGGACTACCTCCTGCCCACCTCCGTGGAGTGCCCGGCCTGGGAGCTCGGCGAGACCGTCACCCCGTCGCCGCACCACCCGATCGGGGCCAAGGGGGTTGGTGAGTCCGCCACCGTCGGCTCGCCGCCCGCGGTGGTCAACGCGGTCATCGACGCGCTGCGCCCGTACGGCGTCCGGCACGCCGACATGCCGCTCACCCCGGCCCAGGTCTGGCGGGCCATCCAGGGCCGCCCGCTGCGTACCGACCTCGCGATCAGCTAGCTAAACTCGGACCTTGAGCGTTCAATCGACCGAGACCTGGTGAGCAGCGCGTTGACCCATGACCTGGACGAGCGGTTTCCCGACGTCAGCGCGCTGACTGGCGCCCTGGAGACGACCGGGTACCTGGCCGGGCAGCAGCTGGCCGCTGCCCTGTTCCTGGCCGTCCGGATGGGGCAGCCCATCCTGCTCGAGGGCGAGCCGGGCGTGGGCAAGACCGAGGCGGCCAAGGCGCTGGCCACCGCGATCGACACCCCGCTGGTCCGGCTGCAGTGCTACGAGGGCATCGCGGCCGCCGAGGCGCTGTACGAGTGGAACTACCCGCGCCAGCTGCTGGCCATCCGGCTCGCCGAAGCGGCCGGCGAGCACATCCGCGACCGGGACCTGTTCTCCGCGGAGTACCTGCTGTCGCGGCCGCTGCTCACCGCGCTGCTGCATCCCGGGCCCCGTCCCGCGGTGCTGCTCATCGACGAGGTCGACCGGGCCGACGACGAGTTCGAGGCGTTCCTGTTCGAGCTGCTGGCCGAGGCGGCGGTAACCATCCCCGAGCTCGGCACCCAGCGGGCCACGCTGCCCCCGGTCACCGTGCTGACCTCGAACCGGACCCGGGACCTGCACGACGCGCTGAAACGGCGCTGCCTGTACCACTGGATCGCCTATCCGGACACCCCCCGGGTCGCCGATATCATCCGGCGCCGCGTGCCCGTGGCCGGCGAGGCGCTGGCCGGGCAGATCGCGGTCGCGGTGCAGCGGCTGCGCAAGCTCGACCTGACCAAGCCGCCGGGCATCTCCGAGGCGATCAGCTGGGCCTCCGCCCTGAGCGTGTTCGGCGCCGGCGAGCTAACCGGCCAGATCGCCGATCAGACCATGAGCACCGTGCTGAAGTACCCGGAAGACGAGGAGATGGTCCGCCAGGCCGGCCTGGCCACCGTGGTCGGCTCCCTTGACTGACCCCCCGCTCTCCGCCCCCCTGGCCTCACCCGCCGCGACCCCGGACGTGGCGGCACTGGCCGCGGGTCTCGGTACCGCGCTGCACGCCGCCGGGCTCCCGGTCGGCCCGGACCGGTGCGAGCGGCTGGCCCGCGCCGTGACGGTCATGAACGCCGCCTCGCTCGCCGAACTCCGCGTCTGCGCGCTGGCCACCCTGGTCTCCGACCCGAGCCAGATGACCACCTTCGAGCGGGTCTTCGCGCTGCTGTTCGGCGGCCCCGATCCGTTCCGCGACCTGCCGCTGCCCGCCGCGCCCGAGTTCGGGGGGCACGAGGAGAACAGCGGGCCGCCGCCCGCCACCCGGACCCAGTCCGATCTCGACGGCTTGCTGCCGGGAATGCAGGTCACCGACACCGGGTCGGCCGCCCCGCCCGGCGAGGACGAGCCGCTATCCGACGCCCCGGCCGTCCACCGGGTGGCCTCGGCCGCCGAGCGGCTGCGCGGCCGGGACTTCGCCCAGCTCTCCCCGGCCGAACTCCTCCAGCTCGTCTCGCTCATGCGCGAGATGACCCTGGCCATCCCGCCGCGCCGCACCCGCCGGTACCGCCGCGCCCGCGACGGCAAGCGTCCCGACCTGCGCGGCACGCTGCGCCAGGCCCGGCGCAGCGGCGGCGAGCCGATCCGCCTCTCCCGCCAGGCGCCCCGGGTCCGGCCGCGCCGCCTGGTCGTGCTGTGCGACATCTCGGGCTCGATGGAGTCCTACGCCCGGGCGTTGCTGATGCTCCTGTACTGCCTGCACGGCGGGCAGGCCCGAGGCAGCCAGAACCGTCCCGAGGTGTTCAGCTTCGCCACCCGGCTGACCCGGCTGACCCCGGCCCTGGCCGCGTCCAGCCCGGACACCATGCTGGCCAAGGCGGGTGAGGCGGCCCCCGACTGGTCCGGCGGCACCCGGATCGGCGCCGCGATCAAGGAGTTCAACGACCACTACGGCGCCCGCGGCCTGGCCCGCGGCGCGGTGGTGCTGATCATCTCCGACGGCTGGGAGACCGGCGAGCCCGCCCTGCTCGGCGCCCAGATGGCCCGCCTGTCGAGGATCGCCCACCGGATCGTCTGGGCCAACCCCCGCACCCAGTCCCCCCGCTACCGCCCCGAAGTCGGCGGCATGGCCGCCGCCTGGCCCTACTGCGACGCCGTAGTCAGCGCCCACAGCCTCGACGCCCTAGCCGACCTCCTCTCCGCCCTCCGCGCCCGCTAGCCCCGCATCCCCCGCTGCTGCGCCGCGCCGCCCCGCCCCCGCGCGCCGCGCCTCCTCCCCGCCGCCCTGCACCTCGCGGTACACGACCCGCCGCCCTACGCGTCCTCGTCGCCTGCCCTCCCGATCCCGACCAGCCGTTCACATCACCAGCAGCGTCCACCTCTCACGCCACACCCGTACCGGTCGCTCCTGCCCCGACCACAGTGCTTACAAGGTCGCTGGCCCATCGACCTTGCAAGAGCTGGTACAACGGCCCATCGACCCGGAAACCGGGACGCCCAGCGGCCCCCGAGCCGCCGCGATGCGGTACCCGTGCGACCCTTGGTGCGCGAGCGTACCGTGGTACGCCAACCCAGTGTCTTGCAGCGCGGATGCGAGTCAGCAACCAGGCAGCCTCCATGATCATGAAGGGTTTGGTACTCGCTGGAGTACCAAAGCCTTCGCGATCATGAAAAAGTCCGCNNTGGCCGGTCTTGTCGGTCGCGCGGACCTGGAGCACGTGCTGTCCCGGGATCGCGTTCCAGACGTAGTACCACTGGCGCCAGGTGTCGATGGTGTCCTGGGCAGCCATGGTCGCGGTGTACCAGGTGCCGTCCACGCTGACCTCGACGGCCTCGATGCCCTTGTGCTGGGCCCAGGCCACGCCGGCGATCGTGACCTGCCCGGCGGCCACGCTGGCCTTCGTCTTCGGGACGTCGATGCGCGACTCGGTCTTGATCGGCCCCTGCTGGGACCAGCCCTGCTTCACCCAGAACGCGTCGAACGCGCCGAACGTCGTGAGCTCCATGTCGACCACCCACTTGGTCGCCGACACGTAGCCGTACAGGCCCGGCACCACCACGCGGACCGGGTAGCCGTGCGCGGCCGGCAGTACCTGGCCGTTCATGCCCACCGCGAGCAGCGACTCCCGGCCGTCCAGGACCGGGTCGGTAGCCACCCCGATGGTCATGTTGTTGACGTCGCGCATCACGATCTGGGATGCGCCCGCCTGGATACCCGCCTTGCGCAGGATCGGCGCGAGCAGCGTGCCCTGCCAGCGGGCGTTGCCGATGTAACCACCGCCGACGGCCTCCGATACGCAGGTCAGCGTCACGTCGTGGTCGGTCATCGGCAGCTGCGCGAGCTGCTCGTAGGTGATGGTCATGGGGCGGTCAACCATCCCGTGGATGCGCAGCTGCCAGGTCCGGGCCGCGACCTGCGGGACGGTCAGGGCCGTGTCGACCCGGTAGAACTCCGAGTCCGGCGTGTAGAACGGGGACAGGCCCGGGATGGTCAGCGTCTCGTCCCCCGGCAGCGGCGTCATCGG
>PLIQ01000226.1 GCA_003140115.1 Actinomycetota bacterium | reverse complement strand
GGTACATCAGTGTCTGCAGCTGCGGGTGGCCGAGATTGTACACCCGGTCCCCGATCAGGAACAGGCTGAACGCGGCGATGGGGCCGGCCACGCCCAGGACGGTGGCCATCCCGATCACCAGGCGCATGTTCCAGGCCTCGGGCTGGTCCTTGTAATGCACCCGGTCGTAGGCGATGGACAAGATGGAGCCGTCGTTCAGCAGCGCCAGCACCACGATCATGATGGCGGTGACGGGGAAGAAGTTGAAGATCAAGATGGCCAGGGTGACGAACAGCAGCACCCGCAGCGTCTCGGCGATGCGGTAGATCGCGTAGCTGTTCATCCGCTGGACGATCCGCCGGCTTTCCTTGACCGCGTCGATGATCACCGACAGGCCCGGCTTCATCAGCACGATGGACGCGGCCGCGCGGGCCGCGTCGGTGGCGCCCGACACGGCGATGCCGCAGTCGGCCTTCTTCAGCGCGGGGGCGTCGTTGACCCCGTCGCCGGTCATCCCGACGATGTGACCCCGCTTCTGCAGCACATCGACGAGATCACCGCGGCCTCGATCATCCACGGGATCGGACCCCAGAAATACGTCAGCAGCTTCAGGAGCGGATTATCTTTTTTCTCCGCGATCTCATTAGGCCCGTATCTGGCCAGCCGCCCGGTCGCCTCAGCCTGGCTCAGGCCCTCCGGCGACGAACCCAGCCGCTTCTGCACCTCCGCCACCGGGAGGGACTTCAGGTCATCCTTCGCATCCGGCGCCGGGCCCGGCTTCGATCCGGGCGCCTCAGGCAGGCCGGCGCCAGCCTCCTTAACGGTGCTCATGCGTTTCTCCCGGCCGGGCGGCAGCGCAGTCGCCCGCTGGCATCTGACTGTCGTGGCTCCTGTGGGCAGGCACTGGTTCCGAGGGCTGAGCGACTGCCAGGAACCCGGTCACCGGGGCCGCGAGACCAGCCGGCCGCGGTCTCCCGCCTGCGCCAGCTACTCGCGCCGAGGTCCTGGCGCCGCACCTCGAGGCGGCCTCGCGCCATCTGCTTCAGGCAGCGGCCCGCAGTGCGCTGCGGGCCGGAACGGCCCTCTGCCACCTGCGGCGATGGTAAACCCGGCGGAGGCACGATCCAGGCGACGCCTGCACCGGCAGGGAACACGGTGGCCGGGCGGGTCATAGACGCTCATCAGATTGTTCCTCGCATGACTCAACTGAGTCACCAAGGTCCGGAGTGACATTTTGGGGATTGCCCTGAAATAGCCATTCTCAGCGATCAGGACATCTGTTGTTCCGACTTTACGCTCAACGGGCAGATAGCGTGAGGGGCGAGCCGGTCATCCCGCTTCCGCCCCCGGAGTAATCGCCGTCAGCAGCCGGCCCTGGCGGTGGCCACGGGCACCGGGTTGTGCCAGCGCCCGTGCGGCGCGACGAGCGCATCTGCCTCCTCCGGTCCCCAGCTGCCCGGCGGGTAGAGGCAGGCACGGTTGTGGTTTTCCAGAAACGGGCTCGACGACCGCCGCGGCGGCCTTACCGGTCCGGGAGCCAGGCTGGCCGGCTCCGGGGACCGGCCGGACGACGACAGGCCTGACTACGGGCGCGGGTTCACAGCCAGCGGATGAAGCTGGACGCCTGGCGGATGGCACTGGCCGCCTCGGGGTGACCGGCGCTCCCTGGCAAACGTGCGGCATCGGCCGCCTACGACGTTGCCCGACGGCTGCCGACGTGCCAGTCCTCCTCCGTCCCAGCCGCGTCCGGGTCTGCGCCGCAGCTGCGCAGCTGGGGCCGCTCGCGCAGGCTGCGCTTGAGCTCGGCGAAGCCGGGGAAGCCCGCCAGGCCGGTCACGTAGTCCCAGAGCCGGAGGGCGTCTTCTGGAGCCGGGAGCCGGCTGATCACCGGGCCGAAGAAGGCCGTGCCTCGCGGGGGGCTGAACTGGATGATCGGGGTGCCGACGTCCCTGCCGGTCGGCGACAGTGGCTCGTCGCTTTCGGCGCGGATCTCCTCGTCCCACCGCGTGTCGTCCAGCGCGTCCGCCAGCCCGGCGGGCAGGCTGGCCTGGGCGAGCAGCGGCTCGACGAAGGCCCGGCTGCCGCGGACCGCAGGTGTGAGGTCGGCCGCGCCGGAGGAGTCGAAGATCTCGCTGCTGAGGGCCTAGCTAGTAGAGCGGGCCGACGGCGGCCCGGCCGTGCTCGGCCCGCCCTGGCCGGGGTCCTGCTTCAGCCCGCAGCCGCAGCCCAGCTCGCCCAAGCCGGGAAGGTCCAGCTCGACGGCGACCACTCCGTCCTGACCACCTTCGCCCGGCTGCTGGACGACTTCGACCCCGACTTCAACATCGTCACCCCGTGAGCACAGTTAGCCGCCAGACGCGCTCCGGCCTGCGATGCAGCCCGTCTCGGGCTGATAGTACGGTGATGCGGGTGATGACCGACACTAGGTCTATGAGCAACGTTCAGCTGGCTTCTGGTACGACGCACCATGGAGCCGGGCCGGCTCCCGCTCTGGTTCTGGCCGGCCGGCGGCTGCCGGTCCTGGACCGGGCGCGGATTTACGTGTGCGGGATCACTCCGTATGACGTGACGCATCTCGGGCACGCGGCGACGTTCGTCTGGGTCGATGCGCTGAGCCGTGCCCTGAGCTTCCTGGGGGCCGAACCGGAGGTGTGCCGGAACGTCACTGATGTGGACGATGTGCTGGACGCGGCGGCTGTTCGGGCCGGCGCGCCGTACGACTCGTTCGCGGCGGTGCAGCAGTACTACTTCGAGCAGGACATGGCCGCCCTGAACGTGCGTCCCCCCTCGCATGAGCCCCGCGCGCACCGGTACGTGCAGCAGGTGATCCGGCTGGCTGAGGGGCTGCTCGACGCTGATGCCGCGTATCAGCACGGGGACAGCGTCTATTTCCGGGGCCGGGCGGCCGCGGACCGGGCAGGCTTGGGCCAGGCTGAGGCCGTACGACTGTCCGCCGAGTACGGTGGCCGGCCTGATGACGCAGCCAAGGAGGACCCGCTGGATGTCGCGGTCTGGCAGGCAGGTGAGCCGGGCCATCCATCCTGGGAGTCACCGTGGGGCCCGGGCCGGCCCGGGTGGCATGCCGAGTGCGCCGCGATGGCGCTGTCGGTCTTCGGCGTGGGCGTCGACGTTCACGCTGGCGGCCGGGACCTCCGCTTCCCGCATCATGCCTACCATGCGGCGATGGCCGAGAGCTTTACCGGCGTCCGCCCGTACGCCCGGGCGTGGCTGCATGCCGGCACGGTCACCACCGGCGGGGTCAAGATGGCCAAGTCGGCGGGCAACCTGGTACTGGTGAGCCACCTGCTCGCCGCTTATCCGGCGGCGGCCATCCGGCTGATGATCCTGGACCGGTCCTGGTCTGATGACTGGGATTACCGGCCTGACCTGCTCGACGCCGCTGCGGGCCGGCTGGAAAGCCTGTACAGCGCGGCCGGCCGCACCGTCCCGGCCAGCCCTGGTGACAGAGCCGTGATCGGGCGCCTGCTGGCCGCTGACCTGAACGTGCGGGCCGTCCTCGATGCGGCCATCGAGACCGGCGGCGCGGCGGCCCGGACGGCCGCGGCCGTGCTCGGCCTCAGCTGATCCCCGAACTCGTGTAGCGGCCTGGGCCGTCACTCTGTCCTGGCGGCTACCCGGTTCCGGTGACGGGCTCGAACCGGGCCGCCTGGTCTTGGGCGGACCACCGGGCGACGTAGCAGAACCGGTCGCCCCGGACCAGGCTGTGCCGCCATTCCACCGGTGTCGTCTGCCAGGTGGCCAGGCGCTCGACCGCCAGCGCGGGGGTGCGGGCCGGCAGGCGGAGCAGGCCTCGCTGTTCGGGGTTGGGGAGCACGGGGCGGATCCGCTCCCAGCCGGCGTCTGGCTGTACCCCGCAGCGTACGTGCAGTTCGTGGTAGAGCGCGGTGTGGGTGAAGTCCACGCCCAGCAGCGGCCGGGCCAGCACGGCGGGCAGCCACGAGCAGTCCAGGACGATGGGGATACCGTCGGCGAGCCGGAGCCGCTCCAGGTAGATCAGCGGGGCGCTGGGCGGGCAGTTGAGAACCCCGGCGGCCTGGGCGTCCGAGCGTTCCTCGAGGCGCCGGACGATGCTGCGCTGCGCGAAACCTTGTTCCTCGACGGAGCGGAAGAGACTGTAGATGGCGCCGAGGGGCTGCTCGATCATCGTGTCCTTGACGAACGTGCCCCGTCCCCGGCCGCGTTCGACGACGCCCTCGATCTGCAGCCGGCGGACCGCCTCCCGCACGGTGTGCCGGCTGACCCCGTACTGCGCGGTCAGCTCGTCGTCACCGGGCACACGCTGGCCGAACTCGCCGCTGGCGAGCCTGCGGCGCAGGTCGGCCAGCACCTGGGCCCACAGCGGCAGGGCGCTGTCGCGGTCGACGGTCACGCCCTCAGTATGGAGTGCCGCCGGGAGCAGGGAAAGCCGCCCGGGTCGTTGACTATGGTCACAACCCGGGCCTTAAATGTACGTACATTCGTAGGATCCCTGCGGCCCGGCGGAGGTTGAATGTCGTCCCGGAACTCAGACCACAAGATCGTCATCGTCGGCGGCGCTGTGAACTCGGTGACCGCGCGATGAAGGACCAGGCCTGAGCCCGCGACGGCGATCGAGGAGCCGCCTGATGCATGAGGTCGTGACCATCGAGACGCCGGGGCTGGGCGATCGCAGTTACCTGATCCACGACGGTGAGACAGCGGTGGTCATCGACCCGCAGCGGGACATCGACCGGATGCTGCAGGCCGCGCAGGCCGCCGGGGCCAGGATCTCGCACGTGCTGGAGACGCACATCCACAACGACTACATCACCGGCGGTCTGGCGCTGGCCCGGGCGACGGGCGCGGCCTATATCGTAGCCGCGGCCGAAGAGGTCGGGTTCAGCCGGGCCGCGGCCCGGGACGGTGACGAGATCACGGTCGGCGACCTGACCCTGACTGTGATGGTCACCCCCGGCCATACTCCCGGCCATCTGTCCTGGGTGCTGCGCGAGGGCCCGGGCGACCCGGTAGCGGTGTTCACCGGCGGGTCGATGCTGTTCGGCGCGGTCGGCCGTACGGACCTGATCAGCCCGGAACAGACCGAGCCGCTGACCCGAGCGCAGTACCGGTCGGTCCGGCGCCTCGCGGACGAGCTGCCCGACCAGGTCGCGGTCTACCCGACGCATGGCTTCGGGAGTTTCTGCTCTGCGACCCCGACGAGCGGCAGCTCCTCGACCATCGGGGCGGAGCGGCGGGCGAACGTGGCGCTGAACAGCGACGAGGACGGCTTCGTTAAGCAGCTGATCGCCGGCCTGGGCGCCTACCCGCGGTACTACGCGCAGATGGGCCCCGCCAACCGCAGCGGCCCCGCCGCCCCGGATCTGAGCCCGCCGCGGCGAGCCGATGCCGGCGAGCTGCGCCGCCGGATCGACGCGGGTGAGTGGGTGGTGGACCTGCGTCAGCGCCGGGCGTTCGCCGGGGGTCACCTGACCGGGTCCATCTCGGTGGAGCTCGGTGACCCGTTCGCCACCTACCTGGCGTGGACGATCCGGTGGGGCACGCCGCTCACCCTGGTGGCCGAGTCCCCCGGGCAGGTAGCGGCGGCCCAGCTGCAGCTCACCCGGGTCGGCATCGACCGCCTTGAAGCGGCGGCGGCAGGCACGGTCGGCGACCTGGCCGGCGGGCGGCTGTCCAGCTACGGGGTCCGCGACTTCGCGGCGCTGGCCGCCGCGTGGGGACATGACGGCCAGGTCGTGCTCGATGTCCGCCGCCCGGACGAGTGGCACGCCGGGCATCTGGCCGGCGCGGTCCATATCCCGTTCTGGGACCTGGAGCAGCGCGCCGGGGAGGTTCCTCCCGGCGAGGTGTGGGTGCACTGCGCCAGCGGCTTCCGCGCGGCCATCGGCGCGTCGCTGCTGCACCGGGCCGGCCGCCAGGTCGTCCACATCGACGACGACTGGGACCGTGCCGCGCCGCTCGGCCTGCCGGTCACCGCCGATGACTGAGGACGGCATGACGGTCGATGACCTGCTGCAGCGCTGGGTCAAGGTCATCGACCAGGACAAGTGCATCGGGTGTCACGCCTGCACGACGGCGTGCAAGAGCGAGAACGAGGTGCCGCTGGGGGTGACTCGCACCTACGTGAAGTCGGTGGAGGTCGGGATCTTCCCGCAGGTCCGCCGGGCCTTCCAGGTGACCAGGTGCAACCAGTGCGCGGACGCGCCGTGCACGACGGCGTGCCCGACGCAGGCGATGTACCGGCGGCCGGACGGGATCGTTGATTTCGACAAGTCGGTCTGCATCGGCTGCAAGGCGTGCATCGCGGCGTGCCCGTACGACGCGATCTTCATCAACCCCGAGGACAACTCGGCCGAGAAGTGCAACCTGTGCGCGCACCGCCTCGAGGTCGGCCTGGAACCGGCCTGCGTCACGGTGTGCCCGACCGAGGCGATCCTGGTCGGGGATCTGAACGACCCGAAGTCCAAGGTCGCGCAGGTCATCCAGCGGGAGCCGGTCACGGTCCGCCGCCCGGAGAAAGGCACCCGGCCCGGCCTGTTCTACAAGGGAGCGCACCAGGCGACCCTGGACCCGCTGGCAGCCCGCCGCCCGGACGGCGGCCTGTACGCGTGGGCGACCCAGGGCGGTGAGCACGATCCTGGTCGCGTCCCTGGCGGTCATCCGGGGCAGCCGAGTTCCAGCGCCGAGGCCCTGCTGTCCTACGACATCAGCCATCACGCTCCCTGGGGATGGCGGGTCAGCCTGTACACCTGGACCAAGGGCCTGGCAGCGGGCGGCCTGGTGGTCCCGCTGATCCTGATCCTGGCCGGGCGTCTGTCCTGGGGCAGCCCGCTGGCCCGGTGGGCGGCGCCAGGTATAGCGCTGGCGTTCCTCGGGCTCACCGGGGTCCTGCTCATCTGGGACTTGCGTCACCCTTGGCGGTTCTACCTGATCTTCACCCGGCATCACTGGCGTAGCTGGCTGGTACGCGGGTCGTTCATCATCGGCGGCTACGGCGCCGCCCTGGCCGTCTACGCGGTCGGATCCCTGGCCGGGTCGGTGGTCCTGCGGCAGGTCGCCGCGGGCTTCGTCCTCCCGCTGGCCCTGGCGACCGCGTGCTACACCGCGTACCTGTTCGCCCAGGCCAGGGCCCGGGACTTGTGGCAGAGCCCGCTGCTGGCCCCGCACCTGGCTGTGCAGGCGGTGCTGGCCGGCGCCGCCGGGATCTTGCCGTTCGCGCTCTGGCTCGGCCCGGCGCCCGCCGTGACCGCGACGGAGGTGCTGCTCGCCGCGGCCGCGGCCGCGCACGTGCTGCTCGTCGCCGGGGAGATCACGATCACCCACCCCACCGAGCACGCGCACCTGGCCGCCGCCGAGATGACCCGGGGCCGGTTCGCCCGGTACTTCTGGCCCGGCCTGGCCGCGGTGGCGATCGCGATCGCCGCACCGTGGATCGGCGCCGCCGCGGTCCCGTTCGCCCTGCTCGGCCTGCTGGCCCACGAGCACGCCTACGTGCAGGCCGGCCAGTCCGTCCCGCTGGCCTAAAGGAGATCAGATGCCCCGTCCCGCAGATGCCACCGGCCCCGGCACCCCGGACCTGCCCGCCCCGGACCTCGCTGCGCTGGGCGAGCGCGTCTCGGCGGCACGCGCCGCGGTCGAGGCCCGCGGCGAGACGTTCTACCAGGGCGCAAGTCGCGTCCACCTGGGCGCGTTCCCGCCCAGGGAACGCTGGGAGGACTGGGTCGAGCTGTCCTCAAGGGCCTGGCCGGCCCGGGAGGAGCACCACTACATGCTGGTGCCCACGACGTGCTTCAACTGCGAGTCGGCGTGCGGTCTGCTCGCCTACGTGGACCGCGAGACCCGCCAGGTCCGCAAGTTCGAGGGAAACCCCGAGCACCCGGGATCGCGGGGCCGTAACTGCGCCAAGGGCCCGGCGACGATCAACCAGGTCACCGACCCGGACCGGGTCCTGTACCCGATGCGGCGCGCGGGGCGGCGCGGAGAGGGCCGGTGGGAGCGGATCACCTGGGATGACGCGCTGGATGCCATCGCCGCGCGGATCCGCAAGGCGCTGGCCGAGGGACGGCACAACGAGATCATGGTGCACCTGGGCCGCCCCGGGGAGGACGGCTACACCGAGCGGGTCCTGGCCAGCTGGGGCGTCGACGGCCACAACTCCCACACCAACGTGTGCTCCTCCGGCGGCCGGACCGGGTTCCAGTTCTGGATGGGCATCGACCGGCCCAGCCCCGACTACGCCCACGCGAAGGTCATCTACCTGATCAGCGCGCACCTGGAGACCGGGCACTACTTCAACCCGCACGCCCAGCGGATCACCCAGGCCCGCGAGAACGGCGCCAAGGTCATCGTGCTGGACACCCGGTTGTCGAATACCGCCACCCACGCCGACTACTGGCTGTCCCCGCAGCCGGGCAGCGAGGCGGCGATGAACCTGGCCGTCGCCGCCTACCTGATCCGTACCCGCCGGTACGACGCCGGGTTCGTCCGCCGCTGGTGGAACTGGGAGCAGTACCTGACCCGGTGCCGCCCAGACCTGCCGCCCACGTTCGAGGCGTTCCAGGACGTCCTGAGCGAGCTGTACGCCGGGTTCACCTTCGAGTACGCCGCCGCCGAATCCGGGATCGACGCCTCGGTGCTCGCCGAGGTGGCCGAGGTCGTGGCCGGCGCCGGGACGCGGTTCGCGTGCCATTCATGGCGGTCGGCGGCCGCCGGGAACCTAGGCGGCTGGCAGGTGTCGCGGACCTTGTTCCTGATCTCCGCGCTGCTGGGCGCGGTGGCCACCGAGGGCGGCACGTTCCCGAACGCCTGGAACAAGTTCGTGCCGCGGCCCATCCACACCCCGCCGCACCCCGGGGTGTGGCAGGACCTGTCCTGGCCGCTGGAGTTCCCCCTGGCCCAGAACGAGATGAGCTTCCTGCTCCCGCATTTCCTCAAGGACGGCCGCGGGCGGCTCGACACCTACTTCACCCGCGTCTACAACCCGGTCTGGACCAACCCCGACGGGCTGTCCTGGATGGAAGTCCTCACCGACGAGCAGAAGGTCGGCTGCTACGTCGCGCTCACCCCGACCTGGAACGAGTCGGCGTACTTCGCCGACTACGTGCTCCCGATGGGGCACGGCTCCGAACGGCACGACACTCATTCCTACGAGCAGTACGACGGGCAGTGGATCGGGTTCCGGCAGCCGGTCCTGCGCGCGGCCCGTGAGCGTCTCGGTGAGGACATCACCGACACCCGGCAGGTCAATCCCGGCGAAGTGTGGGAAGAGAACGAGTGGTGGACCGAGCTGTCCTGGCGGATCGATCCGGACGGCTCGATGGGCATCCGCCAGTATCACGAGTCCCGCGCCCACCCGGGCGAGAAGCTGACCGTCGATGAGTACTACGGGTGGATGTTCGAGAACTCCGTCCCCGGGCTGCCCGAGCGGGCCGCCGCCGAGGGCCTGTCTCCGCTGGCGTGGATGCGCCGCTACGGTGCCTTCGAGATCGCCGCCGGCCAGGGCGCCCTGCACGAACGCGAGGTACCGGATACCGAACTGCGCGACGTGGCTATCGGGCCGGCCGGGCAGGTTTACACCGCCGCGGACGCCCCGGCCAGTACCAACATCGTCCCGATGGCAGCACCCGACCCGGACCGCCAGGGACGCCGCCAGGCCGGCGTACTGGTGGACGGGAGCGTCCGGCGGGGATTCCCCACGCCCTCGGGCCGGCTCGAATTCTGGTCCTCCACACTGGCGGACTGGGGCTGGCCCGAACATGCCCTGCCCGGCTACATCAAGAGCCACGTCCACCCCTCCGCGCTGGCTTCCGATCAGATGGTGCTGCTGTCCACGTTCCGGCTGCCCACCCAGATCCACACCCGCTCCGCGAACAGCAAATGGCTGGACGAGCTGTCGCACACCAACCCGGTCTGGATCCACCCCTGCGACGCCGCCCGGCTCGGCATCGCCCGGACCGGGGACCTGATCCGGGTGGAGGCCGACATCGGATACCTGGTGGCCAAGGCGTGGATCACCGAGGGCATCCGGCCCGGGGTGGTCGCCTGCTCCCACCACATGGGCCGGTGGAAGCTCACCGGGCACAGCCAGGTAAGCGCCGGCGGGATGATGGCCACCGTCGACCTGCGCCACGGCGACGACGGCTGGGCCATGCGCACCGCCGGCCGGGTCAAGCCGTACCGGTCCGGCGACCCGGACACGGCCCGGATCTGGTGGTCCGACACCGGCGTCCACCAGAACCTCACCTTCGGTGTCCACCCCGACCCCATCTCCGGCATGCACTGCTGGCATCAAGCCGTCCGCGTCCGCCCGGCGCGCCCCGGCGATGCCCACGGCGACATCGCGGTCGACACCGGCAAGGCCCGCGAGGTCTACCGGCAGTGGATGGCGCAGACCCGCCCGGCCGGCCACGTCTCGCCCGACGGCAGCCGCCGCCCGCGATGGCTGATGCGGCCGCTCAAGCCGACCCCGGCCGCGTCCGCGCTGCCCGGGCCCGGCCCCGCGGAGCCGGCCACGTGACGGCCGGCCGGTGGGAACTCCTGCGCGCGCTGGGTGCCGTCGCCGACAACCCCGCGGACGCCCGCACCGCCGCGGCCGTGCTCGGGCTCGGCGCGGCCAGCGCGGCCGAGCACACCGATGTGTTCGTGCTGAACTGCCCGCCGTTCGCGTCGGTGTACCTGGGACCCGACGGCGCGCTCGGCGGGGAGGGTACCGACCGGGTGGCCGGGTTCTGGCGGGCCATCGGGCTCATCCCGCCCGCCGAGCCGGACCACCTGGCCGGCCTGCTCAGCCTGTACGCCAGCCTCGGCGAGGCGGCCGCCGGCACCCGCCGCCCGGCCGCCGCCGCGGCGCTGGCCCGGTCCCAGGCGGCCCTGTTCTGGGAACACCTGTGGCCCTGGCTGCCCGGCTACCTCGACGCCGTCACCGGCCTGCAGGCACCCGCCCTCGCCGGCTGGGCGGTGCTGGCCCGGCACGCCCTCACCGCCGAGTACCACGCGCAGCCATCCCCGGCGCAGCTGCCGCTTGCCCTGCGGGCAGCACCTCCGGCGACCGGACCGGACGGCTCGCTTCGCGGCCTCGTCGCCGCGCTGACCACGCCCGTGCGCAGCGGGATCATCCTGACCCGTCACCGCCTGGCGGCCGGCGCCGGCGCGGCCGGGGTCGGCCACCGGATCGGTGAGCGCCGCTACACCCTGCGGGCCATGCTCGAGCAGGACCCGGCCGCGATCCTGACCTGGCTCGGCCAGGAGACCGGGCGCTGGGAACGGCGGCACGCCGCCCGGGCCGCCGGCGATCCCGCGAGCCGATGGTGGACCGCACGCGCCGCCCGCACCGGCCGGTTCCTGCGCGATTCAGCCATCCGCGCCGACGTGGCTGGGATATAGCCATGAGTGACCACCAGGGCCGCAGGGGACGCCTGGGAGGCGCGTGGCTCCGCTGGCCCGCGGAAGCGGCCGCCACCTGGCGCGGACGGGAGAGCGAGCGGCTGCGGACTCCGCAGCCGCTGGTCAGGCGGCGGCTGCCGTCAGGGCGCGGCGCGATAGAACAGCCGAACATCGCCACCGACTGGGAAGCGGCTCACAACCCGAGGTTCTGGGCGATGGTGGCCTTGACTGGCGTGGCCACCGGCCTGCTCGGGGACCTGATGATGGCGCTGCTGTTCAACGTCCAGTACCTGGCGTTCGGTTACCACTCCGGCAGCCTGCAGGCAGCCATCGAGCACGCTGCGCCGCTGCGGCGGGTCAGCTCCCTGCTCATCGCAGGCGCGTTCGGCGGAGTGGCCTGGTACCTGCTGCGCCGCTACACCAAAGGCGAGCATTCCGAGATCGACGACGTCATCTGGGACGGCGACGGACAGCTGTCCTTCCGGCGCTGCCTGGGCACCTCCCTGATCTCCGAAGTCGTCATCGGGATGGGCGCCTCCCTCGGCCGCGAAGCCGCCCCCAAGCTCCTCGGCGGCGCGTCCGCGAGCGCCCTGGCCAGCTGGGCGGGACTGTCCACGCAGCAGAAACGCCTCCTGGTCGCCTGCGGCGGCGGGGCCGGGCTCGCCGCCGTCTATAACGTCCCGCTCGGCGGCGCGCTGTTCACCGCCGAGATCCTCTGCGGCACCATCGCCTTGCCGATCATGCTCCCCGCCCTGGCCTGTTCAGGGATCGCGACCCTGACCGCGTGGATCTACCTGCCCGCGCACGCCACCTACCTCAATATTCCCCAGTACCCCTTCAGCGGCTCTCTCATGGTCTGGGCGCTGCTCGCCGGTCCCGTCCTCGGGCTGATCTCCGCTGGGTACATCCGCCTCATCGGCTGGGTGTCGCACCACCGGGCCACCGGGCTCACGGCGCTGTTCGCCCCCGTGCTGGCCTTCGGCATCCTCGGGGTGATCGGCATCTGGTACCCCGAGCTCTTCGGGAACGGCAAGGACATGGCTAGCGACGCGTTCACCGGCGTGGGCGCCCTGGGGCTCCTGCTCGCCCTGTCCGCCCTCAAGCCCCTGGTCACCGTGCTGTGCCTGGGCAGCGGGGCGTCCGGCGGCCTGTTCACCCCGACCCTGAGCACTGGCGCTGTCCTCGGCGGGGCCTTTGGGATAGCGTGGAGCCTGGCCTGGCCCGGCTCGCCAGCTGGCGCGTTCGCCATGATCGGCGCGGCTGCCATGGTCGGCGCGGCGATGCAGGCACCCATCACCGCCCTCGCCCTGGTCCTCGAGCTCACCCACAGCGGCTTCGGGCTGATGGTCCCGATGCTGGCCGCCACCGTGACCGCCACCGCCGTCGCCTTCTACGTCGACGGCTACTCCATCTACTCCGCCCGGCTGCCCTCGCGCCCGCCCGGATGGCGATCGGCCCTGCTGGCGGCGCAGCCAGGGGCGGGGCCAGCCCCCGCGCCGCAGCCGATCTGCGCAGGCCGACCCGGCGACGGAGCATCGCCAGCAGCCGCAGCGGATGACGGGCACCACAGCAGAGCAGAGCACCCGCCAGACCCCGGTGCCCCCGGCCAGGCGCGCCGGGCCGGAGATTCACCGTGAGCCGGTGCATGCGCGGCGGCACGCGGCATAGGGCACTGGCGCCTGCTCCTCATAGGGTGGTCAGCAGCGCTGCTCGGCGCGGGCCTTGGCAGCTACGGCGGGTACGCGCGCGCGCAGGCTCCGCCAGCGATGCTAGCTGAGCGCCGCGGATCGCAGGCGACGTGGTCGCCAGCTCTGCCCTTACCAGTTGCTGTGCCGGCGGGCTATGGCCCCGTGCGCGGAAAGCCCCGCTTCTGATCTGCTCTGGCGGCTAGCCGCGGGGACTGTCTCATGGGGGTTCAACTCGGTCTCATGGGGGTTCAACTCGGCGGCAAGGTCATCTGGGCCGGTTTGCGAGGCTGCGGCTTGCGGTGCGGGAACTGCCGGGCAGCGGCGGGAGGCTGTCGCCGTGCTTGCCTGATGATTAAG
>PLIQ01000301.1 GCA_003140115.1 Actinomycetota bacterium | reverse complement strand
CGGGCCGTCAGCTCCCGGGCCTCGTCGAACCGCCCGGCGGTGCGCAGTTCGACGTAGACCCGGGTGGCGTCGGCGCCGAACAGGTCGGCGTAGATGCCCTGCCCGTAGTCGGCGTAGTCGAGGAACAGCAGCAGGTCGCCCAGGCAGATCAGCGCGTCGGCCCCGCGCCCCGCGTCGGCCAGCGCGTCCGCCCGCCCGTGCACATCGCTCACCACGTGAACTCGCATGCCACCACGGTAAGGCCCGCCAGATTCCACGTGACCAGCGCGTGATGGGGCGCCGGAAACCGCCTTAAGCTTGTCCGTGAGCTTCTAAGCGGCACTACCGAGTATCGACCTGGATGGAGACGCCGTGCGCGAGTACAGCCTTCCGGCCCTGGCGGAGATCCCCGCCAGCGCGAATCTCGCCAAGGTCGTCTTCCGCCGGGCGGCCGAGCAGCCGCAGGCGGTGATGCTGCGCCGGCCGGGACCCGCTGGACTGGCCGGGGAGTGGACGGACGTGACCGCCGGTCAGTTCCGGGACGAGGTCACCGCGCTGGCCAAGGGCCTGGTCGCGGCCGGCATCGAGCCCGGGGACCGGGTCGCGCTGATGTCGCACACCCGGTATGAGTGGACGCTGATCGACTACGCGATCTGGACCGCGGGCGCGACCGTCGTGCCGGTCTACGAGACGTCCTCGGCCGAGCAGGCCGAGTGGATCCTCAGCGACTCGCAAGCGCGGGCCTGCTTCGCCGAGACGGCCGCCTTCGAGCAGGTCATCGACGGGTTCCGGGACCGGGTACCGGGGCTCGAGCACATCTGGCGGATCGAGCCGGGCACGGCAGCGTCGCTGGATTCGCTGACCGAGGCCGGCGCCGCGGTCGAGGATCAGGTGCTCAACGCGCGGGCCGGCGCGGCCAAGGCGGCCGACCTGGCCACCGTCATCTACACCTCGGGTACGACCGGGCGGCCCAAGGGTTGCGAGCTCACTCACGAGAACTTCCTGGCCGCGGTGCGCAACGTGTTCCTCGGCCCGCTCACGGCCTTCACCGCCCCGGAAGACGCAGGTACGCTGCTGTTCCTGCCGCTCGCGCACGTCTTCGCCCGGGTCATCGAGGTGGGCTGCGTCGAGGCCGGGATCGTGCTCGGGCACTGCGGGGACATCAGCGAGCTGCTGCCCGCCCTGGCCGCCTTCCGGCCCACGTTCATCCTGGCGGTACCCCGGGTGTTCGAGAAGGTGTACAACAGCGCCGAGCAGAAGGCGGTCAGCGAGAAGAAGGGGGCCATCTTCGGCCGCGCCGCCAGCACCGCGATCGCGTACAGCCAGGCCCTCGACGCGCCGGGCGGACCGGGGTTCGGGCTGCGGGCCCAGCACGCACTGTTCGACCGGCTGGTCTACGCCAAGCTGCGGGCGGCGCTGGGCGGCCGGGCCGGTTACGCTGTCTCCGGCGGTGCCGCGCTCACCGAGCGACTGTGCCATTTCTTCCGCGGCGTGGGGGTCACCGTCCTGCAGGGCTACGGGCTGACCGAGACGACAGCCGCCGCCACCGTCAACCGGCCGGACCGGAACAAGATCGGCACGGTCGGCCAGCCGCTGCCCGGGGTCGGGATCAAGATCGCGGAGGACGGCGAGATCCTGATCCAGGGCGGGCTCGTCTTCCCGGGCTACTGGCACAACGAGGCGGCGACCAAGGAGACCTTCGCGGAGGAGGGCTGGTTCCGCACCGGCGACCTCGGCGAGCTTGACGACGAGGGATTCCTGACCATCACCGGCCGCAAGAAGGAGATCATCGTCACGGCCGGCGGCAAGAACGTCGCGCCCGCGGTGCTCGAGGACCGGCTGCGCAGCCACGCCCTGATCAGCCAGGCCATGGTGGTCGGAGACGGCAGGCCGTACATCGGCGTGCTGATCACGCTGGACCCCGATGCGCTCGGGCCGTGGAAGGCCAGGCACGGCAGGCCGGCCGACGCGACGATCGCGTCGCTGCGCGACGACCCGGACCTGCTCGCGGACGTACAGGCCGCGGTGGACGACGCCAACCAGGCGGTGTCCCGGGCCGAGTCGATCAGGCGTTTTCGCATCCTCGACGGCGACTTCACGATCGAAAGCGGCCAGCTCAGCGCGAAGCTGGGTATCCGCAGAAGCGTGCTGGCCAAGGACTTCGCGGCCGACATCGACATGCTGTACTCCTGAGGGGCCTCTTGTTCTAGGTGACCGGCCGGCCGTGTGCGCGGCCGGCCGCGGCCGGCTCGTGCAGCAGGCCATTTGAGGTCCGGAACAGGAACTCGGCGTAATCATCGGGCGCCTTGTCCCGGTCGGCCAGGTACGCGTCGGGGGTGGTCAGCAGCGTGAACGCGCGACGCTGAGCGTAGTTGCACTCCGCCACGAGGTCGGCGACGCGCCGGCCGAACCGGATCAGGGCATTGGTCCGCGCGGCCATCGTCACGCCGCCCGCATCAGCCGGTGACCGGCTCGCCGGGTGTGGGTCCCGGACTGGCGCCGGGCGCTGCGCGCCGCACTGACCTTGCGAGCCGCGGCGGCCTGCTGCCGTGATTCCCTGATGTGATCCCAGACCAGGGTCTGGGGTAGGTAGCTGTTCATGGTTCCTCCTTGATGTCCTCTCACCATCAAGTCTCGCGGTAAGACCCCGGGTCCCGCGTCGGAGGAAATCCCTATTTTACCTGCTGAGGGGGGCCTTAGCCG
>PLIQ01000229.1 GCA_003140115.1 Actinomycetota bacterium | reverse complement strand
TCCTCGTCGCCGTCCTCGTCGCCAATGGTGCCGACCACCACCGTGACCGGGGAGGACGACCAGTTCAGCGCCGAGGCCCACGACGGCAGCGACTCCTCGGTCTCGCCGCGCACCAGGGAGTCGACGACCAGCGCCTCCAGCCGGGCGTCCCACGCGCCGCGCGCCTCCGCGGTCCGCGCGTACACCAGCGCCGCGCTGAAGGCGAGCTCCCGGGCGTAGGTCAGCACCGCCTCGCGCAGCACGGCCTCGTCGCCCGGCGCGGCCAGCTCGTCGACCTGAGCCTCGACCGCGTCGATGATGACCCGGACCATCTCGACCGCGTGCTGCAGGCTGACCGCCCGGGCCAGCTCGCGCGGCGCGGTGCCGAACACCTCGGTCACCGCGGGCCGGTTCCGCTCCGGATGCCTGATCCAGTCCAGGAACGCGGCGATCCCGGCCTGCGCGACCAGCCCGAGCCAGGACCGGTTCTCGGCCGACATGTGCCGGAACCACGGCAGCCGCTTGTCCATGGCGGCGATCGCGGCCGTGCCGAGCGTCCCGGTGGCGCGCTCGATCCGCCGCACCGTCTCCGCGTCCACCCGGCGCCCGCCGCCCCGGGCCGGCTGCGCCGGCATAACGAAATCCGCATGATCATGAAGGGTTTTACCCCGGAAAACAGGGACAAAGTCTTCGCGATCATGAAAACCCCTTAGGCAAGGGCCTCACTGACCGGAAGGTCGAGCCGGTAGCGGGTGATCGCCCGGGCCGGGAAGCTGGCGTCGACCGCGCCGGTGCGGGCCAGTTCCCACAGCACGGCCAGGGTGATCGACTCCGCGTCCACGTGGAAGAACCGCCGCGCGGCCGGGCGGGTATCGGAGAAGCCGAACCCGTCGGTGCCCAGCGAGGTGAACGTCCCTGGCACCCAGCGGGCGATCTGGTCCGGCACCGCCTTGATCCAGTCCGACACGGCGACCACCGGCCCGGACCGGCCGGACAGCAGCGAGGTCACGTACGGCTCCCGCGGCGGCTCGTCGGGGTGCAGCATGTTCCACGACTCGCAGGCCAGCGCCTCCCGGCGCAGCTCGGTCCAGGAGGTGGCCGACCACACGTCGGCGGACACGCCCCAGTCCCGGGCCAGCATCTCCTGGGCGGTCACGGCCTGCCGCAGCGCCACCCCGGAGGCCAGGATCTGGGCCCGGGGCACGGGGACCACGGACCGTTCGGAAGAAGCCGAGTCCCCGGCCAGCCCGGCGAGCCAGTCCCGTACGGCGGGCTCGGACGCCGCCGAACCGGAAGGCGCCGAACCGGAAGGCGCCGAACCGGGCGCCGCCGACTCGGCGGCCGCCGAACCCTCAGCGCCCGAGGAACCGAGCGCGGGCGCGTACAGGTACAGGCCGTGCAGGATGCCCTGCTCCAGCCCGGTTGTCCCGCCGGGGAAGCCGACCGGCTCCGGCGGCTGCGGGTACGGCTCGTTGTAGACGGTGAGGTAGTAGAAGATGTTCTCGCCGTCCGGGTACTCCGGCGTCGCGTCATACATCCGGCGCAGCGCGTCCCGCACCACGTAGGCCAGCTCGTAGGCCCAGCCGCAGTCGTAGGACACGCACGCCTCGCTGACCGAGGCCAGCAGCATCGAGTGCCCGTCGTTGTGCTGCAGGCCCTCACCGGTCAGCGTGGTCCGCCCGGCCGTGGCCCCGAGCAGGAAACCCCGCCCGAGCTGGTCGCCGAACAGCCACATCTCGTCGCCGGTCCGCTGCCAGCCGAACATCGAGTAGAACACGTACACCGGGATCATGTGCGTGCCATGGGTGGCGTACGAGCTGCCGGCGGCGATCACCGAACCCATCGCACCGGACTCGCTGATGCCCTCGTGCAGGATCTGGCCCTTCTCGGACTCCTTGTAGGACAGCAGCAGGTTGCGGTCCACCGCGTCGTAGGTCTGCCCGTGCGGGGAGTAGATCTTCGCCGTCGGGAACAGCGAGTCCATGCCGAACGTCCGGGCCTCATCCGGGATGATCGGCGCGAATCGATCCCCGATCTCCGGGTCCTTCATCAGCTCCTTGAGCAGCCGGACGAACGCCATCGTGGTGGCGACGGCCTGCTTGCCCGAGCCCTTGCGCAGCTCGTCGTAGATCGAATCGCTCGGCAACGTCAGCGGCTTGGCCCGAACCACCCGCCGGGGCAGCACCCCGCCCAGCGCGGCGCGCCGCTCGCGCATGTACTGGATCTCGTCGGAGTCCTCGCCCGGGTGGTAGTAGGGCGGCAGCTCAGCCTCGAGCGCAGAGTCCGGGATCGGCAGGTAGAGCCGGTCCCGGAACTCCTTCAGCTCGGCCACGGTCAGCTTCTTCATCTGGTGCGTGGCGTTGCGCGCCTCGAAGTCCTTGCCCAGCGTCCAGCCCTTGATCGTGTGGGCCAAGATGACGGTCGGCTGGCCCTCGTGCTCGCGCGCGGCCTTGAACGCCGCGTACACCTTGCGGTAGTCGTGCCCGCCGCGGGACAGGCCGCGTAGCTCGTCGTCGGACAGGTGCGCCACCATGGCCCGCAACCTCGGGTCGGACCCGAAGAAGTTCTCCCTGATGTAGGCGCCAGACTCCACGCTGTAGGTCTGGAACTGGCCGTCTGGCGTGGTGTTCATCTTGTTGACCAGCACGCCGTCGGTGTCCTGGGCCAGCAGCGGATCCCAGTCGCGGCCCCAGATGACCTTGATCACGTTCCAGCCCGCGCCGCGGAAGTACGTCTCGAGTTCCTGGATGATCTTGCCGTTGCCGCGCACCGGCCCGTCCAGCCGCTGCAGGTTGCAGTTGATGACGAAGGTGAGGTTGTCNNAGGCCCATCGACACCGTGGGGAACTCCCAGAAGTCCGGCATCAGCCGCGGGTGCGGATAGGACGGCAGCCCGCCGCCCGGGTGCGAGAGCTCCTGGCGGAACCCGTTGAGCTGGTCCTCGGTCAGCCGGCCCTCCAGGAAGGCCCGCGCGTAGATGCCCGGCGCCGCGTGCCCCTGGAAGAACACCTGGTCGCCGGACTCGCCGTGGTCCTTGCCCCGGAAGAAATGGTTGAAGCCGACCTCATAAAGCGACGCCGCCGACGCGTAGGTCGCGATGTGCCCGCCCACGCCCATCCCGGGGCGGTTGGCCCGGGAGACCATGATCGCGGCGTTCCACCGGATGTAGGCCCTGATCCGGCGCTCGACGTGCTCGTCGCCGGGGAACCACGGCTCAAGCTCGGGCGGGATCGTGTTGATGTAGTCGGTGCTGCGCAGGCCCGGCACCCCGACCTGCTGCTCGCGCGCCCGCTCGAGCAGGCGGAGCATGACGTACCTGGCGCGCGCCCGGCCCCTGGTCCGGACGACGGTATCGAACGACTCGATCCATTCACGCGTCTCGTCCGGGTCGATGTCGGGGAGCTGGGTCGGCAGTCCGTCGCTGATGATGGGGAATCGCTGGCGTCCGGAAGCCACGGGGTAGCCTCGCCTTCCGCGTAGATCGGGCGGCTGTGCGGCCGCGGAACATTCGTGGTGTGTTGTCCAGACCAATCGTCGTACGAACTGGCTCTGAGCGCATCTCTACTTGACGGTAACCGCCGTTTGGGGGGAAGCTGCGCACCGCCTGAGCCGGTAAGGCCCGACCGGGGCCAGTTTCGCCAAGAGCGGAGCGCCCCGTTACTCTAAGTGCCCGGAACTGCTCTGCGTAACCGGCGAAGGGATCGGGCAGGTCAATTTATGGCGGCGGTTTCCCCGGCCACGGCGATTGCCACTTGCGCGCCGGGCCGACCCAGTGTGAACTGTCCCAACAAGAAGTGCTGACGCGTCATCGCCGTCAGGGGGCTGGCCCTGAGCCAGGCATCCGGAAGGCGTGCACTGACGCGGGGAGGGATTCAAGGGAGGACGTAGTGAGCGCGACCGCGGGCCAGGCCCAGGATGAACGCGGCCAGGCCGAGCGGCTCGGTATCAAACCGGGCCAGGTGGTGCAGGAGATCGGCTACGACGATGATTGCGACGAGCAGCTGCGCGGCGCGATCACCCAGGTAGACAACGTAGAGCTGGTCGACGAGGACTACGAGGACGTGGTCGACGTGGTCCTGCTCTGGTGGCGCGACGGCGACGGCGACCTGGTCGACGCGCTGGTCGACGCCCTCACGCCGCTGGCCGACGGGGGGTACATCTGGCTGCTCACGCCGAAGGCGGGACGGCCGGGCCACGTCGAGCCGAGCGACATCGGCGAGGCCGCGCCGACGGCCGGACTGTCCCAGACCTCGAGCGTGAGCGCGGCCCGCGACTGGTCAGGCACGCGCTTGGTGGCGCCGAAGGCGCGCCGGTAAGCAGAGTCGCGGGCGCGCCGATAAACACAGTGCGCCGAAGGCCCGCCGCTAGGGGGCCTAGCTGACCGTCCGTTCGCCTTGTTTATATGCCGAACGGCCGTGGTTCCCCGCCCCCGATCAGGTGGCAGACTTGGGTGGTAGACGAGCATTTTCGATCCAGCGAAAGGACCAGGCATGGCGGTGGAGGTTGGCGATCAGGCGCCTGATTTCGAGCTGAAGGACCAGCACGGCACGCCCGTGCGCCTGTCCAGCTTCCGCGGTGCCAAGAACGTCGTGCTGGTCTTCTACCCGCTGGCGTTCAGCGGCACGTGCACCAGCGAGCTATGCGCGATCCGCGACGATTTCCCCGAGGTGACCCGCGACGACGTGGCGCTGCTTACCGTGTCGGTGGACTCTACGTATGCCCATCGGGCCTGGTCAGACGCGGAACACTTCCAGTTCGAGCTGCTGTCGGACTTCTGGCCGCACGGAGACGTGGCCAAGCTGTACGGTGTGTTCGACTCCGACCGCGGCCTCGCGATCCGGGGGACGTTCATCATCGACAAGGACGGCGTCGTGCGGTGGAAGGTGGTCAACCCGATCCCGCAGGCGCGCGACCTGGCGGAGTATTCCAAGGCGCTCGCCGCGCTCGGCTAGCGTCGCCCAATAGGGTTGCCCTGCATCCAGGCCTGGGGCCGGTGGGGAGGCCCGGTGGGGAGGCACAGTGCCGTGTTACCGCTGCGGCGTGCGGCAGACGGATCCGGAGCGGGGGAAGAGTCCCTGGCGGCGCGGGGTGGTGCACGACCAGCTGGTGCTGATCTGCCCGGCATGCCAGGAGTCGTCCGACTGGACCGCCGAGCTCGAGCGCTGCGCCAAGTGCCGCAGCGCGCACCTGATCCGGCGGCTGGGCCAGGTCGAGTGCCTGGACTGCGGCCTGGTGCGGGAACCTGAGGCGCTACTCAATCCCGGGCTGGTTTCGGCCGACACCGCGCTGGCCGACGAGGTCAGCCGCGCGCTCGACCGCCTCCTCGGCCGCACCTGATCCTCACTCGTCACACGCGACTTATTTCTTCTCCACGCGCGGATTCCTGTTTAGGTCCGGTCCCGGCTGGTAGCGCGAGAGTACGGACCAACAGGAAGGACGTCATGAACGCCAAGGTGCGTGATGTGATGACGCCGGGCCCCATCGGGGTGGACTACTACCAGTCGATCGGTACCGCCGCGCGGACCATGCGGGACTGGGGGGTCGGCGCCGTCCTGGTGGTCAGCGACCAGGCCCTGTACGGCCTGGTGACCGACCGCGACCTCGTGGTCAGGGCCGTGGCCGAGTCGAAGGGGCCGGACGAGCCGGTGGGCCCGCTCAGCAGCCGCGATCTGGTCGGAGTCCACGCCGACGACGACGCGGAGGTGGCCATGGCGCTGATGCGCGAGCACGCGGTGCGCCGCCTGCCGGTCCTCGAAGACGGGCAGGTCGCCGGGATCGTGTCGGTGGGTGACCTGGACCCTCTGGCCCCGCCGGACGAACTATGACCAGGAAGGTGCGGGACATCATGTCGGCTGCGCCGGCGTGCATGGCGCCGACCGAGTCGGTATCGGCCGCGGCCAAGGCCATGAAGGAGTGCGGGGTCGGCACCGTGCTCGTGGTGTCCGGCGGCCGGCTCGAAGGGCTGGTCACCGACCGCGACATCACGGTCCGGGTGCTGGCCGAGAACCGTGACCCGCTGACCACGCGCCTGGGCGACATATGCACTGCTGAGCTGGCCTTGCTCAGCCCGGACGACGACGTCCGGTACGCCGCCCGGCTGGTGCGTGAGCGTGCGGTGCGCCGCCTGCCGGTTATCGCCGACGGCATCCCGGTGGGCATGGTGTCCGTCGGAGACCTGGCCCTGGATCAGGACGAGTTCAACAGTTCCGGACGCAATCGTGCTCGGCTGAACAGTTCTTAACGGAATCGTGCCCGACTGAGTCGTGCGTGTAATCGAGCCGGTAAGCTGCACGAGATGCCGTTTGTGGCCAGAAGGCGGGGGTAGGCGATGGTTCCGCACCCGCATTCGTCATGGTGCAAGGAGCTTTGTGTGAGCCTGCCTGCCTCGCAGCAACGTGTTCTTGATCGTATGGAAGGCGCGCTGCTGGCCAGCGAGCCTCAACTGGTTTCGATGTTCGCCATCTTCACCAGAATCAACTCCGACGAGCCGGTCGGGGCGGAGCCGCTGGCTCGGCCGCGGCCGCGGCGGCTCCGGTGGCTTCGCGCGGGCACGACCATCTACGCCTTCGTGCTGGTCCCCGTCATGTTCGCGATGATCACCGTCGGCGCCCTGCTCAGCAGCCGGGCACATAGCGTAGTTACGTGCGAGACCGGCTACTCGGCGGGTGGCGGATCGCCCTGGACCAGCCGTCCCTGGTGCCAGACCATCCAGAAGACGACGGGGACCGGCGCGCGCATTGCCTCCTGCGCGGCCCGGATCCCGGCCATCCGCTTCGTGACCAGAGCCGGCGCCGAGACGTTGGGCCCGCCCGCGAACGCGGAAGCGGCCCCCGCGGGACAGGCCGCCGCCTGCTAGTCCCAGCCAGTTAGTTCGAGCCAGTTANNTCGAGCCAGTTAGTTCGAGCCAGAACGGAGCCCCGTTGCCGATCGAGCACCTCGGGTACGAGGCGGCCGAGCTGCTGAGCCTCACCAACGGCTCAGAGGCCCGGTCGCTGAACCGGCTCGCCGAACTGGCCGCCTGGCAGGTACCGGCCTGCGCCGGAGCCCACGCGGCGGTCTGGCGTGACGGCGAGGTGATCGGCGCCGCGGCCACCCACCCGGACCTGGCCGAGCTCGCGGACCTGCAGCTCGATCTCGGGCGCGGTCCGCTGGTCGTGGCGGCCGATGAGGGCCTTCCGGTCAGCTGCCCGGACACGCTGACGGAGACCCGCTGGCCCGAATACGCGGCGGCGGCGCTGCGCCGTAGCGTCCGCTGCTCGGTCCACCTGGTGCGCGACCTCCCGCGTGGCGCTCTGGTCCTGTCGCTGTTCGGGGTCCGCCCGGGCGTGCTCGACGCCCAGTCCAACCCCATGGCCGACACGCTGGCCGCCTTCGGAGGCGCGATGCTGGCCAACGCGACGGCCTACGGCCAGGCCCAGCGGACGGCCAGCCAGCTGAAGGACGCCGTGGTGGCCCGCTCGGTGGTGGACCAGGCCAAGGGCGTCTTGATGCACGCGCTCGGCTGCGACGCGGACGACGCGCTACGGCGGCTGCGCCAGGAGTCCCAGCGCCGCCACGTCAAGGTCACCGAGGTGGCGGCCGAGGTCGTCGCCACCTACGGCAGCGAGAACCAGAAGGCCGGCGGGTCGGCGGCCCGCCGATCCCAGCCCGGGCCGGCCTAGTCCGGCGGCGCCTTCACCTTCGCGACCAAGATCGTCATGTCGTCGCGCAGCTCGTCCTGGGAGAAGCTGGTCACCAGGCTCTGCACCATGCGGGCGGTCTCCGCGGCGGACCGGCCCGCCAGGCCGGCCAGCTCGTCGGCCAGGCTGTCCTCGAAGTAGCGCATGTCCGGGCTGCGTGCCTCGGTAACCCCGTCGGAGTAGAAGAACAGCAGGTCGTCCTCGCCGAGTTGCAGCTCCTCGGCGTGCGGGTCGGCGTCGGGGAACAGGCCCAGGGGCAACCCCCCGCCGCTCAGCACGTCGACCCGGCCGTCCGGCCGCACCAGCGCCGGCCCGGGGTGCCCGGCGCTGGCCAGCGCCACGCGTAGCCGGCCGGCGTCCCAGCGCAGGTAGGCGAGCTTGGCCGTCACGAAGCGGTCCTCGAAGCCACCGGCCAGCATGACCTCGTTCGCGCGGACCAGCACGTCCACGGGATCCGGATTCCAGTGGGCGAGGACCCGGATCGCGTGCCTGGCGGCCGCGGTCATCGCGGCGGCCTCCTGCCCCTTGCCGCACACGTCTCCGACCACGATGGCCCAGCCGCCCGGGACCGGGAACACGTCGTAGAAGTCACCGCTGACTTCCAGCCCCTCGCTGGCCGGCTGGTACGCCGCGAACAGATCGAGCCCCGGCACCTCCGGCAGCGTGGCCGGCAGCAGGCTGCTCTGCAGGGCCTCGGCGACCGCGGCCCGATGCCGGAACATGCGATCGACCCGGATGGCCACGCCGAGGTGCCGGCCGAGTTCCTCGGCCAACCCCAGGTCGGCGATCTCGAAGCGCCCCTCGCCGGCCGTGCGGGCCAGGGTGAGCGCGCCGTAACTGGTCATGCCGTCGGTGATCGGGACGCTGATCAGCGAGGTCGCGCCGAGCAGCACCAGCAGCGGCGTCCCCTCCGCCGTGATACCGAGCATCCCGGTGTCGTCCGCGTGGGCCAGCACGACCGAGGTGCCCGTGGCGTGGACCTGCCCGGGCGCCGAGGCGGGCTGCGGATCCAGGGCCCGCATCTTCCTGGCCAGTTCCTGGGCGGCCTGGTCCTGCGGACCGATCACGAACTGGCGCCGCAGCAGGTCCGCACGCTCCATGTCGATGATCACCCAGCTCGCGACGTCCCCCGCCAGCAGCCGGGCGCAGCGCTGCAGGGTGACCGCCTCGCTGAACGTGCTGTTATCCAGGAGCAGCCTGGTGACCGCGGTGATCATATCCATCCGGCGGGTCATGGCCCGGATGATGTCGTCCCCGGGGGGACGACCCTCCCCGGACTTCTCCCGCTCCCGCTCCCGGTCGCCCGGTCCAGCCCCCCGTACCTCCGCAGCCGTGACCACCAGCAGTCGCGCGCCGTCCTGCAAGGTGATGACGCCCGCGGTCAAGGTGGCGTCGACCGGGCCGTCCGGTCCGAGCAGCCTGCACTCCACCTGCCGGGCCGTCCCGGTCCGCGCGGCCGCGGCGAGCTGGCTCTTGACCGCCGCCCGGGACGGCAGGTCGACGAAGGCGGTCAGGGCCCGGCCGGTCGCGTAACCGGGCGGAGCGCCGATCAGCTGGCCGGCTCTGCCGTTCGCGCGCCGCACCGTGCCGTCGGGCTCGAGCACGAACAGCGGCGCGGGCGCGTGTTGGAATACGGCCCGCAGCAGGGCCCGTTCCACGTTCAGCGAATCGGCCTGACCGGCCGGCGCGGCCTCGCCCAGATCGGTCTCGGCCAGCTTGGTCAGCGCCTCGATGGCGGCGTCGAGTTCGGCGAACGCGGCGTCAAGCAGGGCCCGCGGCTCGGCGCCGGGCATAGTGGCGGCTTCGCGGAGTGCGTCACGCCGCCCCGCCAGGTCGCCGAGGTCGGCGTAAGAGCCGTCCGTCCGGGTCTCTTGCGGCATCTCTCCCGATCATCGTCCCTCGTGCCGGCCCCTGAACCGACACCATAGTACTGGCGGCCCAACGGCACTAATGCACAAGTATCCGCCGGGGTGATATCTCACCCCGGCGGATGCCGAGCGCCTCGTTACCGCGCGGCCTACCAGCGCCACCGCCTGGACCGGCGGCGGGTGCGGTAACGGCCGTAGCCGCGGGTGGTGAACGCGCTGACCAGCAGGGCCGCCGCGACCAGCGCGACGATGAAGGTGATCACCGCATGGCCCGCGCCAATAATGGCGGTGGTGATAATCCCGCCTAGCAGCGCGGCCACAATGCCGATGAGGATCGTCATTATCAGCCCGATGTGCTGACGGCCCGGCACGAGCAGTCGTGCCAGCCCGCCGATCACCAGCCCGATGAGTAGCCAGACGATGATGACGGAAGCGGTGAGTGTCATGACCTCTCCTCGTACTGCTTTTCCTCGTACTGCTTTACGATTCCGTTCGTTTTGCGGTGCGCCGCGCGAGGGCGTCAGTCCTCGTAAACGTCTTCTACGATCTCGGTCTCGCCCGGGCGCGGCCCGGTGGACAGATTCCGGGCGGCGTCGAGGTGGGTGCTCGCCTCGGGACTGCCGAATGCGCCCGGGGCGGGCAGGCCGGCCGGCACGCGGGTGTCGGCCGGATTGCGGTTGACGTCGGTCGGGTAGATGACCTCTTCGACCCCGCGGCCCGGCCGCCAGCGCGCCTGCCGGACGAGCAGCCGCCGGCCGACCCAGCCGTAGCCGCGGCGGGGGACGGCCAGACCGAGGATGCCGATGAGCATGATCACGTAGCCGGCGGTGTGCAGGTTGAAGACAGAGGTATTCGTCGTCACGGCGAAGGCGAGGATCGCCCCGATGCCGATCAGTACGAGTCCCATTCCGGTTTTCATGACGGTCCTTCCGCTATGTGAACGCCCAGCCTCAGCCCGCCGCCGCGTTGAAGGTGGGCGCGGCGTCGGCGGCTTCGGAGGAATCGACCAGCTTGCTTCTCAGGTGCGCCAGGGCTCGGGCTAGGAGCCGGGAGACGTGCATCTGCGAGATGCCGAGCCGGTCACCGATCTCCGTCTGGGTCAGGTTGCCGTAGAAGCGCATCACCAGAATGCGTTGCTCGCGTTCGGGCAACTCTTCCCAGTGGGCGTTGACGGACTCCATGTCGATCGTGTGCGCGACGCCCGGGTCGTCGTCGCCCAGCACGTCGGCCAGCAGCGCCGGATCCTCCCGGTCCGACAGCGGGGCGTCCAGCGAGTAGGCGCTGAACACCAGATCGGCCTGGCGCGCCTCCCGCATGTCGTCTTCGCTGACCCCGAGCCGCTCGGCCAGTTCGGCCTCGGCCGGCTGGCGGCTCAGTTGCTGGGTGAGTTCCTCGTTGGCCTTGCGCAGCTCCAGCAGCAGTTCCTGAGCCGACCGGCGGACGTGGATCTGCCAGCGCTTGTCCCGGAAGTGACGCTTGATCTCGCCGCTGACGCACGGCTGCGCGTAGGCGGACAGGCTGTCGCCGACCTCGGGGTCGTAGTTGTTGATGGCCTTGAGCAGGCCGACGTATCCGACCTGCATGAGATCCTCGGTGGGCTCCGGGCTGCCGCGGTACTGCCGGACGCACGAGCGGACGAGCTTGCCGTAGCGCTCCACGAGTATCTCGCAGGCGGCGGCCCGCAGCTCACTGTCGCGGGGCGCCGAGCGGACCTTGGCCAGCAAGGCGTTGTCGGTCAGCTCTTTGAGCTCCGCGCGCGATCCGGGATGGAGGCCGGCGCCGATGGCGCCTGCGGTCGGCCGCCGGAGCGTTCCCTGTGTCAAGGTGGTCTCCCTGGAAACCCTGGAAATTAAGGACGAGTACGGTGTGCCCGACTCAGAGCGAATAAACGTGAGCCGATGTGAGGATCGTCACATTTAAACCGCGTTTGGCGGGGCAGCCGAGCGTCAGCGTCAGATTGATCGCAAACCCTGTCCCGAACCCTGTGAAGACCTCGTGAGGACACGCGATGACCGCGACTGGAAGTGACCAGAATTGGCGGTCGGCGGCCGCTTGCCGGTCGGCAGACCCGGACTTGTTCTTTCCGCTTTCCGTGACCGCCCCGGCCGCGCAGATCGCGGCGGCCAAGACGATCTGCGCGGGCTGCGGCGTGCGGCAGGAATGCCTGGAGTTCGCGCTGGCGCACAATCAGAACTACGGCATCTGGGGCGGGGCCACCGCCGAGGACCGGCAGCGCGACCGGCGGCGCAGGCGGCGGACCGCTGCGGCCGCCAAGCGGACGGTCGCGGCGTTATCGCCCGGTCAGCCAGCGCTCCATGCAGGCCAGGAGCTCATCGGTGTCCACCGGCTTGGTCACGTAGTCGCTCGCGCCGGCCGCGATGCTCTTCTCCCGGTCACCGGGCATGGCCCGGGCGGTCACCGCGATGATGGGCAGCGCGGCGAAGGCGGGCATCTGCCTGATCTTGTTCATCGTCGTGTAGCCGTCCATCTCAGGCATCATGACGTCCATCAAGATCAGATCGGTGTCCTCGGCAGTGAGCAGGGCCTCGATCCCCTTGCGGCCGTTGGGGGCCTGGGTCACGGTCACGCCGTGCAGTTCGAGCGTGCTGGTAATCGCGAAGACGTTACGCGCGTCGTCGTCGATGACCAGGACCCGGCGGCCGTGCAGCGCCTCGTGGCTCTCGGTCTCGGCCGGCACGACCCGTGTCCCGGCCTCGGCCGGCTCACTGATCAGCGCGGGCACGTGATCGGGCTGGGCGGCGGACAGGTGCAGCGTGATGCGCTCGCGCAGCTCATCGAGCGACGGCAGCAGCTCGAGCGGCTGTGACCCGAAGCGCAGCCGCGCCAGCCGGGCCTGCGCGCTGTCCAGCTTGTCCCTGGCGTGGGCGAGCACCGGGACGGTCCGCAGGTCCGGATCTTCCTGGAGCCGGTCGAGGAAGGCGAACGCGGAAGCGTCGGCCAGCCCGAGATCCAGGACCACGCACTGGTGCGGCGCGGCGCTGAGCGCCTCGATGCCCTGCTCCGGGCTGACCGCCGTGCCCACGTGGACCGGCCCGTTGATGCCGGTGAGATCGGAGACCGCGCTGTGGGCGAGCAGGGTCAGCAGGCCGCCGCGCGCACCCTCGAGGACCAGCAGGCGGCGCCCGCCGGCCGTCCCGTCGTCCGGCAGCGTCGCCTGCAGCTGCAGGGCCTCGGTGACGTCCGGGCGCGCCTCGCCGTTCGCGGTGATGGAGACCGGCTCGTCGGCGGTGGGGGACAGGGCGTCACCGCTGGCCGCGCCGGGCAGCTCGCAGGGCAGGTACAGGGTGAAGGTGCTGCCCCGGCCCAGTTCGCTTTCCGCGGCGATCTCGCCGCCCAGCAGGGCGCCGACCTCGCGGGAGATGGACAGTCCGAGCCCGGTGCCCCCGTAGCGCCGGCTGAGCGTACCGTCACCCTGCTGGAAGGCGCCGAAGATGGTAATGAGGTTCTCCGGCGCGATGCCGATGCCGGTGTCGGCCACCGAGAAGGACAAGACGTCGCCGCCGTCGGGCGTCCGCCGGCTTGGGTCCAGGCCCACCCGGAGCAGGACGTGGCCTCGCTCGGTGAACTTGACCGCGTTCGAGAGGAGGTTGCCGAGCACCTGGCGCAGCCGCTGCCGGTCGGTGAACAGCTCCAACGGGGCTCCGGGGTCGGTCTCGACCGCGAAGTCCAGTCCCTTTTCCACGGTGAGCGGCTGGAAGGTGGCCTGGACGTCCTCCAGTAGCGTGCTGAGCGGGAAGCGCTCCGCGTGGATGTCTATCCGGCCCGCCTCGACCTTGGACAGGTCCAGGATGTCATTGATGAGCTGCAGCAGGTCAGAGCCGGCCGAGTGGATCACGTTGGCGTACTCCACCTGCTTGGCGGACAGGTTCCGGCCGGGATTCTGGGCCAGCAGCCGGGCCAGGATCAGCAGGCTGTTCAGCGGGGTGCGCAGCTCGTGTGACATGTTCGCCAGGAACTGCGACTTGTACTTCGAGGCCAGGGCCAGCTGGCGGGCGCGCTCCTCGATCTCCTGCCTGGCCTGCTCGATCTCGGCGTTCTTAGTCTCGATGTCGCGGTTCTGCGCGGCCAGCAGGGCCGCCTTGTCTTCCAGCTCGGCGTTGGACCGCTGCAGCTCGACCTGCTGGGCTTGCAGTTCCTCCGATCGCGCCTGCAGCTCGGAGGTCAGACGCTGCGACTCGGTCAGCAGCGTGTCGGTGCGCGCGTTGGCGACGATCGTGTTGAAGTTGACCCCCAGCGTCTCGGTCAGCTGCTCCAGGAAGTCGGTCTGCACCGGGCTGAACGCCGTGAACGAGGCGAGCTCGATGACCCCGAGCACCTGATCCTCGACCAAGATGGGCACGATGGCCAGGTTCGCGGGCTGCGCCGCGCCGAGGCCGGAGGAGATCGTCACGTAACCCTCGGGCAGGTTCCCGACCACGATCGACCGCTTGCTGCGGGCCACCTGGCCGATCAGGGACTGGCCGAGCCGGTACTGGATCGGCGCCGTCTTGTCCGCCCGCAGCCCGTACCCGGCGATGAGGCGCAGCTGGGTGCCGCCGTCGGCGGTCGGCTCGGTCAAGAAGAACGTGCCGTGCTGGGCTCCGGTCAGCGGGGCGAGCTCGTCCATGATCAACTCGGCGACGATGGCCAGGTCCCGCTGACCCTGCATCATGCCCGCGATGCGGGCCAGGTTGGTCTTCAGCCAGTCCTGCTGCTGGTTGGCCTGGGTCGTCTCGCGCAGCGACCACACCATCGCGTTGATGTTGTCCTTGAGCTCGGCGACCTCGCCCTGGGCCTCCACCGAGATCGACCTGGTCAGGTCGCCGGCGGCGACCGCGCTGGTCACCTCGGCGATCGCGCGGACCTGCCGGGTCAGGTTGCCGGCCAGCTCGTTCACGTTCTCCGTGAGCCGCTTCCAGGTGCCGGACACGCCCTCGACCTCGGCCTGGCCGCCCAGCCGTCCCTCGCTGCCCACCTCGCGGGCGACGCGGGTGACTTCGGCCGCGAACGACGACAGCTGGTCGACCATGGTGTTGATGGTGGTCTTGAGCTCGAGGATCTCGCCCCGCGCGGCGACGTCGATCTTCTTCGACAGGTCGCCCTGAGCGACCGCCGTCGTGACCTGGGCGATGTTGCGGACCTGGCTGGTCAGGTTGTCCGCCATCGAGTTGACGTTGTCGGTCAGGTCCTTCCAGGTCCCGGCGACCCCCTTGACGTCGGCCTGGCCGCCCAGCCTGCCCTCGGTGCCGACCTCGCGGGCCACCCGGGTCACCTCGTCGGCGAACGCGGACAGCGTGCCGACCATCCGGTTGATCGTCTGGGCCAGCGCGGCGACCTCGCCCTTGGCCTCGACCGTGATCTGCTGGCTCAGGTCGCCGCGCTCCACCGCCGTCGCCACCTGGGCGATGGAGCGGACCTGCGCGGTCAGGTTGGACGCCATCACGTTGACGTTGTCGGTCAGGTCCTTCCAGGTGCCCGACACACCGCGGACCACGGCCTGGCCACCCAGGTTGCCCTGGGTGCCGACCTCGCGGGCCACCCGGGTCACCTCGTCGGCGAACGCCGAGAGCTGGTCGACCATCGTGTTGATGGTCTCCTTCAGCTCCATGATCTCGCCGCGGGCGTCGACCCGGATCTTCTGGCTCAGGTCGCCCTTGGCCACCGCCGTGGTCACCTCGGCGATGGAGCGCACCTGGTCGGTCAGGTTGGCCGCCATGACGTTGACCGACTCGGTCAGGTCCTTCCAGGTCCCGGACACTCCCTTGACGTCGGCCTGGCCGCCCAGCCGGCCCTCGGTGCCGACCTCGCGGGCCACCCGGGTCACCTCGTCGGCGAAGGACGACAGCTGATCGACCATGGTGTTGAGCGTGGACTTGAGCTCGAGGATCTCGCCGCGCGCGTCCACGTCGATCTTCTGGCTCAGGTCACCCTTGGCCACCGCGGTCGCCACCTGGGCGATGTTGCGCACCTGGCCGGTCAGGTTGCCGGCCATGGCGTTGACCGATTCGGTCAGGTCCTTCCAGGTGCCAGACACGCCGGGCACGTAGGCCTGGCCGCCCAGCTTGCCCTCGGTGCCCACCTCGCGGGCCACCCTGGTCACCTCGGAGGTGAACAGGTCAAGCTGGTCGGCCATCCCGTTGAAGATGGTGGCAATCTCGTCCATCAGCGGGTCGCCGGTCGTGGCCAGGCGGGTGCTGAAGTCCCCGCCGCGTACTGCCGTCAACCCAGCGAGTAGCTGCTCAAGCCCGGATTTGTCAAGCCTCGGACCCGACTGAGCCGTATCAGTCACCACGCGCTCCCATCAGCTGTGCCGATGCGGCGCGACACCCGCTCGGCACCGTCGTGCGATTTCTACCGATGGTAGACCCGATGTAACTATCATGGGCCGGGCAAGCGTCAGCAGCAGGGCAAAGGCGTGAAAAGCCGGTCCGCTGCCGCGGCCGCTTATCGCGATAAGCACCGCCGATCGCGATAAGCACTGTGCTGGTACCGGGTTGCGATGGGTTTGCACGCGTTTATTGATTAACCGTACGCCGTGCGGAGAGGCGGGTGATCGTGACCGGTAGCGACGATGACGACGTGCTGCGGCTGACCGCGGTCATCGAGCACCAGCGGCGGGTTCTGGACCAGATCCGGGCCGCGGCCGCGGGGGAGTCGGTCGTGGCGATGGCCCGCGGCGCGCTGATGGAGCGCCTCGGCCTGTCCTCCGATGAGGCCGCCAGCCAGCTCGCCGAGCTGTCCGCGGCGACCGGGGCCCCGATCGCCGAGCTGTCCGCCGCGGTCCTGTCCCCGGACGCCTCGCCCCTCGGCAATGGCCCGTCTGCCACCGCCCCGGCCGGCTCCGGTGGCCTTGACGCGGTCAGGGCGGGCCCGTCCGGACCCGATTGGCTGATGGTCCAGGCCGCCGCCGAGCTGGCCGCCGATGGCGCGGAGCTGGTCGGCGCCGTGGCCGGGCCGGTGCTGGGCCCGCTCCGCGCGGGCGCCGTCGTGCTGTGGCTGCTTGAGGCGGACGGCGCGCTCACGCTGCTCGGCGAGGGCGGTCTGGGCCAGAGCCAGGCCAGGCGGTGGCGGTACCTCCCGCCGCAGTTCGACTGCCCCGCCCAGCGGGTCGCCCAGGGCGCCGCTGACCTGTGGTGGCCTCCGGGCCGGCCCGAAGGCGACGCCGCGCCGGTACCCGGCCCCCCCGATGGCGCCCGTGCGGTCCTGGCGCTACGCGAGCGCGGCGGCCGGCTGCTCGGCGTGATGGAGGTCAGCTGGCCCGAGCCGCTGGTGGCCTTCGGCACCGAGGTCCGCCAGGAGCTGTCCGCGCTCGCCGCGGGCTGCGCGCTCGTGATCGCCGCCCGGCTCGCGCACGGCAGCCTGGCCGCCGCCCATCCCCGCGCCGCCGTCTACACGCTGCTGGACGGTCTGGCCGACTCGGTGCTCGTGGTGCAGGCGATGAGGGATGACAGCGGCCGGGTGACCGACTTCAGCATCGAGCACGTCAGCCCCTGCTTCCGCGATCTCGCGGGCCGGTCCGGGAACGACCTGGCCCGGCTGACCCTGCTGGAAGCGTACCCGGCGAGCGTTTCCGGTCAGGGCCTGTTCGCCCGGGCCGTGCAGGTCCTGACCGATGGCGTGTCCCAGCACGTTCCTGGTCCGCTCGGCGACGCCCTGACCAGCGGGTTCTCCGCCCATCCGGCCCCCAGCGCGGCCGCCGCGCCGCCGCTGGCCGACCTGCGGGTGGCCAGGTTCTTCGACGGCGCGATCTTCACCTGGCACGGCGACGACACGGCGGGCCGGGCCCCGGACCTGGCCGTGCTCCTGGACCACGCGCAGCGGCTCGGCCGTCTCGGCGGCTGGGAGGAGAATCTCGTCACCGGGCTGGTGCGCTGGACCGACTCGGCCTTCGAGCTGTTCGGCCTGGTGCCGCGCTCGGGGACGGAGATCCCGCTGGCCGATCTGCACAGCTACGTGATGGCGGCCGATAAGCCGGTCATGACGCGCTTCCGGCAGCGCCTGGCCGACCGGCGGGAGGCGGCGACGGTGACGTTCCGCGTCGTGCACCCCGATGACGGGAGCATCCGCCAGATCCGGGTGTTCGCCGAACCGGTCATGGACGCGGCCGGCGCGGTGGTCGCGGTGCGCGGGGCCTTCCAGGACGTCTCGGCGCACTACCACACCCAGGTCGCCCTGGCCGCGACGCGTGACCAGCTCGCCGACAGCGAGCAGCGGGCCGCCGAGGAGCACCTGCTCGCGCTGCGCCTGCAGCAGGCCATCATGCCGCCCGACGCCGTGCCGGTGGAAGCGGCCGGCATCGATGTCGCGGTGCGCTACCGGCCGGTCGGCGAGGGCCAGCTGGTCGGCGGCGACTGGTACGACACGCTCCTGCTGCCGGCCACCGACGTACTGCTGGTGGTCGGCGACGTGGCCGGGCACGGCATCGACGCGGTGACCGGCATGGTCGCGGCGCGCAACTCGCTGCGCGGCCTGGCCATCACCGGAGCCGGGCCGGCCGAGCTGCTCCGCATGCTCAACGGCGTGATGTGCCATCTCACCTCGGGCGTGATCGGGACCGTGATATGCGGGCTCTACAACCCGCAGACCCGCGTGCTGCGCTGGGCCCGCGCCGGGCACCTGCCGCCGGTGCTGGTGCGCGGCGGCATCGCCCGGGCGCTTCCGCTGCCCGGCGGAGTCTTGCTCGGCATGGACCCGGACGCCAGCTACGAGGAAGCGGTGCTGTCGCTGGAACCCGGTGACACCCTGCTGTTGTTCACCGACGGGCTGATCGAGCGGCGCGGTGACTCGATCGAAGACGTGCTCCGGGAGTTCGTCGCCGGGCTGAGTCCCGGCTACGGGACGCGGCCGGAGGCCCCTAACGTGACTGGCGCTGACCTGACCGCCGCCACCCAGGCCGACCAGATCCTGGCCAGCGCGGTCTCTGACACCGGCGACGACGCCTGCCTGGTCGCGGTCCGTATCCGCTGACCGGTCACCGGATAATGGACCGGCGCGCAGCGGCACACTGATCCAGTGCTCCGCGGTGAAGTCGCCCATGGCCCGGCGGTCGTCCGTGGCGTCGCCGTTCACCGGAGCGTCGTTGACGTGGGTCATCGTGGCGTTCAGGGCGAGGGCGACGCGCGCGCCTCGCTCGATGTCCCGGGTGAAGACCGCGCTTGACCGGCCGTACCCGGTCTCGTTCGCGATCCGGATGCCATCCCGTTCGTCCCGCGCCCGGACGATCGTGATCACCGGGCCGGCTATCTCCTCCCTGGTGCTCGCCACGTTGTTCCGCGCCAGCAGCACGTGCGGGGGCAGCAGCAGCCGGGCCGGGCCGTCCGGCTCACCGCCGAGCACCTGGCGGGCCCCCTCGGCGCGGGCCCGCTCCACGGCGTCCCGGATCGCGGTCAGCCGCCGGGCGGTGCCGACCGGGCCGATGTCGGTGTCCGCGGCCGCCGGATCACCGGCTCGCAAGCAACCCGCCAGGGTCAGCAGCCGTTCGGTGAACTCGGAGTACACCTTCCGGTGCACGGTGATCCGGCGGGTGATCATGCAGATCTGATCCTGTCCGGCGAAGGAGCCGAACACCGCCGCGTCGACCGCCCGCGCGAGGTCGGCGTCCTCGAGGACGACGAACGATCCCTCCGTGCCGGGCTGGCCGACGAGCCGCTTGCCCGCCGCCCCGCGGGCCAGCACCCGCCCGGTCGCGGCCGAGCCGGCGAACGAGATGACGCGGGGCACCGGATGCCCGGTGATCGCCTCGCTGATCTCCGGGCCGGAGGCAACGACCACGCTGAGCAGTCCGGCCGGCAGGCCGGCCTCCCGGAAGATCTTGGCCAGCAGCAGCCCGCCGGTGACCGGGCTATCGCTGGACGGCTTGAGGACCACCGCGTTCCCGGCCGCCAGCGCGGCCGCCGTGGCTCGGCTGGACAGCAGCATCGGGAAGCTCGCGGGGCTGATCACCGCGATCACCCCGGCCGGCACCCGGCAGACGCGGGTCTGCCGGCCCGGCAGGTCGGACGGCACGATGCGCCCGGTGACCTGGTGCGGTAGCGACGCCGCCCCCAGCATCGCCTCGCAGGCCAGGTTCCACTCGAGTTCGGCCGCGGCGACCGGAGCGCCGGTCTCGTGGATCAGCCAGTCGGTGACCTCGGCCCGACGGGCCGCCAGCACCGCAGCGGCCGCCCGCATCACGTCCGCCCGGGTCGCCGGCGGCCGCGCGGCCCACGCCGGCTGCGCCCGCTCGGCCGCGGCGAAGGCGTCGTCGAGGTCGTCCGGCCCGGCCAGCGGGATCTCGGTCAGGGTCGCACCGCTCCACGGATCGCTGTCGGTCGCGATCTTGCCGCTGCTCCCCGTGCGCCATGGGCCGCCGAGGGGCATGGTGGTGAACCCGTCGTAACGGGACGGGGCGACGGGCGTAACGGTCGCTGCCATAGTCTCCTGGGCTACCCCGTCTCAGCGTCGCTACACCCGTGGACCGACCCAGACCGGGCAAACCAGCGCCCGGGAAGCGAAGTGCTTCCCGGGCCCGGTCGGCGGCTGGGGTCAGGCCGCCTGGGCGATGGCCTTGTCGTAGACCGCGAGCGTCTCGGCCGCGATGCGATCCCACGAGTAGCGAGACCTGGCCCGGTCGGCCGCCGCGACCCCGTAGGCCTCGATCAACATGGGGTGAGCGAGTAGCTGCCGGATCCGCTGAGCCAGCAGGGCCGGCCGGCCCGGCGGGATCAAGATGCCGGTCGTCCCGTCGACCACGGCGTCCATGTGACCGCCCACGGGGGGTGCGATGACCGGGGTCCCGCACGCCATGGCCTGCAGCGACGTCGTACCGGAGGGCTCGTACTGACAAGTACTGACGACCAGGTCGGCCGAGCGCAGCAGGGCCGGCATCTCGGCGTGGTCGACCTTCCCGGTGAAGATCACGCGGTCTGAGAGGTCCAGCGTCCCGGCGAACCTGGCCAGGTTGACGTACGCGCCGTCCTGAGGCAGGTCGGCGCGGTCCGGGCCGCCGACGACCAGGAGCTCGGCGCCGGGTACCCGGGTCAGCGCCCGGAGCAGGGTCTCCAGCGGGGCCCGCTCGTTCAGATCGGCGGCGGTGAGCAGCCGCGGACGGCCGTTCCGCTTCGCCACCGGACCCTCAGGGGTAAAGGTGTCGGTGTCGACGCCCCACGGGACGACCCTGATCGAGGACCGGTGCACACCCAGGCTGGCCAGGTCCGAGGCCTCCGCCGAGTGGGTGGCGACCACGGCGGCGGCGCTGCGCCCGATGGCAGGCTCCAGCCTGATCCGCGCGGCCGCGGCGCCGTCGGCCCGCACCCGGTCGCGCCGTTCGGTGACCCCGAGCGAGCTGAACTCCTGCACGATCGGTATGTCCAGGTCTCGCGCGGCGGCCAGGGCGGCCAGCCCGCTCGTCCAGCGCAGCGCGTGCACGACGTCCGGGCGCTCGCGCTCCCAGCTACTGCGTAGCGGACCGCTGAAGGCGGGCACCCGCTCCAGCAGGCTGGCGTCGCCCTGGTCGCCATCGGCCGGAGCCGGTCCGGCGTCGATGTGCACGATCCGCACTCCGTCGTGCAGCTCGGCCTGATCGGGCAGATCCGGCTGGTGCTTCTGGGCGTACACGGTCACCTGGTGACCATGAGTAGCGAGTTCACGGGTGAGCTCGCTAAGTCCGACGTCATCGCTGTCCGGTCCGGCGCCAGTGCGCGGGCGGAGCGGCGTCGCGTTCTGAGCTACCAGGGCGATCTTCATCCGGGGGGCCTCCTTGCTGACGAATCTCAGTGCGGTGTCGTCAGCGGAAGCGAAAAGTGGCACCTCGACCGCACGCTCCGCGAAAACACCGTGTCGCATTGAGCGTGCCTGCGTCGTAGGCACCACTAGAGAGAAGCATATCCCACCGCGGGAGTTCTCAAACAACCCCGCTGGCGGATTTTTTCGTGCGTCAGCCGGCGGCGGCCGACGCCACGCTGTCGAAGACCGGGATCAGCCGGTCGGCGGTGGTCAGCCGCAGGATCTTAGCGACCGCGGCCTGCGGGGACACCAGCGCGAGGACACCGCCCTGCCGGTCCAGTGACCGGTTCACCCGCAGCAGCGCGTGCAACGCCGAGGAGTCCATGAAGCGCAGGCCGGACAGGTCGATGATCAGCGTGCGCGGCTGCTGGGATACCTCGTCGTCCAGCAGGCGCCGCAGTTCGTCCGTGTTCGTCACGTCAGCCTCGCCGGCGATCTCCACCAGCGTGTAAGGCTCGCCAGCGGACTCCCGCGCCGTGACAGAGACCGTCAGCAGATCCACGCACTTGTTGTACCACACGGCGGTTTCCTGCGGGATAGTCCTCAGCTGGCCCACAAACGACCGGCCGAACGCGGATCAGGAGCCGGGCTCGACCTGGGGCAGGTCCATGCGCAGCCGGATCGTCGTGCCGGTTTCGTCGGAGCGAACCTCGACCTCGTCGCAGACCTGGTTCACGATCCACAGCCCGTGCCCGCCCATGGCCTCCAGCGACGGTCGGCGCCGGCCCGCCAGTGGGTCGGTGATGGTCCCGTCGTCCTGGATCTGGCAGACGATCTTCTCGGTGTCGTACCAGATCTTCAGGGACCCGGGGGACTTGGCGTGGCGCACGGTGTTGGCGGCCACCTCGCTGACCGCCAACACCAGGTCGACCGCGCGCGATTCCGGCAGCCCGGCCTTCTTCGCGTAGCGGTACACCACGGCGCGGACCGCGGCCAGGTCGGTGGTGTATTGGTAAGACATGGCACCAGGCGCCGGAGGAGGCAGCGGGCCGCCGCCGGCCGGTCGGCGGGACAGCGGGCCGGTGAGTGCTTCGGGTGCCGCGGGTGCGGGCTGCGCGGTCTTTGCGTCCCAGGCCATCAGCAGCAACGATACACCGTAGACGGAAAGCGGCCGCCTGGCTGGTCCTTGTGTCACGTTGCCGCAAACGGGCCGCAAATCCGATCCGGCCCGCAGGTGTATCCGCCGTGGCTGGGGTAGACGAAAAGGCGACCAGTATTCGCGGCCCTTCGGAGTCCAAGGTGCTGCCTGTCTTTCGGAGGTAATTATGCGAACCGGAGGGCTCGTTCTCCTGATTTGGCTGATCATCGGGGCGATAGCGGCCGGCCAGCGCGGGTATTACAACTCGTCGCCCACTAGCTGCGCTCATGCGGGAACGATCGTGGTCACGATCGTGGCGGGCCCGCTCAATTACGTGGGCGTGAACCCCAAGCTCTCGTGCCATTAGCCTTCCCCGAGCAGCTAAGCCCCGGGCACCCTCAGTTCCCGGAGGAGTTGGGCCTGCGGTAGCCGTTACGGCCGGAGCGGCTACCCCTGGTCCGCAGGGCCAAACCTGATCCGGCCGGGGTCTGCCCGGCCGGACCGAACAGCTCTGCGTGGTAGCTACAGTGAGCCTGTGGATGAGCTGGCCGATTCCGCATCCCTGGTCCATGACCCGGATGGATTGCGCCGGCGCCTGGCCGGCGACGGGTACCTGTTCTTCCGCGGCCTGCTACCGGCGAGCGAGGTGCGGGCGGTCGGGCAGACCGTCCTGGCCCGGCTGCGATCCGGCGGATGGGTCGACGAACGGGGCGTCCCGTCGCTCCAGCCGCGCGCGGTCAACTCGATGGACGCGCTGACCGACCCGGCCTTCCGGGCCGCCATGACCAGCGCCGACTTCAACCGCCTGCCCTACCTGCCGCCGCTGCGGGCGGTGGTCCGCGCCGTCCTCGGGCCCGCGGCCTTCTCCTACCCGGTGAAGGTACTGCGCGCGGTCTATCCCGAACGCCCCGAAGCCCGCCCGCGCGGTCGCTACATCCATTACGACTACGGGGTGTCCGGCGTCCAGGACATGCTGACCAGCTGGATCCCCCTGATGGACATCCCGGTCCGGGTCGGCGGCCTGGCCGTCCAGCCCGGCGGTCACCTCGGCCCGCCCCGGCCGCCGCGCCCGCTCGGCAATGCCGAGCCCGGCTGGGCCACGACCAGCTACGAGCCCGGCGACGTGATCCTCTTCCACTGCCTCACCCCGCACGCCGCCCTGCCCAACACCGGCTCGGCCTTGCGGATCTCCGGTGACTTCCGCTGGCAGCGGCCGGATCAGCCGGTCCCGGCCGAGCTGATCCTCGGCCCGCAGGGCCGCTCGCGGGAGCTGTTCAGCCGGCTGTTCTCCGGCGAGCAGTGGTGGGAGCCGGTGCCCGCCGGGCTGGCCCTGTATCCCCGGGCCGACCTGGTCGGCGTCCCGCCCGGACCCTCGCGGCTGGTCGCCGTGCACCGGGGCTGGAAGCGCTGGCGCCCGCCGCCCCCAGCGGCCGTGCATTAGGCAGCCCGGGCGGCCGGGCCCGGCTAGCGACAAACCTCGGCGCTGAGTCGAACCGCGTCGTCGCTGGTTGCTACCTACTCTCCATGGAAATACCTCGGGGAGATCACAGATGAAGACCGGCGCTAATCGGGGCGCGCGGGGCGCGGCAGCCCTAGCTGTCGTGGCCGCAGGCGCCGTGCTGACGGCGTGCGGCGGCAGTCCCTCGTCCTCCGGCGGCTCTGCCTCGAAGGGGCCGGCGGCCTACCAGGCGGATCTTGCCTACGCGCATTGCATGCAAACCCACGGCGTGCCGGGCTTCCCCGACCCCAACCCATCGGCGAACATCAACATCAGCGGGCAACCGAGCGGCAACAGCCCCGCGGCGCGGGCTAACGACGCCTGCGAGCACCTGCTGGCGGCCGGCAGCACGGGAACGGGCGGCGCCGCAGCACCGCCGGCCACGGCCAGCCCGTCTGGCGCGGAGGCTGCCTGCCTGGGTTCCCTGCCGTGTTACACGCCCCAGCAGCTCCGGGCGGCCTACGGCATCCAGCCGCTGCTGGATCGCGGGATCGACGGCCGCGGCGTCACGGTGGCGCTGCCCGAGGAGGCCGAAACGGGGCCGGCGCAGACCCCGGCGGTCACCGACATCCGGCAGGACGTGGCGGCCTTCGACCGCCGGTTCGCACTGCCCCCGGCGCAGATCCAGGTCATCACGACCCTGGCGGGCTCGTCCGCCTCGCCGTGGCTGGCCAGCGAGGAGGAGGTGGAGGACACCGAGCTGGTGCACGCCGTCGCCCCGGACGCCACCATCCGCGAGATTCTGGTCGGCACGGCGCAGGTGAGCACCCCGGCGAAGTTCGCCGCCACGTTCGCCGCGTATGTGCGGATCGCCGTCCGCAACGCAGAGGTGATGTCCCAAAGCGGCATCGGTCAGGACTTCAACGTGGGTGAGGACTCCTGGACCAGCGCGGAGGTGGCGACCATGAACTCGGCGCTGGAGTACGCCGACGCCCGCCATGTCACCGTCGTCGCCGCGTCGGGAGACCAGGGCGTGCTCGGCAACGGCTCGTCCACGCCGGTCAAGGAGGTCATCTTGCCCGCTTCGGATCCGCTCGTGCTCGGGGTGGGCGGCACCAGCCTGACCGCGAACCCCGTCACCGGCGCGTACATCAGCGAGACCGTCTGGGACAACCCGTCCACCGGGTCGGGTGGCGGGTTCAGCCACCTGTTCGCCCAGCCCGCCTACGCCGATGGCGTGCCCGGCATCGGCGCCACCCGGGGCGTGCCTGACGTGGCTGCCGATGGTGAGGGTTCTACCGGCATGGCGCTCGCGTTCAGCGCGCCAGGCGGCGGCTACGAGCTCATCGGGGCCGGCGGCACCAGCGCCGGCGCGCCGTTCTGGGCCGCCCTGATCGCCCTGGCCGACCAGGAGGCCGGCCACCCGCTCGGCTTCGTCAACCCCGCCATCTACCGGATCGCCCGCGGCCTGCTGTATCACCAGGCCTTCCACGACATCACCACCGGCGACAACACGGTGGTCCTCAACGGGGTCACGGTCACCGGCTACCAGGCCGGACCCGGCTGGGACCCAGTCACCGGCTGGGGTACCCCCGACGCCCAGGTCCTCATCCCGCTGCTGGCCCGCTGAGGCACCGCGAGATGTTCCGCGCTCCCGGGAAACCCTGGCCGGCGGTTAGGCGTAGGTGAGCAGCGTCAGTTGCTTGAACCGGAGCACGCCGTCCGC
>PLIQ01000618.1 GCA_003140115.1 Actinomycetota bacterium | reverse complement strand
CGTTCCGGGTCACCGCGGCCGCGGCCACCGCGACCGCCAGCTCGGCGACCTCCGCGGCCGCCGCCGGCCACAGGCCGCTCCGCGACCCGGCCCGGTCCAGCCCGATGAGCAGCAGCGCGAAGCAGGCGCCCGCGATCAGCCCGGCCGCCACCCCGGCGGCCGGCCGGGCCGGCCTCTCGGCCTCGTCGTCCCCCTCGTCCCCCTGGCCCTGACCCGCGCTGACCGAGACCCCGATGATGGCGGGCAGGGCCAGGGCGATCCCGATCAGGGCCAGCGTGCTCGGCCGTTCCCCCCAGAGCAGCCCGGCGAGCACCGAGAACCCGGCCGTGCCTACCGCGCTGAGCGGGGCGGCCACGCTGAATGCCGCGTACCGGAACCCCAGGTACAGCGCGATCCCGCCCAGCGTGCCGCTCGCGCCCGCCGCCGCTCCCCAGGCCAGCGCGGCTCCGCTGGGCCGGTGCGAGGCGGCGAAGGGCAGCACCGCGAGGACCAGCACGGCGGCCGCCAGGCAGGCCAGTAGCGTGACCTGGATGACGCTGGCCGCGCGCGTGGCCAGCCCGGCGGCGAAATCCGAGACGCCGTACCCGAGGGCCGACACCAGAGCCAGGATGATGACGAGCACGCCCTGTTTTCCCCCCGGCCCGCCCTACGTCGTCTTCTTGGCGGCCGGGCTCCCGGCCGGATAGAAGACCCCCAGCACCTGCAGCGGCTCCGAGCCGGTGTTCTCCAGGCAGTGCGGTGTGTGCGGCGGCAGGTAGATCGAGGTGCCCGGCCCGATCTGTGTCTGTATCTCCCGCTGGCCGCCGCCCAGGTGGACCACGCCCTGCCCGGCCAGCACGTGCACCACCTCGTCGTAGGTGTGCTGGTGCTCCGGCGCCCGCCCGGGCGGGATCAGCCCGGCGAACTGCGTGATCGACAGCCCCTCGCTCAGCAGCACCCGGAACTCCCGGTCCCCGGTCCGCTCCACCGGGCGGGTCTCCAGGGTGGTGACCTTCAGCGCCGGCTCGTCTTCTGCGTCACCCGCCTGCACGGTGATCACCAGGATCTCGAGCTCGCCCCGGCACCGGTAATCCACCGAGGACGGCAGCCATGCCGCGGTTCCCGGGCGCAGTTCCGCGGTCCCGGCCGCGCCCGCCTCGAGTATCCCGGATCCGCGGATCACATACCAGGCCTCGCCCCGGCCCCCGGCCGTCGCGGCCAGCGCGGCGCCTTCTTCCAGGCGCAGCCGGCGCTGGTGCAGCGCGCGGCAGCCGTGCTCGTCGTTCAGCATCTGCATGGCCGCGACCCCCGGCGCCAGCGGGCCGGGCGGCACCTGTTCCGGCCGGCGCACGACCGGCGTCCCCGCGGTCACCGCGCTACCGCGTAGTCGCCGCGCCGGGCCCGCCGCGTGCGGGCCCAGTACTCGAACGAGAACCCCGGCCACAGCGCCCGGTTGATGCCGTCGTCGTCCAGGTACCAGCTCCTGCACCCGCCCGCGCTCCACACCGCCCGGAGCAGGCGCTTCTGCAGGCCGGCGTTGTAGCGGCGCAACGCGTCCTGGCTGACCTCGATGGTGTCCGCCTGGTCCCGGGCCAGGATCCGCAGGCAGCTCATGATGTGCTGGATCTGGCTCTCGATCATGAACACCACCGAGGTGTGGCCGAGGCCGGTGTTGGGGCCGAGCAGCATGAAGAAGTTCGGGAAGCCGGCCACCGTGATGCCGTGGTAGGCCTCGATGCCCTCCTGCTTGAGCTCGCGGCCGTCGCGGCCGGTCACGTTCAGCGCGTTGACCGATTCGATGACCTTGAACCCGGTGCCGTAGATGATCACGTCGGCCGGGTGCACGGTGCCGTCCGCGGTCGCCACCCCGTCCGGTTTGATCCCGGTAATGGCGTCGGTGACCAGGTTCACGTTCGGCCGCTGCAGCGCGGGATAGTAGTCGGACGACAGCAAGATCCGCTTGCACCCGATGGTGTAGTCCGGGGTCAGCTTGGCCTGCAGCCCGGGGTCGGCGACCTGGCTCTCCAGGTGCCGCCGGGCCATCGCCTCCAGCGGGGCCATCAGCTTCGGGCTCACCGCGAAGCCGAGCGCCCGGGTCTCCATCGCCCAGTAGACCGCGTTCCGGAACGCCCGGGGCGCCCCCGGCACGGCCTTCAGCGTGCCGCGGACCCGGGCCGGGATCTCCACGTCCGGCCGCGGATGCAGCCACGGCGGCGTGCGCTGGAACACCGTCAGCGTGTCGGCCTGCCGGGCGATCTCCGGCACGAACTGGATCGCGGACGCGCCGGTGCCGATTACCGCGACCCGCCGCCCGGCCAGGTCGGCCGCGTGGTCCCAGTGCGAGGAGTGGAAGGCCGGCCCGGCGAAGTCAGCCGCGCCGGGCAGGTCCGGGTAGGACGGGATGTGCAGTGCGCCGCCCGCGGACACCACGGCTCGCGCGCGGTAGCCGCCCTGGCTGGTGCCCAGATCCCAGCGCCGGGCCTGGTCGTCCCAGCCCGTCCGCTCCACCGTGCAGCCGTACCGCATGTGCTGGTCCACGCCGTACTTGGCCGCGCACGCCCGCAGGTAGTCCCAGATCTCCTGCTGCGGCGCGAACACCCGTGTCCAGGACGGGTTCAGCTCGTAAGAGTAGGAGTACAGCGGGGACGGCACGTCGCATGCGCAGCCCGGATACTGGTTGTCGCGCCAGGTCCCGCCGAGGTCGCCGTCCTTCTCCAGGATCACGAAGTCGTGGTAGCCGGCCTTCTTCAGCGCGATCCCCATCCCGATGCCGGCGAAACCGGCCCCGGCGATGACGATCCCCGTCGTCACAGGCATGCAATGACGATAACCGGCGGACCCGGGTTTTACAGTGCGGGGTAGACGCGCTCCGGGTTGTGCTCCGACAGCACCGACGGCGGCCCGATGAGGAGCTTGTCCGGCTCCCCGATGACCGAGGTGTCCTTGCCGTCGTAGTCAAACTTGAGCAACACGTGCTTGATCGCCTCGAGCCGGGCTCGCTTCTTGTCGTTGCTCTTGACCACCGTCCACGGCGCCCAGGCCGTATCGCTGTAGTGGAACATGGCCTCCTTGGCGTCGGTGTACGCGTCCCACTTGTCCAGCGACTCGATGTCCATCGGGCTCAGCTTCCACTGCCGGACCGGGTCGATCCGCCGGATGATGAACCGCGTGCGCTGCTCAGAGCGGGTCACCGAGAACCAGAACTTGGTCAGGTGCAGCCCGGAGCGGATGAGCATGTGCTCGAAATCCGGTGCCTCCCGCATGAACTCCTCGTAGTCATCAGTCGAGGTGAAGGACATGACCCGTTCCACGCCCGCCCGGTTATACCACGAGCGGTCGAACATGACGATCTCGCCCGCCGCGGGCAGGTGCGGTACGTACCGCTGCAGGTACCACTGGGTCTGTTCCCGCTCGGTCGGCTTGGTCAGGGCCACGACCGTCGCGCCGCGCGGGTTCAGGTGCTCGGTGAAACGCTTGATCGTGCCGCCCTTGCCCGCCGCGTCGCGGCCCTCGAAGATGATCACGATCCGCTGCCCGGTGGACTTCACCCAGTTCTGCAGCTTGACCAGCTCGATCTGCAGCGGGCGTTTGAGGTACTCGTATTCTTGCCGCGTCATCTTCTCCGGGTACGGGTAGTCCTCCCGCCAGGTGTCGACCTCCCGGCCGTCCGGCCAGCGCAGCACCGGATCGTCGTGCTCGTCCTCGTCGTCTACGGTCAGGCCGGCGATGAGGCTGGGGTCGGAGGCCCAGTCCTCGGGCAGCGCGTTGAACGCTTGAGCAGATTCGCTGGTCACCCCATAAGCACAGCACATTTCCCGCGGCCGGTCACGAGGGGGCCGCCCCTCGGCGCATCCTTTTTCCCGGCCGTCACGATCCGGCCGGGTGTCGTTCAGTTTCGGTCAGCGGTCGCCGTACACCACGCGCCCGCTCGCCACCGTCATCACCACCGAAGTACTGCCGATCTCGGCGGGCGGGATGGCGTACAGATCCTGGTCGAGCACGGCCACGTCGGCCCGCATTCCGGGCATAAGGATCCCGGCCGCGTGCTCCTCGTGGTTCACCCAGTCGACCCCCGAGGTGAAGGCGCCGATCGCGTCGTCCACGGTGATGGCCTGGGCGGGCAGGAACGGGTCCTCGCATTCCGGTTCCCCGGGGCGGCCCAGGCGCTCGGACTTGACCCGGTTGACCGCCACGTGTATCTCCTGCAGCGGGTCGGCGCTGGATATCGGCCAGTCGCTGCCGAACGCGATCCGCGTCCCCCCGCGGGCCAGCGAGCCGATCAGGTACTGCCAGGCCGCGCGTTCGGGACCCACGAAGGGCAGGGTCAGTTCCTCCATCTGCGGTTCGTTGCAGGCCCATAGCGGCTGGAAGTTGGCCACCGCGTCCAGCGCCCGGAACCGGCCCATGTCCTGCGGCGCGATGAACTGCAGGTGCGCGAGATGGTGCCGCGCGGCCCGGCGCTGCCTGGCGGGCAAGGCCTCCAGCGCGTCCAGCGCGGCGGCGACCGCGCGGTCGCCGATGGCGTGAAAGTGGAGCTGGAACCCCTCCGCGGCCAGCCTCCCGGTTGCCTCCCGCAGCGTGTCCGGGTCGATGAACAGGCGGCCCCGCTCGCCATGCCGGCCCAGGTACGGGGCGGACATCGCCGCGGTGAAGGTCTCGCACACCCCGTCCAGCATCAGCTTGACCGTGGTGGCACGGAACCGGCCCCGCCCGGCCGGTTCCCCGTCGGCCCGTTCCCGCCCGCCCGGTTCCCCGTCAGCCCGTTCCCGGCGGGCCAGCAGGTCATCGATCTGGCCCAGCCCGCGGCTCCGGTCCCACCAGAGCGCGCCGACCACGTGGCAGGTGAGCGCGCCATCCGTGGCCGCCTGCCGGTAGGTCTCGAACACGTCCGGGATGCCGAGCTCGGCGGCCGCGCCGACGCAGGCGTCCTGGAACCTGGTGATCCCCAGCGAGTGCAGGTGCGCCTGGGCCGCGAGCAGTCCGGCCCGCAGCTCGGCCGCGCCAGCCGGCGGGACCAGTTCCGCGACCAGGCGCATGGCCCCGTCGTGTAGCGCACCGGTGGCCCGGCCCGCGGCGTCGCGTTCGATCCGGCCGTCGGGCGGGTCGGGCGTACGCGCGTCGACCCCGGCCCGCTCCAGGGCCGCGGTGTTGACCCAGGCGCTGTGATGATCGCGGTTCGGCAGGAAGGCCGGCCGCCCGCCGGTCACCGGGTCCAGGTCCGCCGCGGTCGGCAGGCCGCCGGGGAAGGCGGACATCGTCCAGCCGCCGCCGAGCACCCAGGCGTCTGAGCCCAAGCCGGCACAGTAGGCGGCCACCGCGGCCAAGCTCTCCTGCCGGGTCCGCAGTCCTACCAGGTTGCAGCGCAGGCTCTCCAGCCCGCCGGCCACCGCGTGCACGTGCGCATCCCCGAACGCCGGCACCGCCAGCTGCCCGCCCAGCTCGACCACGCGGGTGCCCGGGCCGGTGACCCGCTTGATCTCCTCGTCCGTGCCGACCGCCTGGATCAGGCCGCCGCGCACGGCCGCAGCCTGGACGAACCCGGACGGGTGCGCCGGGGAGCGTATCCTCCCGCCGGTGAAGACCAGATCGGCCGGGCCGTCGCTGACTGTCATGGTCCGCTCGGCGGGCCCGTTACGCGTCGATCGGCGTGAGCACGAAGACCGGAATCGTCCGGGTCGTCTTCTTCTGGTACTCGGCGTAGTCGGGCCAGGCCGCCACGGCCCGCTCCCACCAGGCCGCGCGCTCGGCGTCGTGCACCTCCCGGGCCTGGTAGTCCATCTTGACCGGGCCGTCCTGCAGTTCCACGTGCGGGTTCGAGACCAGGTTGTAATACCAGACCGGGTGCTGCGGCGCCCCGCCCAGCGACGCCACGACGGCGTACTCCCCGTCACGCTCGACGCGCATCAGCGGGGTCTTCCGGATCTTCCCCGTCTTGGCGCCGAGCGACGTCAAGATGATCACCGACCGGCCGCCCATGCCGGTTCCCTCGGTCCCGCCGGACCGCTCGTAGAGGTCAACCTGGTCGCGCGCCCACGAAGCCGCGCTGGGTTCGTATTCACCGGTAAGAGGCATGCCAACGAAACACGGGCCGGCCGCCACCTTGTTCCTCATCCCCGACCCGAATCACAGTGACCCACTCAGACACCTCCAGTCAGGCCCTTTGACGCCAGGCGACCCAGCTATTAATTGCGCGAAATCGCTCTGCGGGTAACTGCCCGCCCGGCGGTGGATCCGTCTTGTGCGGTGGATCGGGGCAGCTGGGGCGCACCGGATACGCCGCGGAATCCGGATCCACGGCACCAGGCGAGCCTCCATGCGACCACTGTGGTACCGGTAGCCCCTCCTGACTCAGCCGTCTCGCCCCGGGACCGGTTATCCGGGAGGATTGGGGCCTATGGGACGGTTTGGGGGTCTATAGTGCACAAACCGCTCCCGCAAGCCCATATCCTCCCGGATCTTGACGCCGGGTGGACGGAGCGACCGCTGTCAGCGGCGTCGTGGCCTCAATGAACAGCCGACGGCCGAGGCGGACACTTCCGGATTTGGCATGCGGCACTGGGGTTGCCCGGATCCACCACAACGGCAGGATCCACCGCGTAAAATGGAACTGGTGAGCTAGCTGGTGAGGGAGTGGCGACGGGGCGAGTGCGGGCCGTGCTCCTCGTCCGTCGGCGCTAGCCGCGTTGACCCGTCCAGGGAGTCCTGTGATCGGATGACCTCATGAAGGTTCGGATCGGAGTATCCCTGGGCCCGGCCGGCGGCCCTGACCAGTTCGCCGCGGCAGTCGATCTCCTGGAGCAGGCCGGGGTGGACTCGCTCTGGCTGCCCGAGAACGTGTACTCCGCGTCCGTCGAGCCGTTCACCGGCATGGCGTTCGCGCTGTCGCGGACCCAGAGGCTGAAGGTGGGCAGCGGGATCTCGGTGCTGCCCGGGAGGCATCCGGTGCTGGTCGCCAAGCAACTGGCCTCGCTGGCCGGGCTGGCCCCGGCGCGGGTGCTGCCGGTATTCGGCCTGCAGCCGGCCCAGCCCGCCGAACGCGCGCTGTTCCCCGTGCCCAGCGGTCAGCGCGCGGCCGTCTTCGACGAATCGCTCGTGCTCCTGCGCCTGCTGCTGACCACCGGGACCGTGTCCTTCCGCGGCGAGTTCTTCACCGTGGAAGGCGCGAGCGTCGGGCCGCTGCCGGCCAAGCCGCTGGATATCTGGCTGGGCGGCTCGGCGCCTGGCGGGCTGCGGCGGGTGGGACGCCTGGCCGACGGATGGCTCGGCTCGCTGCTCACCCCGGCCGAAGCGCAAGCCGCGGTGGCCACCATCAACGAAGCCGCCGCCGCCGCCGGACGGTCCGTCGAGGATGATCACTTCGGGCTCAGCCTGCCGGTCGCGTTGGACGGCGTCCCGGAATCCCTGCGGGCCTCGATCAGCCGCCGCCGGCCGGACACCGATCCGGAACTCCTGGTCGCGGTCGGCTGGGACGATGCCCGCCGGATGATCGAGCAGTACGTCGAGGCCGGGCTCAGCAAGTTTGTCGTCCGGGCCGCGGCACCGGCCGAGCCGTTCGGCAAGTTCGTCGACAGCTTCGTCCGCGAACTGATCCCCCTGCAGAACTAACCCTGCCGACCGAGCCCACCCAAGCAACCGAGCCGAGCGAGCCGACCGAGCCGCGAAACGATCACGCCCGGGGCGGCTTACGGTGCATCTGGTAATGCAGCACCAGGAACGGGGACCCGAACACCCAGAACGCGTGCTCGGCCCGCAACTGCGCGCCGTCCACGTACACGTCCAGCCGTTCGGCGAACCCGCGGACCCCCACGGTGGTGAGCGAGCCGGTGCCCGGGTCGATGTAGGTCAGGTAGTGGCCGGGCTGGTCGAGCTCGCTGCGGCTGTTCAGGATCAGGCCGCCGCCCGGCCGCGCGCTCGGCGCCAGCGTGGCGGTGAAGCTGGCCTGCGGCAGCGGGAATCCGACGCTGACGTAGCCGTGGCCCTCGTGCCGGTAGGTGGTGTAGATGCCGACGTAGATCGGCTCGCCGGTGTCGGCCGCCGAACGGATCCAGCCGCGGATCGTCTCGGTGCCGTCCGGCAGCCCGGTGATGGTGTCGATCCGGCTGCGGACCCCGTGCTGCGCCTCCCGCTGGCTCATCGGCACGCTGGCCTGCCCGAGCGGCCGGGCCAGCAGCGTCCGGTAGAGCAGGTAGCCGGGCCGCACCCACAGCCGCCACTCCGGCACGATGTCCAGGGCGAACCTGGTGGTGTGCTCGTAGAACTCGCGGACCAGCGGATCGATCCCGGCCGGGTCGAAGGACGGCCCGGCCAGCGTGTCCAGCGACGCCACGATCCCGATGTCCTCGACGTCGGGCGT
>PLIQ01000153.1 GCA_003140115.1 Actinomycetota bacterium | reverse complement strand
GCGATCACCTTGCCGTGGTCGACGACCGCGATCTCGCTGGCCAGTTGGTCGGCCTCTTCCAGGTACTGGGTGGTGAGCAGCACCGTGACCCCGGTCGCGGTCAGGCCGCGGACCACGTCCCACATCTCGTTGCGGCTGAGNNGCATGCCGCCGGAATAGGTCTTGGCCGCCCGGTCACCGGCGTCGCTGAGCCGGAACGCGGCCAGCAGGTCCCGGGCCCGGGCCCGGGACTCGGCCCGTGACTGGCCGGTCAGCCGTCCGATGAGGATGAGGTTCTCCATCCCGGTGAGCGTCTCGTCCACCGAGGCGTACTGCCCGGTCAGCCCGCTGAGCTGCCGGACCTGGTGCGCGTGGGTCACCACGTCGTGCCCGCAGACCGCGGCGTGCCCGCCGTCGGGCCGTAGCAGCGTGGCGAGGATCCGTACCGCGGTGGTCTTTCCTGCGCCGTTCGGGCCCAGCAGGCCGAATACCGAGCCGGTGCGAACGGCGAGGTCGATCCCGTCCAGCGCGACGGTCTCCCCGAATCGCTTGAGCAGCCCTTCGGCCACGATTGAATATGTCATGTCCCTACCGTGCCGTCCCGTCCTGACGGGCCGCCCGCAGCGCGCTGATACCGCTGACCCGGTGCTGACATCCCGCTGACAGTTCAGGTGCAGTTACCGAAAACCAGGAGAAAGGAGTAACATATTGTGAGGTAGCGATTACTTCGGGTATCTGAGGGGCCGCTGTCCTCGGGGGATCTGTGACAACGCAGGAGATGCACTCAGCGCCGTCCGCGGTGGTCCGTCTGGGCCGGCTACGACGGTCGTGGCAGGACCGGTCGGTGCGGCTCCAACGGTGGTGGCTGGACCAGTCGGTGCGGGCCAAGGGAACGATCGTGCTCGCGGTCCCGCTGATCGCCCTGATCGGCATCACCTCAGCGAGTCTGGTGCTGCAGCACACCGAGGAGCAGGAGCGCCAGGTATCCCTGACCGCCTCCGCCCTGAGCGACTCCGCCCAGCAGGTCCTGGCCGACGCGGTGAGCGCCGAGACGGGCTTGTGGGGCTACGCGGCGACGGCCAATCCGCTGTTCCTGCAGCCGTACAACCTCGCCGTCCTGCGCATCGCCGTTGACCGGGCCGCGCTTCGCAGCGCGGCCGTCGCCGAGGGGGACAGCGGGGCCGAGCGGGTCGCCGAAGCGACCGCGGTGCAGGAGATGACCGAGCTGGCCGACTTGCGCACCGCGATTAACGCGGGCGCCTCGGCCACGGTCCTGACGCCCGCGCTGGAGAGCGGCAAAGTCACCATGAACGCGCTGCAGAGCCAGATGGCCGCCCTGTCCCAGGGCCCGGCCGCGATCGTGGCGGCTCACCGCATCGGGGTCACCCAGCTGGAATCGACCATCGACACGGTCAGCATCGTCGGCCTGGCCCTCGGTGTTCTGGCCGGCCTGATCGGCATCGCGCTGTTCACCTCGGGCATTTCCGGCCGCGTCGCGGCGGCTGCGGCGAACGCCGACCGGCTAGGAGCAGGACAGCCGCTGGAGCCCGTGCCAGGCGCCGCCGATGAACTCGGCCGGCTGGCGGGTTCCCTGGTGAGCGCGGAAAGGCTGTTGATCAGCCGCACCACGGAGCTGACCACGGCCAGGGATACGGCGCTGACGGCCACCCAGGCCAAGGACGCGTTCCTGTCCAGCACCAGCCACGAGCTGCGCACCCCGCTGAACGCGGTCCTCGGCTTCGCGCAGCTGCTGCAGCTGTCCGAGCTTAGTGAGGAGGACCGGGACGCCGTCGAGCGCATCCTCGCCGCTGGGCAGCACCTGCTCGCGTTGATCAACGAGCTGATCGACATCGCCAGGATCGAGTCGGGCAAGTTCAGCCTGTCGGTGGAACCGGTGGCCGTGCAGCCAGTAGTCCAGGAAACCTGCCAGCTTATGGCGCCCCTCGCCGCCGACCGCTCGATCACGATCAGCCAGCACTGCCCGTGGCCCGGCTTGGCGGTTGACGGCGACCGGCTGCGACTGCGCCAGATCCTGGTCAACCTGGTCTCCAACGCGATCAAGTACAACCGCGTCGGCGGAACCGTCACCCTCACCTGCCAGGTGGCGAGCACCGGCCAGGTCAGCCTGGCGGTCGCCGACACCGGGCCGGGAATACCGGCCGCTGATCTGGAGCGCATCTTCGACCCGTTCGAGCGGCTCGGCGCGTCGCAGACCGCGATCGAGGGCACCGGGATCGGGCTGCCCCTGGCCCGGGCCTTCGCCGAGGCCATGAGCGGGCACCTCACCGCCGCCAGCACCCCGGGCGAAGGATCGGTCTTCACCGTGACCCTGCCGCGGGCACCGGACATGGCCGAGCCTTCAGGCCTCGACATGGCCCGAGTCCCGCAGCAGATCGNNCCGCGAACATCGAAGTAGTCGTCCGGTTCGTGAAGACCAAGCCCGGCATCCGGCTGCAGTACGCCATCTCCGGGCCTGCCGGCCTCGAACTCGCCACCCAGGAGATTCCCGACCTGATCCTCCTCGACCTGCACCTGCCCGGCCTGCACGGTGACGAGGTCCTGAGACGCCTGCGGAGCAAGCCGGAAACCGCTGGCATTCCCGTTGCCATCTTGTCCGCCGAGGCCTCACCAGCCATCATCCGCTACATGCGCGCCAACGGCGTGATCGCTTACCTGACCAAGCCACTCGACCTGGCTGAGCTGGGGCGGCTTCTCGACTTCTTCACCGCCCGGCACGACCACGAGCCCTACCCGGGCTCCCTGACCGTACCGGCACCATGACCGGCGTCGTGCTCTGCATCGACGACGACCAGGACAATATCTTCCTCCTCCAGCGCGTGCTCAAGCGCAAGCACCCGGACATCGAGCTGCACACCGCCATGACCGGCGGCCACGGCGTCACGACCGCGATCGACAACCAGCCAGCCCTCATCCTGCTCGACAACCGCCTGCCCGACTCCAGCGGCGAGCAGGTCCTGCGCCAGCTGGCCGCCAACCCAGCCACCGCCGCCATCCCCGTCATCATCCTCAGCGGCGACTCAGACCCGGCGATCATCGACCGGCTGCTCGCCGCCGGCGCGGCGAATTTCCTGGTCAAGCCGTTCGACATTCACCGGTTCCTGGCCATCGTCGACCCTTACCTCGGCTGACGGCGCGCACGTCGCGGAGCGGCCGCCGGGGCGAACAACTGCTCAGCCCTCGGTAGCCTTCGAAGCGATGTCCCATCCCGAACGGGGGCGCCGTGTTCCACGTGGACTCTGAGGTCGGCCGGCTGCGGCAGGTGATCCTGCACCGCCCCGGCCTCGAGCTCAAGCGGCTGACCCCGGACAACGCGAGCGACCTGCTGTTCGACGACGTGCTGTGGGTCAGCCGGGCCCAGGCCGAGCATGACGCGTTCGCCGAGGTGCTGCGCTCGCGCGGCGTCGTGGTCCACTACTACGGCGACCTGCTGGCCCAGACCCTGGAGATCCCGGAGGCGCGTGAGTACATCCTGGACCGGGTGTTCGACCCGCGCTGGCACGGGCCGCTGGCCGCCGTGACCCTGCGGGCCTCGATGGACGGGCTGGACTCGGCCCGCCTGGCCGAGTTCCTGGCGGGCGGGATCACCAAACGCGAGATCGCCGAACTCGGCCCGGAGCCCAAGAGCATCGCGTTCCATTCTCTGGACCCCGACGGCTTCGTGCTCGCTCCGCTGCCCAACCTGCTCTACCAGCGCGACACGTCATGCTGGATCTACGGCGGCGTCTCGGTCAACGCGATGCGCCGGCCGGCCCGGATCCGGGAGACCGTCACCGACGTGGCCATCTACCGCTGGCACCCGATGTTCGCTCAGGCCCGGTTCGACGTCTGGTACGACGGCGCCGATGCCGGGCCGGCCACCATCGAGGGCGGCGACATCCTGGTCATCGGCAACGGGGCGGTGCTGGTCGGGATGAGCGAGCGGACCACCCCGCAGGCCGTCGAGGTGCTCGCCCACCGGCTCTTCGAAGCCGAGGCGGCGCGCTGCCTGGTCGCGATCGACATGCCCAAGACTCGCGCGTTCATGCACCTGGACACGCTCCTGACCATGGCGGACTACGGCGTGTTCAGCAAGTACGCCGGGATGGGCATGCTGCCGTCCTACACCGTGGAGCCGGGCGCCACCGCCACCGAGCTCAAGGTCACCGACCACCCGCCGCAGGACATGCACCGGGCCATGGCCGCCGCGCTCGACCGCCCCTTCATCACCGTCCTGACCGCCGTCCAGGACGTCCACTCCGCGCAGCGCGAGCAGTGGGATGACGGCTGCAACGTGCTGGCCGTCGAACCGGGAGTGGTCGTGGCCTACGAGCGGAACGTGACCACCAACACCTACCTGCAGGACAACGGCATCGAGGTGCTCGCTGTCCCCGGCGGCGAACTCGGCCGTGGCCGGGGCGGCCCCCGCTGCATGAGCTGTCCCATCGAACGTGACGCCTGAGCCGGCGGTCATATCCGGCGAATCTGGCCGCCGGGGTTAGCATGGGGCCGTGAGCAGCAGCCGGATGCCGGCCGTGTACCTGAGCCACGGCGCGCCGCCGCTGGCCGACGACCCGATCTGGCCGGGAGAGCTGTCCGCCTGGTCCGCCGCGCTGCCGCGGCCGGAGTCGATCCTGGTCATCTCGGCGCACTGGGAGAACGCGCCCACCTCGGTGAGCGCGACCCGCACGGTCCCGCTGTACTACGACTTCTGGGGCTTCCCCAAGCACTACTACGAGGTCACCTACCCGGCGCCGGGCGCGCCCGCGCTGGCCGAAGCCGTGCGCAAGCTGCTCGGCGGCCAGGTGCACGAGCATGCCGACCGGGGCCTGGACCACGGCGCGTACGTGCCGCTGGTAGAGATGTACCCGCAGGCCGACGTGCCGGTCATCCAGCTGTCCATGCCCACCCTGGACCCGCGCGAGTTGATGGACCTGGGCCGCAAGCTCGCCCCGCTGCGCGATGCGGGCGTGCTGATCATGGGCAGCGGGTTCTTCACGCACAACCTGCGGGAGTTCGTCTTCGAGGGCCCAGTGCCGCAGTGGTCGCGTGAGTTCGACGACTGGGGCAAGCGGATGCTGGCCGACGGCGACGTGGACGCGCTGCTCGACTTCGCCCGTAAGGCCCCGGCCGCCCGCACCGCCCACCCGCGCACCGAGCACTTCGCCCCGCTGTTTGTCACCCTCGGCGCGGGCGAGTCTGACCTGGCCGCGCAATGCCCGGTGGTCGAGGGCTTCTGGGGTGGCCTGGCCAAACGCTCTTTCCAGCTCGGCTGAGGGTCAAAAGGTGAGACATACGATCTTAGGGTCTGTCTAGCACCCATCCGGACGGCCTATGGTCTAGACATGACCACGAACGACACGCTGCGCGTAACCGACTCACGAACCGGCCGCAGCTACGAACTCCCTATCGTCGATGGCGCTATCCGCGCAATGGACCTACGGCAGATCAAGACCTCCGAAGACGACTTCGGATTGCTCGCCTACGACCCGGCCTTCCAGAACACCGCGAGTTGCCGCAGCGCCATCACCTTCATCGACGGTGACAAGGGCATCCTGCGCTACCGGGGCTACCCGATCGAGGAACTGGCCCAGCGTGCGTCCTTCCTGGACGTGGCCTGGCTGCTGCTGAACGGCGACCTGCCGGACAAGAAAGAGTCCGCCGCCTGGTCCCACGAGATCTCCCACCACACGTTCGTGCACGAGAACGTCAAGAAGTTCATCGACGGCTTCCACCACGACGCCCATCCGATGGGCATCCTGGTCAGCACGCTGGCCGCGCTGTCTACCTTCTACCCCGAGGCGAAGGCCGTCCACGACAAGGACGTGCAGCACAAGCAGGTGGTGCGGCTGATCGCCAAGATGCCCACGCTCGCGGCCTTCGCCTACCGGCACGCACGGGGCCTGCCCTATGCCTACCCGGACGACGAACTGTCGTACGCGGGCAACTTCCTCAACATGATGGACCGGATGACCGAGCCAAAGTACAGCCCGGACCCGATCCTCGAGCACGCCCTGGACGTGCTGTTCATCCTGCACGCCGACCACGAGCAGAACTGCTCGACCAACGCGATGCGCAGCGTGGCCAGCTCCCAGACCGACCCGTACTCGGCGGCGGCCGCGGCGGCGGCCGCGCTGTACGGCCCGCTGCACGGCGGCGCGAACGAGCAGGTACTCAACATGCTCCGCGAGATCGGCTCGGTCGACAACGTGCCCGCTTACATCACCCGGGTCAAGAACGGCGAGCTGCGCCTGATGGGGTTCGGCCACCGCGTGTACAAGAACTTCGACCCGCGGGCCACGATCATCAAGGGCGTCGCCGACGAAGTGTTCGAGGTCACCGGGCGCAATCCGCTGCTGGACATCGCGCTCGAGCTGGAGCGGATCGCGCTGGACGACGACTACTTCGTCAGCCACAAGCTCTACCCGAACGTGGACTTCTACTCGGGCATCATCTACCAGGCCATGGGCTTCCCGGTGGCGATGTTCCCGGTGCTGTTCGCGATCGGGCGCATGCCCGGCTGGCTGGCCCAGTGGGAGGAGGGCTCGGCCGACCCGGAGCAGAAGATCGCCCGGCCCCGGCAGATCTACACTGGCGAGATCCTGCGCCACCTCAATGGGGACGGGGAGGACGCCTGACCTGGCTTGAGCTGCCGGCTGGCTCGCTGTTCGGGGTGACCAATCTTCCGTACGGCGTTTTTTCTGCTGGTGCCCGAGACCCGACGACCCCACGGGTCGGGGTCCGGATCGGCGACTCGGTGCTCGACCTGGCGCAGGTGCTCGGCGAGCAGGTCTTCGCCGAGCCGTCGCTGAACGCCTTCATGACCCAGGGCCGGCCCCGGTGGCGTGACGTCCGGGCCCGGGTCACCGAACTGCTGACCGACGAACGCCACCGGGCCAGCGTCGAAGCCGCGCTGCACCCGCTGTCCGCGGTGCGGCTGCACCGGCCGTTCGAGGTCGGTGACTACGTGGACTTTTACGCCAGTGAGAACCACGCGACTAACGTCGGACGGCTGTTCCGACCGGGCGGCGAGGCGCTGATGCCCAACTGGAAGCACCTGCCCGTCGGCTACCACGGACGTTCGGGCACGGTGGTGCTGTCCGGTACGCCGGTCACGCGCCCCCGTGGGCAGCTACCGGCGGAGTCAGCCCCGACGTTCGGCCCGTCCCAGCGGCTGGACTTCGAGGCCGAGGTCGGCTTCGTGGTCGGCGTGGGGTCGTCGCCGGGCTCGCCGATCGGGGTCGATGGGTTCGCGGACCACGTGTTCGGCGCGTTCCTGGTCAACGACTGGTCGGCCCGCGACATCCAGGCCTGGGAATCGCGGCCGCTCGGCCCGTTCCTGGCCAAGTCGTTCGCCACCTCGATCTCGCCGTGGATCGTGCCACTCGAGGCACTGGCCCACGCCCAGGTCCGGCCGCCGCCGCAGGACCCCGAACCGCTGCCTTACCTTTCCGGCAGCGACAACTGGGGCCTCGACCTCGCGCTCGAGATCCAGCTGAACGGCCAGGTAGTGGCCCGGCCACCGTTCGCCACCATGTACTGGACGCCCGCCCAGATGCTGGCCCACCTGACCGTTAACGGCGCCTCGACCCGCACCGGAGACTTCTACGCCTCCGGCACGGTCAGCGGCCCGGATCGCGAGCAGCGCGGCTGCCTGCTCGAACTGAGCTGGGGCGGCGCCGAACCCCTCGCTCTGCCCGACGGCTCGGTACGGTCCTTCCTGGAGGACGGCGACGAGGTCACGATCACCGCCACCGCCCCGGCCGCCGACGGCGCCACCGTCGGCTTCGGCGAGGTCACCGCCCAGATCCTCCCCGCTCTCTCGACCTAAAGCACCCATCAGAGTCGGCCGACGGCCGTCGGCCGAGGAGTAGACCGACACCGCTGGAACATTGGTGTCGCCATAGCAGCACCGCTGGAACATTGGTGCCGTTCTGGATTGGCTGGTATCTAGGTAGGGGAAGCGGAACCCAGGTTCCGTGGTCGCCGAGGCGCAGGCGCGCGCTCACCCCGGCGTCATCGAAGGCGCGAGCGAGGTCGTCGCGTCCTTCGCAGAAGTGGGCCCAGCACCCATCCGATCTGGTCCTGCGTGACGGCCGGCCCGGCGGTCTTGGTCAGGTAGCCGTGCGGGCCAGGCGGGTCGAAGGTCGGGTCGCTCATGATGCGCAGCCCCCCGACGTCGAGAATGGTGGTCGGGCCGCCTACCACCATCGCCGCGCAGTCCTGCCGCGGCAGTTCCGGGCTGGTCATCGCTGGGTCCTTCCCTTTTAAGTGAGCTGCTGGCTGGATTCGGCCACCCACTGCCGCAGCTTCTTGCGGTCGAGCTTGCCGACACTGGTCAGCGGTATGGCGGGCACGATCGTGATCTGCCGCGGGTACTTGTTCGCTCCCAGATGCTTGCGGGCGTGCTCGCTGAGTTCCTCCGCCGTCGCCGAAGCTCCCGCTCGTAGCGACACGAACGCCACCACCTCCTCCCCGAGCCGAACGTCCGGCCGTCCCACCACCCCGGCCAGCGCGACCGCCGGGTGCGCGACCAGCACGTCCTCCACGTCCCGCGGGAACACGTTGAACCCGCCCCGCAGGATGAGGTCCTTCTTGCGGTCCACCACGTACAGGTAGCCGTCGGCGTCCAGGTGCCCGATGTCGCCGGTGTGCAGCCAGCCGCCCGCGAGCACGGTGGCCGCCGAATCCGGCGCATGCCAGTACCCGCTCATTACCCCGGGCGAACGCACGCAGATCTCGCCGTCCTGGCCCGCGGACAGCTTCGCGCCGCTGTCGTCCTGGATGGACACTTCGCAGCCCGCCACCGGCAGCCCGACGCTGCCCACCCGGCGTCCGTCGGCGGGATTGGCCGAGATGAGCGTGGCCGACTCGGTGCACCCATAGCCCTCGTAGATCTTCGCGGTCGGCACCCGCGCCTCGAACTCCCGCCGGACCTCCGCGGGCAGCGGCGCCGCCCCGGAGGAGATGGACGTCAGCTCGGACAGGTCGGCCTCCTCCAGCGGCTGGCCGAGCAGCATCTGGATCATCGAGGGCACCAGCGCGCTGCCCTGCACCCGGTGCTCTTGAGCCAGCGTCAACCACCCGGCCGGGTCGAACCAGCGCATCAGGATGGTCCTGGCCCCCTCGTCCCGGTGAAAGCCGCCGCAGAAGACCAGCAGACCGTAGGCGTGCGCGAGGGGGAGTGGCAGGACCGAGGTGCTCACCTGGGCGCGCACCGAGTTCTGGTGCGCCGCCCAGCCGCACCAGAACAGGTTCGCGTGGGACAGCGGGACGCCCTTGGACCGGCCGGTCGTACCGCCGGTGTACAGCAGGGCGGCCAGGTCGGTCCCCGCCCGGTCCACGATCAACCCCGGCGCGGCCAACTCCAGCTGGGCGAAGTCGAGCACCGGAACACCGGGAGCCGCCGGATCCGGAGCGGCACCGGCCCCGGGCACCACCACGAACCGGACCTCCGCCGCCCCAGCCAGGGTGGCGGACACCTTGGGCAGGAACTCCGCCGTGGTCACCACGCCGACCGCTCCCGAATCGACCAGCGCGTGGCGTAGCTCATCCTCGCTTACCAGGAAGATCAGCGGCGTGACCGCCGCCCCGACCCGCCACGCGGCGCTGTAGGTGATGAGGACTTCCGGGCAGTTCGCCATCAGCACGACCAGCCGGTCCCCGGGCCGGACGCCGAGGTCGGTCAGCCCGGTCGCGAACCTGGCCGCGCGGTCGGCGAGCGAGCCGGCCGAGTGCCACTGGCCCTCGTAGAACAGCGAGTCGTGGTCGCCCTGCCGCTCCAGCGCCAGCTCGGCCTGCCTGGCCAGGTTCTCCTCACCCATGTCCGCCTCAGTCCAGTTTGATCTCGAACGACATCCATTCCGACGATAGCGAACCCAAGTCTTCCGCCGTCTGGCCCCGCAGGTTAGGGTCGCGCTCATGGTGACCGAGACGGAATTCGACCAGTTGCTCGACGTGGTGCGCGGGTTCATCCGGCGCGAGGTGATGCCCGCCGAGGCCGGCATCGACGAAACCGACGAGATTCCCGCCCGGCTGATCGAGCAGGCCAAGGAGATGGGCCTGTACGGCTACGCCCTGCCCGAGGACTACGGCGGCCTCGGCCTGTCGGTGGGCCAGCAGACGCGGCTGACCATCGAGCTCGGCTACACCTGCCCCGCGTTCCGGTCCCTGTTCGGCACCAATAACGGGATCGCCGGGCAGGTCCTGGTCCTGGCCGGGACCGAGGAGCAGCGCAAGTACTGGCTGCCGCGGCTGGCCTCCGGCGAGGTCGTCGCCTCCTTCGCCCTGACCGAGCCCGACGCCGGGTCCGACCCGAGCCGCCTGGTCACCACGGCGATATCGCAGGACGGCAGCTGGGTCATCGACGGCCTGAAGCGCTACATCACCAACGCGCCGGCCGCGGATGTCTTCATGCTGTTCGCGCGCACCGATCCGGACGCCCCGCCCGGCAAGGGCATCGGCGTCTTCATCGTGCCTGCCCGCACCGAAGGGGTAGCCGTTGCGGCCCGGGACCACAAGATGGGCCAGGCTGGCGCGTGGACCGCCGACGTCGCGTTGACCGGTGTCCGGGTCCCGGCCGACGCGCTGGTCGGCGAGGCGGCCCAGGCCGGCTACGCCACCGCCATGCGGAGCCTGGCCCACGGCCGGCTGATCATCGCCGCCCTCTGCGTCGGCGTGGCGGCCCGGCTGATCGACGAGAGTGTCGCCTACGCCAAGGAACGCTCCCAAGGCGGCCACCGGATCGGTGAATACCAGCTGGTCCAGGCCATGCTCGCCGACTCTTACACCGAGTACGTGGCCGCCAGGTCCCTGGTCCTCGACGCGGCCGCCCAGTACGACGCCGGGACCGATCAGCGCCTCGCCCCGTCCGCGGCCAAGTACTTCGCCAGCGAAGCCGTCGGCCGGATCGCCGACCGCGCCGTCCAGATCCACGGTGGCTCCGGCTACATCCGCGGTATCCCCGTCGAACGCCTCTACCGTGACGTCCGCCTGTTCCGAATCTACGAAGGCACCAGCCAGATCCAGCAGCTCGTCATCGCTCGAGAACTGCTCCGCTGACCCTGAATTCAAGATCATTTTTCCGAACGACCGTGGTTACTCCCGCCGCCGCCGTGACCCCACCGTGGCTGGCGGGCAACACCACAGTCGCCAGCCCGAACGCAACGAAAACATCTCGCCGCGAGCCTGTCACGGTCCTGCCGTGTACGCGTCGAGGAACATGGTCCGCGCGCCCCTGCGAGGGTCCCGGGCCAGCGCTGACAGCCCTCACCACTCCGATCGCCAGCTACTATCGCCATCTAAACGGTGGGAACCCAGCCGCGGCAGATACAGCGAAATCTCGCCGCCGAAACTTGTCGATCAGTGCGGCGGCCGTTCGTATGGGGATGAGAGCCGGTACCGGGCCGGAGCCGCAACAACGAGAGGAACGGGGCGATGACGAGGATCGTGGTCACCGAGTTCGTGTCGCTTGACGGGGTCATGGAAGAGCCTCGGTGGACCTTTGATTTCGACCGCGGGAAAGAAGGCGACCAGTTCAAGTACGAGGAGCTGTTCGACGCCGAATCGCTCCTGCTCGGCCGGGTCACCTATCAGGGTTTCGCGGCCGCGTGGCCGGGCATGGGCGGCGACGACTTCGGCCAGCGGATGAACACCATCCACAAGTACGTCGTCTCCTCGACACTCACCGACGCCGAGGCGTCCTGGGGCCCCACCACGGTGGTACGGGGCGACGTTGCGGCCGAGCTGGCGGCCCTCAAGAACCAGCCCGGCGGCACCCTGCTGGTCGAGGGCAGCGCTCAACTGGTCCACACGCTGGCCCAGCACGACCTAGTGGACGAGTACCGCCTGATGGTCTTCCCGATCATCTTGGGCCAGGGCAAGCGAGCCTTCCCGGACTCGATCCCCGTTCCCGCCAAGCTCACCGTCACGGACTCGCGCACCGTCGGCTCAGGCGTCCTGCTGCTCAACCTGACTTCGGAAAAGGCCTGAATGGCGATCGTGGTGGGATCGGCCAGGTTGTTGATGGACTTGATCAGGACGCCCGGCTGGAGTTCATAGGCGCTCAGGCGGAGGCGTTAAGGTCGCTAGTGAACGATGAGTCACAATCTCCGGATTCTGGGGGTCGGTGTGGACTTTGCTGAATCCACCGAGCACCGGGCGCTCCGGGCCGCCGTGGCCGGGATCGCCAAGGATTACGGGCCGCGCTACTACGCCGAGCGGGCCGCCGAACGGCGCCCGTGCTCCGAGCTCTGGAAGGCCCTGGGCGAAGCCGGGTTCATCGGCGTGAACATTCCCGAGGCGTACGGCGGTGGCGGCGGGGGACTGACCGAGCTCGAGCTGGTCTGCGAGGAAATCGCCGCGGCGGGCACGCCGCTACTGCTCCTGGTGGTCTCCGCCGCGATCTCGGCCGAGGTGCTCACTGAGTTCGGCACCGGGGAGCAGCGCGAGACCTGGCTGCCCCGCCTGGCCAGCGGCACCTCGAAGATGGTGTTCGCGATCACGGAACCGGACGCCGGCTCCAACACCCATCGCCTGTCCACGACGGCAAAGCGGGACGGCGAGGACTGGGTGCTGAACGGCACCAAGTACTACATCTCCGGGGTAGACGAGGCCGAGGCGCTCCTGGTGGTGGCGAAGACCGGCCAGGACGCGCTCTCGCTGTTCATCGTCCCGACCGACGCCGCGGGCCTGGACAAGCGCCTGCTGCCGGTCGACCTGCTGCTCCCCGAGCGGCAGTTCACCCTGCATTTCGACCATGTCCATGTGGGCCCGGACGCGCTGGTCGGCGAGGAGGGCGCGGGCTTCCGGCAGGTGTTCCACGGGCTGAACCCGGAGCGGATCACCGGTGCCGCGCTGGGCGTCGGCGTGGCCAGGTACGCGCTGACCGCCGCGGCCCGGTACGCCAACGAGCGCACGGTCTGGTCCCAGCCGATCGGCGCCCATCAGGGCGTATCCCATCCGCTGGCTAAGGCGAAGATCGAGACCGAGCTCGCCGCGCTGATGACCCGCCAGGCCGCCTGGCAGCATGACCACGGCGAGGCCGCGGGAGAATCCTCCAACATGGCCAAGTACGCCGCCGGCGAGGCGGCGGCTGCCGCCCTCGACGCCGCCATGCAGACCCACGGCGGAAACGGCGTGTCCACCGAGTACGGCCTGATGCCCTACTGGGGACTGGCGCGGCTGCTGCGCATCGCGCCGGTCAGCCGGGAGATGATCCTCAACTTCGTCGCCCAGCACAGCCTGGGCCTGCCCCGGTCCTACTAGAGGAGCGACCGATGGACCTCGCGCGCAACCTCATCGGCCGGATCAACGTCGGCGACAGCCTGGCCCGCTCCGCCGCGGCCCGCCCCGGCCAGCTCGCGGTGGTCGACGGCGACCGCCGCTTCAGCTACGCGGACTTCAACACCTACGTCAACCGGATCGCGCACGGCCTGGCCGGGCTCGGCTACGAGCGCGGCGCGGCGCTTGCGGTCGCCTCCGGCAACAGCGCCGACTTCCTGGCCGTCTACTACGCGTGCGCCAAGCTCGGCGTGATCTGCGTGCCGGTCAACCTGGGCTGGCGGTCGGACGAGGTGGCCTACGTGCTCGGCCACTCGCGGGCCCGCGGCATCGTGATCGAGACCCAGCTGGCGGCCGCGATGCGGGACGCCATCGCCAAGGTGCCCGAGGTCCTCGACGTAGTCGTCGCTCCCGGCACCCAGAATAGCTACGAGCCCGAGCCCGCCGACCGGGCCTGGACCACCCTCGAGGCCCTGAGCAGCCATGACCATGCGCGAGAGCCGGAGTGCTTCGTCGATGACCGTGATGCGCTGAGCTACCTGTACACCTCCGGCACCACGTCGTTCCCCAAGGGCGTGGTCGGTTCTCACCTGGCGATTTACCTGGAGTCGATGTCCGGCGCGCTCGACTCCGGGTGGAACGCCCGCGACCGGTTCGCCGCGATGATGCCGATGTTCCATACCGCGCAGCTCAACGCGTTCTGCACCCCGGCGATCCTGGTCGGCGCGACGATCTACGTGCTGCGCGGGTTCGACCCGGCCGCGTTGCTCGACCTGATCGAGCGCGAGCAGATCACCCAGGTCTTCGGGCTGCCGATGATGTACCGCGCCCTGCTGGACCACGAAGGCTTTGCCGACCGCGACCTGCTGAGCCTCCGCCGCGCGGTGTACGCGATGGCGCCCATGCCCGACGATCTCATCGGCCGCTGCCTGACCGGGTTCGGCTGCGACTTCGCGCTGCTGTTCGGGCAGACCGAGATGAGCCCGATCACCACCTTGTTCCGGCCCGAGCACCAGCTGTCCCACATCGGCGCGGTGGGTACCCCGCTGATCGGCGTCCAGGTCGCGATCATGAGCCCGGACGGCGACCTGCTGCCGACGGGCGAGACCGGCGAGATCGTCTACCGGGGACCGAGCACGATGTCCGGCTACCTGTACGACCGGGAGGCTACCGATAAGGCGTTCGAGTACGGCTGGTTCCACTCCGGCGACGTGGGCCGGTTCGGCGAGGACGGCGTGCTGTGGTTCACCGACCGGTACAAGGACGTGATCAAGACCGGCGGGGAGAACGTCGCCTCGATCGAGGTCGAGAAGGCCGTCTACGCGGCCGACCCGCGGGTCGCCGAGGTGGTCGTAGTGGGGCTGCCGCACCCGCGGTGGGACGAGGCGGTCACCGCGTTCGTGGTGCCCAAGCCGGGTCAGACCATCGACGCGGCCGAGCTGATCGCGACGCTGAAGACCAGGCTCGACGGCTTCAAGGTGCCCAAGTCGGTGGTCTTCGTCGACCGGCTGCCCAAGACTTCCACCGGCAAGATCCAAAAGAACGTGATACGGGCCGAGCGCACCAAGCACTACGAGGAGGGCTGACCACGTGCCGGTGCTCACCTCCCGCCTCGACCCGCGCGACGAGACCTTCCGGGCCAACCGGCAGGCCCAGCTAGCCCTCCTGAAGGAGCTGGACAAGCAGCTCGAGCTGGCCATCGCCGGCGGCGGGGAGCGCTATCAGCAGCGGCACCGGGACCGGGGCAGGCTGCTCGCCCGGGAACGGGTCGAGCTCCTGCTCGACCCGGACAGCCCGTTCCTGGAGCTGTCCTCGCTGGCCGCGTGGGGCACCGAGTTCACCGTCGGAGCGAGCCTGGTGACCGGCGTCGGTGTGGTCTCCGGCGTCGAGTGCGTGATCATAGCGCACGATCCGACCGTCCGCGGTGGCGCGATGAACCCCTACTCGCTGCGCAAGAGCCTGCGCGCACTGGAGATCGCGCGGATCAACCGGCTGCCGGTGATGAACCTAGTCGAGTCAGGCGGCGCGGACCTGCCGACCCAGGCCGACCTGTTCGTCCCGGCGGGCCGGATCTTCCACGAGCTCACCGCGCTGTCCGCCAGCGGGGTGCCCGCGGTGGCCCTGGTGTTCGGCAACTCCACCGCGGGCGGCGCGTACGTGCCGGGCATGTGCGACTACGCGGTCTTGGTGGACCGGCAGGCCAAGGTGTTCCTGGGCGGGCCGCCGCTAGTGCGGATGGCCACCGGCGAGGAGGCCGACGACGAGTCGCTCGGCGGGGCCGAGATGCACTCCCGCGTCTCGGGCCTGTCCGACTACTTCGCGGTCGACGAGTACGACGCGATCCGCATCGGCCGCGACATCATGGCCCGGATCAACTGGCGCAAGCAGGGTCCGCCGCCGGGACCCGTGACGGGACCGCGGTATGACCCTGATGAGATCCTCGGGATCGTGTCCGCCGACGCGAAGGTGCCGTTCGACCCGCGGGAGATCCTGGCCCGGGTGGTGGACGACTCGGACTTCGACGAGTACAAGCCGCTGTACGGTACCTCGCTGGTGACCGGCTGGGCTCGCGTCCACGGGTACCCGGTCGGGGTGCTGGCCAACCACCGGGGTGTGCTGTTCAGCGAGGAGTCGCAGAAGGCCGCCGAGTTCATCCTGCTGGCCAACCAGACCGACACGCCGCTGATCTTCCTGCAGAACACCACCGGCTACATGGTCGGTACCAGCTATGAGCGGGGCGGCATCCTCAAGGACGGCGCCAAGATGATCAACGCGGTGGCCAACTCCGAAGTCCCGCACCTCACGGTCACGATGGCGTCCTCGTTCGGCGCCGGGAACTACGGCATGTCCGGCCGGGCCTTCGATCCGCGGTTCATCTTCGCCTGGCCCGGCGCCAAGCTCGCCGTGATGGGCGCGGCCCAGCTCGCCGGGGTGCTCTCGATCGTCGGCCGGGCCTCGGCCACAGCGGCCGGACGGCCGTTCGACGAGGAGGCGGACCTGGCCCGCACGGCCGCGATCGAGGCCCAGATCGAGGCCGAGTCGCACGCCTTCTTCGTCACCGCGCGACTGTACGACGACGGCATCATCGACCCCCGCGACACCCGCACCGTCCTGGGCCTGACCCTGTCGGCCGCGCACTCCGGCCCGGTAGCCGGCCGCCGCGGCTTCGGCGTGTTCCGGATGTGACGCCAGTGATACCAGTGACAGCAGCGGCGGCAGTGACCTCCGCGCCGGAAACGCGAATCGGAAAACTCCTAATCGCCAACCGCGGCGAGATCGCGGCTCGGGTCATCCGGACCGCGCACGCCCTGGGCATCGCCACCGTCGCCGTCTATTCCGACCCGGACGCAGGCCTTCCCTACGTGACGCTGGCCGACGAGGCCGTCCGGCTGCCCGGAGCGGCGCCCGCCGACACCTACCTGCGGGCCGACCTGATCATCGCCGCGGCGGTCGCGACCCGTGCCGACGCCATCCATCCGGGCTACGGGTTCCTGTCCGAGGACGCCGCGTTCGCTCGGGCCTGCGCCGACGCCGGCCTGATCTTCGTCGGCCCGGCACCAGGCACGATCGCAGCCATGGGCGACAAGGTCGCGGCCAAGGCCATGATGGCCGCAGCGGGCGTCCCGGTGCTGCCCAGCGTGACCGTCGACGCCGACCGCGTCCGTGACGACGCCGCCGCGCAGGTCGGCTTCCCGCTGCTGGTCAAGGCGGCGTTCGGCGGTGGCGGGCGCGGCATGCGGCTGGTCACCGACCCGGCCCGACTCGAAGAAGCGGTCAACAGCGCCCGCCACGAGGCAGCTGCCGCGTTCGGCGACGGGACCGTATTTCTGGAGCGCTACGTTCCGGACCCGCGCCACGTCGAGGTGCAGATCCTCGGCGACGCCCACGGCGACGTGATCCACCTGTTCGAGCGCGAGTGCTCCATCCAGCGCCGCTACCAGAAGATCGTGGAAGAGTCCCCGTCCCCGGCCGTCGACGGGGAGCTGCGCGCCGCGCTGACCAAAGCCGCCGTCGCGGCCGGCCGGGCGGTCGGCTACACCGGCGCGGGCACCGTCGAGTTCGTGCTTGACCGCGACGGGTCGTTCTACTTCCTGGAGATGAACACCCGGCTGCAGGTCGAGCACCCGGTCACCGAACAAGTCACCGGCCTGGACCTGGTGGAGCTCCAGCTGCGCATCGCCGAGGGCGAGCCGCTGCCGCCCGAGGCTCGCGAGGCCACGATCAGCGGGCACGCCATCGAGGTCCGCCTGTACGCCGAGGACGTCCCGGCCGGGTTCCTGCCCGTCACCGGCACGCTGCACCGCTTCGCCATCCCGTCCGGCCCCGGCCTGCGGGTGGACACGGGGTTCGGTGACGGGTCGGTGGTGAGTCCGCACTATGACGCGATGCTGGCCAAGGTGATCGCGCACGGCCGCACCCGGGCCGGCGCGGCCCGGCGCCTGGCCCGGGCGCTGCGGGACGCCGAGATCCACGGCCTGACCACGAACCGCGACCTCCTGGTGGCCATCTTGCGCGAGCCGGACTTCCTGGCCGGCGCCACCGACACCGGCTACCTAACCCGCCACGAGCCCGCAGCCCTGACCGGAGCCGGGACCGGAACGGCCGTACCGGCGACGGCACGGCACGCGCTGGTCGCGGCGCTAGCCCGCCAGGCGGTCAGTCGTGCCGCGGCCCCCGTGCTCGGCACCCTGCCCTCGGGCTGGCGCAACGTCTTCTCCGCGCCGCAGCGCGTCAGCTACACCGCCGCGGGTGAGCAGTACGACGTCGCCTACCGGATCCTCGGCGATACCGTCCGGGCGTCGGTAAACGACGTGCCGCTGGACCAGGTCGAGATCCTCGGAAGATCCGGAACAGGCCGGGTCGACCTGGAAATCGACGGGATACGCCGGGTCTACCGGGTGCACCGGATCGGTCCCGACACCTATGTCGACGCCAGCGACGGGTCCAGCGCCCTGACCGAGGTGCCGCGGTTCGGTGATCCGGAGAAGCCGGCCCCCGCCGGGTCGCTGCTCGCCCCCATGCCCGGGCTGGTCCGGCGCGTCCTGGTCGAGGTCGGCGCCCTCGTGACCGCGGGTCAGCCGCTGCTGGTACTGGAGGCGATGAAGATGGAGCAGACGGTGGCCGCGCCCGCCGCCGGCGTGGTCGCCGAACTCCGGGCCAAGGCGGGGGAGCAGGTCAGCACCGGCCAGGTTCTCGCCATGGTCGAATCGAGCCCAGCTGAATCGAGCCCAGCTGAATCGAGCCCAGCCGAATCGAGCCCAACCGAAGCGGAGAGCTAGCGTCATGCCGGTCGACATGGCCGCGCTCGCCGCGGACCTGGCCGCCGAGTCCGCCGTCACCCGCGCCCTGATCGTCGGCCTCGACGAGCCCGGCTGGCACACGCCGACCCCGGCCGCCGGCTGGGACATCGCCGACCAGATCGGCCACCTGGCCTTCTTCGACGAGGTCGCGGTCCAGTCCGCGGTCCGCCCCGGCGAGTTCCGCGCCGAGCTGGCCGCGGCGCAGGCGGCCGGGGGCATCGATCCCGCCATCATCGCCACCCGCTACCGCGACCGCACCGGCGCCCAGCTGCTGGCCTGGTTCGAGGACGCCCGTGCCGCGCTGCTCGGGACGTTCGCAAACCTTGACCCCGCGGCACGGCTGCCCTGGTTCGGGCCCGCTATGAGCGCCGCGTCGTCGCTGACCGCGCGGCTCATGGAGACCTGGGCGCACACCCAGGACATCGCCGATGCCCTCGCCGTCACCCGCGAACCAACCCGTCGGCTGCGTCACGTCGCGCACATCGGCGTCGGCACGCGCGCGTTCAGCTACGCCGTCCGCGGCCAGACCCCGCCCGAGACCCCGGTGCGCGTCGAACTGGCCGCCCCGGATGGCGCCCTGTGGACCTGGGGCCCGGCCGACGCTGGGGACCGGGTGACCGGAACGGCCCTGGACTTCTGCCTGCTCGTCACCCAGCGCAGGCACCGCGACGACCTCGCCCTCACCATCGATGGCCTGGCGGCGCAAGAGTGGATGGCCATCGCCCAGGCCTTCGCCGGCCCGCCGGGTCCCGGCCGGGCGCCAGCCAAGAAAGCGAAAGCCGATGAATAGGCCCGTCCGCATCGCGAACTGCTCGGGGTTCTACGGCGACCGCATCAGTGCCGCCCGGGAAATGCTGGACGGCCCGATCGACGTGCTGACCGGTGACTACCTCGCCGAGCTCACCATGCTGATCCTCTGGAAGGCCCGCCGCAAAGACGAAAGCCTCGGCTACGCCACCACCTTCCTGCGCCAGATGCAGGACGTGCTCGGCACCTGCCTGGAGCGCGNNAGGACCTGCAGGCCGACGGCCACGAGTTCACCAACCTCGACACTGGCGTGCCGCTGGCCAAGGCCGAACTCCCGGTGATCACCGCCAACGCCTACCTCGGCGGCTGGGGCATCACGGCGGCGCTGCAAGCCGGCGCGGACATCGTCATATGCGGCCGGGTCACCGACGCTAGCCTGGTCACCGGGCCCGCCGCCTGGTGGCACGGCTGGGCCCGCGACGACTGGGACGCCCTGGCCGGCGCGGTCGCCGCCGGGCATGTCATCGAGTGCGGCCCGCAGGCCACGGGCGGCAACTACAGCTTCCTGAACGAGATCACCGACCGCCGCTCCCCGGGGTTCCCTATCGCCGAGGTCGCCGCCGACGGCAGCAGCGTCATCACCAAGCACGACGGCACCGGCGGGCTTGTCTCGGTCGGTACCGTCACCGCCCAGCTGCTCTACGAGATCGGCGCACCCGCCTACCTCAACCCCGACGTGACCGCGCACTTCGACACCATCGGCCTGGAGCAGGCCGGCCCGGACCGGGTGACGCTGACCGGCACCCGCGGCAGCCCGCCGACCGACGACCTCAAGGTCGCGCTCAACATGCTCGGCGGCTACCGCAACACGATGACCATGGTCATCACCGGCCTAGACATCGAGCAGAAGGCCGAACACGCCACCCGCCTCCTGCTGGACCGCCTGGGCGGCGCCGGCCAGTACGAGGACGTTGACATCCGGTTGCTGCGCTTCGATCGCCCGGACGCCCCGGTCAACGAACTGGCCACCGCGCACCTGCGCATCACCGTGAAGGACCAGGACGAACGCAAGGTCGGCCGGGCGTTCTCCGACGCGATCACCGAGCTCGCCCTGGCCGGATACGCCGGTTTCCACACCACCACCCCGCCCGCCGGCGCCAGCGCCTACGGGATCTACTGGCCGGCTCTCGTCCCACGGCGCGTGGTCACGGAACAGGTGTACCTGCCGGACGGAAGCACCATGGCCGTTCGGCATAGAACTGATGATCCCCCGGGACAGGCCGTGCCGGACCCCTCACCCGAGCCCGCCGGCCCTGACCCGGAGCAACCGACCGGCCCGCTGGTCGCCGTCCCGCTCGGACGGCTGTGCGGCGCCCGGTCCGGCGACAAGGGCGGCAACGCGAACGTGGGCCTGTGGGCGGTCAGCCCCGCCGCCTACGCGTGGCTGCGCCGGCACCTGACCGTCGGCCGGTTCCGCGAGCTCCTCACCGAGGCCGCCGACCTCGAGGTCGACCGCTACGAGCTGCCGAACCTGCTGGCCCTCAACTTCGTCGTCCACGGCCTGCTCGCTCCCGGCGTGTCCGCCACGACCCGCCCCGACCCGCAGGCCAAGGGCCTGGGGGAGTACCTGCGCTCCCGGGTCGTCACCGTCCCCGCGGACCTGCCGCGCTAATTCGCGGGTCCGCCAGGCGGGTGCCCGCTTCTCCAGGAACGCGCGGATGCCTTCCTGCGCCTCCTGACTCCCGAACAGCCGTGCCGACAGCTCCGCCATCTCCGGGCCCGCCGCGTCCAGCCGCTGCCGCCGCGGCGCGGTCAGCAGCATCTTGGTCTCCGCCGCGCCCTGCGGCGAAGTTTCGCGCAGCTGCGCGACCAGCCCCCCGACCACGCCGTCGAGCTCCTCGCCCGCGCAGGCCGCCGTGATCAGACCCAGCCGCGCCGCCACCGACGCGCCGAACGTCTCGCCGGTCAGGTAGTACCGCATGGCCTGACGCGAATCCATGATGTCCAGCGTGGTCAGCGAGATCATCGCCGGGGCCAGGCCGATCCGTGCCTCGGTGAACGCGAACGACGCGCCCTCCGCCGCGATGGCCAGGTCGCACGCGCCCACGATGCCCATGCCGCCCGCCCGCACGTGCCCCGCGATCCGCGCGATCACCGGCTTGGGCAGCTCCACGATCAGCCTGAGCAAAGCCATGACCGCGGTGCCCGCGGCGCCGAGCGAGCCGGTGCCCGCGGCGGCCAGATCGGCGCCGGAGCAGAACGACCGGCCGGTGTGCGTGAGCACGACCGCCCGCACCGCCTGGTCCGCGCCCGCCTCGCTCAGCCGGTCCGACATCTCGGCCAGGAGCTGAGCGGACAAGGCGTTACGGTTGTGCGGGGAATCCAAGGTGACGGTGGCCACCTCGTCGCTCGCTTCGTACCGAACGAGTTCACTCATCTCGGTCAACCCCCTGGCCCGCCATCCCCGGTGCTGTCCTCAAATTTATGCCGAACGAGCCGTGGTCCTTGCGCCACCAAGCGCGACACGCCTCCCAGCGAGACGGCCGGTCCGCAGATTGCCCTGAATAGAAGCGTCCTGTCTGAGAATATGAGACGGCTGACCCGGTTCGTCGCCGATGTCCCCAGGTCGGCGCGCCGCAGGTGAGGGAGCGGCCTTCACGATGATTCAGGACTCGGTCGACGTCAGCGAAGACCCGCACACTCAGCATGACACCCTGCGCGCATTCCTGACCGACCAGCTGTCCTCCGCCGAACTGCGCAGCGCCCTGGAGAGCGAGCCCGGCTACCGTCCCGAACTGCACGCCCAGCTGGCGAGCCAGCTGGGACTGGCCGGTTGGACGATTCCGGAGGAGTTCGGCGGACTCGGAAAATCCCAGGTCGAGGCGTGCGCCATCCACGTCGAGCTCGGCCGGGCCCTGTACCCCGGCCCGTTCCTGCCCAGTTCGGTGGCGGCCGGGGCCCTGCTGGAGACCGGCCACCGCGAGGCCGGCGAGCGCTGGCTGCCCCAGCTGGCCGCCGGGACGGTGGTCGGCACGGTAGCGGCCGCCGACGAGGCCGGCTACTGGGCCCCGGGCCCCGATGGCGTCCGGGCCAATTACGGCACCGGCGGCTGGCGGCTGTCCGGCCGCCGCTGGTACGTCGTGGCGGCCCACGCCGCGGACATCCTGGTGGTCCCGGCGGTCACCGAATCCGGTCTCGCCATGTTCCTGGCCGAAACCGGGTCCCCGAGCCTGCGGACCTCTCGCCAGCTGGACCTGGACCTGACCCGGCGGATCAGCATCCTCACCTTCGAAGCGACCCCCGCCGTCCTGCTCACCAAGGACGCGGGCCCGGCGCTGGCCCGGGCCGAGCGCGAGTTCCTGATCGGCACCGCCGCGGAGGCCGCGGGCGGCATCGGCTGGTGCCTGGACGCCAGCCTGGCCTACATCCGGGAGCAGGGTCAGTCCGAGCGCCCGGCCGGCTCCTTTGAGGCGGTGGCCAGCTTCTGCGTCGAGATGCTCGCCGACCTGGAGAACGTCTCGGCGGCCGCCCGGTACGCCGCGGCCGCGACCGACGTCAGCGCCGCCGACGCCCAGAAGGCGGCCCACGCCGCCGCCCTGCAGGCCGGCGAGTGCTACCGTCGCGCGGCCGAAGCCGCGATCGGAATGGTCGGCGACATCGGCTTCACCCGGGAGCGCGACGCGCAGCTGTACTACCGTCGCGCTTGGTCGGCCGAGCGGCTGTCCGGCGGCCCCCAGGCCCACAGGGATGCTCTAGCTGCTCAGTTATCCCAATCAGGGCCAGCGTCTCGCGCGCGGCCCGTAGGCTCTCCTGTAATCGTTCAGTCGCTATGTGTGACAGATGGTTCAGGGGGGCCGTGCCGATGCGCAGCGTTCACTGGCTGAGGACGATCATGGTCCTGACCATCGGGGTGATTCTCGCCGCGGGAAGCCCCGCGTCCGCAAGCGGCGGCACCACCCTCGGGCCCGTCCAGATCAATCCGGTCGGGCACCCGCACCTGTGCTGGCAGGCCACCGGCTACGGCCTCCCGATCCTGCTGGAGACGTGCGACCACGCCGTCGAGGCCCAGCAGTGGTCGCTGACCCCGGCCGGCGTCCTGAGGAACGGAATCGGCTACTGCCTGGAGGCCGGCTCCGGCCACGGCGGCGCCCCCCTGTACATCGACTTCGTCGACGAGTGCGGAGGAGGCGTCGGCCAGGTCTGGCGGTACAACGGCACCACCGGCCACCTGTCCAGCCTGCGCACCTGCGCCGGGCTGAGCGGACCGGTGTCGGCCGGAGTCTCGGTGGTTCGCCGCGCTTGCCCGGCCGGGCCCCGCTGGAGCTTCGGCTACAGCGCCGTCACCGTGACGCCCGGAACCGGGAGCGGCGCGGTCGGCGGCGCCTTTGACGCCTCCGTGACCGTCGCGAACGCGCCGTCGGCCCAGACGGCCTACAAGGTGAGCGTGAAGTTCGGCCTGCAGCACGGTCTGGACTACACCGCCGCGCACGCCACCAGCGGCATATCCGCCTGGCACTGTGACCGCTCCACCATGACCTGCACCGGCACCCTGCCGGCCGGGGCAACCGGCCGGATCGTCCTCTCCGGCCGCCTGCCGGCCAATGCGAAACCGGGACGCTACACGCTGACCACCCAGGCTGTCGTCGGCGGAACGTCTCAGCGCCCCGGCACGCCCGACAAGGCGGTCCCCGTCATGGTCGCGGTCCACGCGCCCCCGCCCGCCCACGTCCGGCCAGGCCATTCGCTCGGTCTGATTATCCTCGCGGTAGTCGCCGGCCTGTTCCTCCTCGGCGAGGCCCTGCTGATCGTCTTCGTCCGCCGCAGACG
>PLIQ01000617.1:6374-7255 GCA_003140115.1 Actinomycetota bacterium | reverse complement strand
GGCCTCGGCGGGCGGGGTGCGCTGGGCACCGGGTAGCCAGAGGGAGAGCAGCACGGCGACGGCGGAGAACCCGGCCGACCACCAGAACGCCACGTGGAACGCGTCAGCGAGCGATCCGTGGTGCGTGGCGATGGCACCCTCGAGGATCACGGCGAGGACGGCGGTGCCGAACGAGCCGCCGATCTGCTGGGCCGAGCGGGTCAGCACGCTGGAGTGGGGGATCTGCTCCTTGTCCAGGCCGACGTAGGCGGCGACCATCAGGGGCATGGTGACGGCGCCGAGGCCGAACCCCCGGATGATCATCCAGAGGGCGAGCAGCCACGAGCTGGTATGCGGCCCGGCGAAGGCGAACGGCACGGTCGCGGCGGCGACGATGACGCAGCCACCCAGGACGATGAGGCGCGAGCCGAACTTGTCGATGTTGCTCCCGGCGACGGTGCGGGACAAGGCGGCGCCGATGCCTTGCGGGACGAGCACGATCCCGGCCGTCAGCGCGGTGGTGCCGCGCACGTCCTGGTAGAACAGCGGCAACAGGAGCATCGCGCCGTAGAGGGAGAAGCCGGAGAAGAACAGCGCCGCGCTGGAGGAGGCGACGGACCGCCTGGCGAGCAGCCTGATCTCGACGAGGGGGCGGGCCTTCCTGAGCGCGTACCAGGTGAACGCGGCGAGAAGGGCGGCGCCGGTCACCAGGGGGATGATGACGTCGGGGCGGCCGAACCCGGCGGCGGTGCCCGCGTTGGCCAGGCCGTACAGGAGCACCGCGGTACCCGGTGCGATCAGGAGCAGGCCGGGCACGTCGAGCTTTGCTTTGGGGGCGCCGATGATGCCCCGGGCCATGCCCTTCGCCTGGCCCGGGGTGTCATCGGCGAGGTACCGCCAGG
>PLIQ01000617.1:0-6303 GCA_003140115.1 Actinomycetota bacterium | reverse complement strand
ATGAGCGAGCCGACGTTCCACGCCAGGCTGGACCCGATCGACCCGATCAGGAACACGGCCAGGGCGAACATCCAGAGGAGCTTGCCGCCGAAGCGCTGCAGGCCCCAGGCGCTGAGCGGCACCGCGATGGCGAGCGCGAGCAGGTAGCCGGTGGTCACCCACTGAATCGTCGCGACCGAGGTGCCCAGCTTCAGGGCGAGCGTGTGGAGGGCGACGCTGACGATGGTGGTGTCGAAGATGACGGCCATCGCGCCGACGATGAGGATCAGGGCGATCTTGACCACCTTCGGGTCCAGCTTCTCGACCGGGGGCTTCCCCGGCGACGCTGGTCTCGTTGCCATGCCGCGCCTCTTTCCATAAGAGATGTATGCTTCTCTTATGAGAGTAGGGTACGAGGTTAAGGAGTGCAAGCGTCTCTTATTTTTCCGGCTCTATGCTGGCTGGCATGACCGAGCAGGCGCAACGGACCCGGCAGCGGCGGCGCGGAGAGGAACTGGAGGCCGCACTGCTGGAGGCCGCGTGGGCGGAACTTGTCGAGGTCGGCTTCGCCAGGCTGACGATGGAGTCCGTCGCCGCCCGCGCGAAGACGGGGGTCGCGGTGCTGTACCGGCGCTGGCCCCGCAAGGACGACCTCGTGCTCGGTGCCATCCAGCACTACGGCGCGACGCACCCCGTGGCGATCCCCGACACGGGGAGTCTGCGCGGCGACATGATCGCGATGCTCAGCGGCCTCAGCAACGTGCGGGTCAGCTTCGCCGCGGTCGTCAGCGCCGCGTTCTCCGGCCTGCTGGCCAGCAGCGGCCTCACCCCGGCCCAGGTGCGGGAAAAGCTCATCGCCGACCGCCCGCTGTGGTCCGGTGAGATCTACCGCCGCGCAGCCGAGCGCGGCGAGATCGACCTCGACCGCGTCCCCCCGATCGTCCTGTCCATGCCGTTCGACCTGATGCGTCACGACATGCTGATGACCTTCAAGCCCATCCCCGAGGAGCGGGTCCTCGAGATCGTGGACGACCTCTTCATGCCGCTCATCGCCGCCGCCAGCTAGACCAGGCCAGCATGCAGGGCCAGGCGGGTCAGGTCGGCGCGCCGCCTGCAGCTCGTCTTGTCCCGGATCCGGTCCAGGTGGGAGCGCACCGTGCTGACACTGATAAACAGCTTCCCGGCGATCTGCATATCCGTCTGTCCCCGCGCGACCAGGGTCACCAGCTCCCGCTCGCGGGCGCTCAGCCCGCTCAGCGCCTGCGGGGGACCAGCCTCGGCCGGCGCTTGCAGGCCGGTCTCGGTCAGCACGAGCAGGAATTCACCCGCGGTCTCCACCATCATCGCCGCGCCGCGTTCCTGCGCGGCCGCCATCCGCTCCGGTCCCAGCGCCCGGGCCGCCTCCCGCAGCGGCGCCTCGCGGAGCCCGGCGGTGCGGGTGGTGGGGGCGAGCCCGATCTCCGCCATGAACCGGCGATCGGCCGCCCACAGCGTGACGGTCTCGGCCCAGCGTCCCGCCAGCGCGCACAGGTCCCCGCCGAGCGACAGGCAGTCATGCAGGGCGATCCGGTCGTGCATGCGCAGCGCGAGCCTGGTGGCCTCGCGCAGGTGAGCCCAGGACTCGGGCAGCTGGCCCGCCCGCCGGTCCAGGTCGGCGACCAGGATCAGGCTGCTCACCTCCGCGTTCAGGTCGCCGGATTCCCGGGCCAGCGCCAGCGTGTCCAGGCAGCTCTGCCGGCCCCCGGCGATGTCTCCCCCGGCGGTGAGGCTCATGGTGAGCTTGACGGCGCTCTCCCGGACCAGGTCGCCGGGAATGCTGGCGGGATCGATCCGGCAGGCCTGCCGGGCCAGCTGGATACCGTGCTGGTAGTCGTCGACCAGGAAGGCGGCGTACGTCAGGCACTGCAGGGCGCGCGCCTGCCCGGCCGGGTAACCCAGCTCGCCGGCTATGGCCAGCGCCCGGCGGGCATCCTCGGTTCCCTCGGCGATCCGGTCCAGGTTCATCAGCTCGAACGCCCGGCCGGAGAGGGCATCGGACAGCTCGGTGGACGGCGCGCCGGCCGCCAGCGCCTCGCAGGCGGCGGTGAAGTGATCCAGCGCGGGTACCGTCGCGCCGGTGAAGGCCGCGGCCTGACCCAGCTGGTACTGCGCCCTCGGCCAGACGGCGCTGCCGGTTCCGGCGCGCTCGGTCGCGGCGCCGAGCAACGCGTACGCCTCCGCCGACCGGCCCCGCAGGTGCCACCAGGGGGAAAGCGCAATTGCCAGCCGCAGGGCGGTGGCCGGGTCATGCTCCAGCGCCCAGGTCACCGCCTGGTGCAGCGTGGCGTTCTCGGCGTCCAGCCACCGGCTCGCGGCCAGCTCCCCGCGGCTGGTCTTCAGCCCGGCCGCGGCTTGCTCCGCGACGTGCAGCATGTATCCCGCCAGGTCGGCGCAGGCGGCGTCGTGCTCGCCGGCGACGGTGAGCTGCGCACGCGCGAAGGAGCGGAGGGTCTCCAGCATGACGTACCGGGCCCGCCCGTCGGTTCCGCTCTGCGGCGGCGTAATGAGCGAGCAGTCGACCAGGTGCAGGACGGTTGGCTCAGCTGCCTCCCCGGCGACCGCAACGGCCGCGTCGAGCGTGAACGGGCCGGGGAACACGGCGAGCTGGCGGAAGACGCGCCGCTCGGTCTCGGCCAGCAGCCCGTAACTCCACTCGACGGTCGCGGCCAGGGACCGGTGCCGGGCCGGGGAGGTCCGGTCCCCGCTGGTCAGCAGGGCGAAGCTGGTCTCCAGCCGGTTTACCAGGTGGTCCAGCCCAAGCGTCTCGACGCGCGCGGCGGCCAGCTCGATCGCCAGTGGCATCCCGTCCAGCCTGGCCACCAGGCGGGCCACGGCGGGCGCGGTCCCGCCGTCCAGGACGAAACGAGCATCGGCCTGGCGGGCCCGGTCCGCGAACAGCGCCACCGCCGGCGCGTGGCCGGCCTCGGCCAGCTCGCCCGGCTCGGGGACCGGAAGCGGGTGCAGCCGGTACCGGGCTTCCCCGGCGACCCCGATTGCCTCCCGGCTGGTCGCTAGCACCTGAAGGTCGTCCGCGGCCGACAGCAGGGCCTGGCCCAGCACGGCCACCGGGTCCAGGACGTGCTCACAATTGTCCAGCACGACCAGCATCTGCTGCCGGGCCAGGGCCGCGACCAGCGATTCGGCGATCGGCGTGTCGGAGTTCTGCGGCACCGACAGGGCCGCGGCCACGGCGGCTGCCACCAGGCCCGGGTCCTGCACCGCGGCCAGCTCCACCAGCCAGGCCCCGTCGGCGAAGCCGTCGGCCAGCTGCCGGGCCGCCTCGGCCGCCAGCCGGGTCTTACCCACGCCGCCCGGTCCGGTCACCGTCACCATCCGGTACTCGCCCAGTAGCGCGGTGACCTCGCCGATCTCCCTCGTACGCCCGACGAAACTGGTCAGCACCCGCGGGAAGCCGTGCGTGTCGCCCGACTTGCTCGCAGAACCTGCCACACCAGCACCTTACGGCCGATGACCGAGGCAAGCAGGGTTTCATGACTGGGGCTAGGTGGATCAGCCGGAGGCGGGTTGGGTGAGCTGGCGCAGGATCGGGGCGGGGAAGTGGATGAGGATGGCCCGGCGCGCGGCGTGCTGGGGTTGGTGGCCGGGCTGCCAGACCTTGCCGGGGGTGAGCGTGGCGTGCGGCCCGGCGGGGGTGCTGGCGGTGATGGTTCCGGCCGCGACCATCCCGTAGCTGACGGCGAGCACGGCGGGCATTTCGCCGTGGTAGCGGGTGCGGCGCAGGTGACCGGCGAGGATGCCGAGCTGGGCGGCGTCGAGCCCGGCCAGGGCGGGTACTGCGGCGGCGAGCTGGCGGGTGGCGGAGATACGCCACCGCCATTGGAGCCGGAAGGTGATGGCGGCGGCCAGCTCGCGGCCGGCCGCGGTGGCGGCGGGGATACGGCTGGCGGCGGCGGTGGCCGCGGGCCGTCCCAGGATCAGGGCGGCGATCGCCAGTGCGGCCCAGCCGGCCGGGCCGTGGCGGGTGAGGGTGGTGGTCAGGTCGCCGAATAGCTGGTACCAGAAGAACCCGGCGGTGGCGAGCAGGGCGGTGGCGGCGAGGCCGTTGACGGTGCTGTAGGCGGCGAGGGTTTTCTCTCCCGGGGTCAGGGGGGTACGGGCGATGAGCTGGGTGATCAGCCGGGTCAGGGCGCCGCGGGAGCGGCGGCTCAGATCGGGGACGCCGGCCGCGTCGGCGAGCAGCCAGGATCCGTCCAGACCGGTGAAGGGGAGCAGGTTGGTGGCGATGGTGATGGCGTTGAGGATCACGAACCGGTGCAGCAGCGGGACCGCGAAGGGCAGCGGGGACAGCCACAGCCAGATCGCGATCAGCGAGGTGAACTGCCATTCAGCCCATACCCCGGCGGCGGCCTGGACGAGCCGCTGGCGGCGGGTGAGCAGGACCGCGCTGGCGGACTCGACGTAGAAGGCGGGGGCGCCCAGGTGCAGCCGGACCCCGGCGGCGTCGACGGTGCGACCGTGCCGGACGACGACCAGGGCGTGCGCGAGCTCATGGACCGCGACGGCGGCCACGCTCAGGCCGATGACCAGGGGGATCTGCGCCGGACGGACCCGCAGCACGAAATGCTGGTGTGAGGTGACGGCGGCCAGGACGGCGGCCAGCCCGGCCAGGGCCAGCAGAACCTGGGCGGCGATCGCGGCGGGACGGAACAGGTGCCGGGCGCCGTGGTGGTAAGCGGCGGTCACGAGCCGCCCGGCCCCGGCCCACCGCACGTCCAGCCGGGCGCCGCTGGCCTGCACGCCGCGGCCCGCTGGCGGGGGCGGGTCGCTGGCCAGGAAGCCCAGCTCGCGCAGCTCCGCAACGAACGCCGCGGCGGCCGGGCTGGCGTCGCGGACGCGGCCCGCGTCCAGCTGCCGGCAGATCCCCGCCTCAGCTTCGGACAGCTCGAGCAGCTGGCCGGTGCGGTGATTGATCAGCACCCGGTAGATGCGGCCGCCGCGGCACCGCTCGGCATGAGCCTCCGCCCACGGACCCAGCAGCCCCGTCGCCTCTGGAACGGCCGCGTCGGCAGCTGTCCGCTCGGTCATCGTCATCACCATGTCCTTCCTGTCGTAGATGGCGGGCGGGGCCGGGTTCCTCGCACCCGGCCCCGCCAGATCGCTGATGCTTCGAGAGAGCCGAGCTGGCTACGGGTGGNNGTGCGCCGCGACGGGTTGCCGCGCCCGAAGGTGCGCCGCGACGGGTTGCCGCGCCCAAAGGTCCGCCGGGAGGGTTCGCCTCGGCCGAAGGTCCGCCGGGACGGGTTGCCCCTTCCGAGGGTCCGCCGGGAGGGAAGGTTCCGGCCGAAGGCGCGGCGCAGCAGGCCGGCCGGCCTGCTGGAGGCCGGGGCTTCGGCCAGGTGGGCGGCGGGCGGGCGGACCGGGACGATCACGAGCGGGCGGGCGGGCGAAGAGCTGCTGAACATGGGATTCTCCTGTCTGGCGATCGGGCGGAGATTTTCCGCCGACAGGAGACAGGCTGCCCGGCGCGGCCGCTGTCCGGGCAGGGGCCGCGTTGCCCCTTTACCGGCTGTGCCGGGTTGGGCAGAATTACCTACACGACGCCGCCGGCGGCTCAACTCGTAACGCCCTGCGTGATCCACGGCCGTTAGAACATCCGCACGTGGTTAGAGTTTGCTTATGTCCAAGCCGGCTGGCGAGATCGGCCATCTCCGCGACGAGGAACCGCCTGCTGTCCGTGTGATCGTGCTGGCCGATCTCAACGGCCGGGTGTTCGAGGACGACCTCGATCCGGGCGACGTGGTGTTCGACGGCAACCTGACCGCGATGCTCGTCTGGCACGAGCGCTACCCGCTCGGCCGCGGCTGGCGATCCGGCTGGGTGCTGACTTATGACACCGACGGCCAGGGGAACCCNNTGGAAGCGTGATGGATCACCCAGAAGGCTCGCGTCTGCCGTTCACGCAGGTCCAGCTACGCGAAATGTGGACCTACAGCGATGGCGCCGCCGCGGTCAAGGCGTACTGGCGGCCGGGTGACGGCACCGGGGCCGGGAGCTGGGTTCTGGTCGACCAGGGGACCGGGAACGTCCAGGGCGTGGTTGCGGCGGGGGAATTCTCCCGGCGGTTCCGGCCGGTGGACGTGTTCGCGGATGTGCCCGGGCTACCTGACTATCTGGGGACGGTTACCGCGCCGGACGGAACGGCCCTGGTCGACCTAGTCCTGGATTACAACCCCTTCATGCTGGCTAACGGGCCCGGGCGGGCGGCACGGCCCCATGCGCTCATCGTGCCCCGCAGCCATCGCGACGGATGGTCCTCGGCCACGG
>PLIQ01000323.1 GCA_003140115.1 Actinomycetota bacterium | reverse complement strand
AGCAAGTTGAAGAACTGGAAGATCATCCCGACCTGGCGCCGCCGGAACCGGGCCAGGCCGGTCTCGCTGAGCACCTCCACGCGCTCGCCGCCCACCGTGATGGTGCCGTGGGTCGGCCGGTCCAGCCCGGCGATCAAGTTGAGCAGGGTCGACTTCCCGCTGCCGGACGGCCCCATCACCGCCACCGACTCACCCCGCTCGACCTCCATGGTGACGTGCGCCACCGCGGGCAGGCCGTCGCTGTCATAGCTCTTGCTCACGTCGGTGAGCCGTACGAGAGTATCCATGCTCGGCACCGTACGGCCGGGCCGGCCGCGGGCACGTCGGCCGCCGGAGGCATCTCCGGTACCTAATCCGGCTGAGGTCAAGGTGCCCTCATCCCGAATATGTACGCCATGTAGGCCGAACGAACGATGGTATCCGCGGCCGCCGGGATGACAATGAGCTGGTGGCGGCAAAACGAAGCGGATGGCGTGCGACCTGGCCGCGTCGCGTGGCGCGCTTCCTCAGGGTGGCCGAGGAGCGGACGGCCGTGTCGGGGGCGGCCCGCAGGGCGGACGCGGCCATCGCCGTGGTGGCCACGATCGCCGCCGTGCTGGCGGTGATCATCCAGGCCCGGAGGTCCGGGGGAACGGACATCCTGTTCGTGCGGCCGGGGGCCCTGCCGGTCCGGCTTGTCCAGGGCCATGTGCCGTATCCGTCGCCGGCCATCCTGCTGGCCGCGGCGCTGACCACGGCGCCGCTAGCGTTCCGGCGGATCTACCCGATCACCGCGTTCTGCGTGATCCTGGCCGCGGTGATCGCCACCAGCAAGAACCTCACGTCGATCACGTTCGCGGCCGCGATCTTCGCCGCCTACAGCGCGGTCGCCTACAGCCGGTTCCGCCAGCTGGCCCTGCTCAGCGTGCTGGCCGGGGCGTTCGTCGTGACGGCGGCCTACCCTGACACCACGCCGCCGGTGCCGGAACGCTTCACCGCGCTGCTGGTCCTGCTGCCGACGGTATCGGTCGGGGTGGCGATCCGGGTCTGGCGCGGCCGGGCCCGTGAGTCCGCCGAGCGCCTGCGCCTGGCGGAGACCGAACACGAGACCGAGACGCGCCTCGCCGTCGAAGGGGAACGGGCCCGCATCGCCAGCGAGATGCACGACGTGGTGACGCACAACGTGAGCGTCATGGTGGTGCAGGCCGGCGCGGCCCGGCGGGTGCTGGACAGCTCGCCGGACGAGGCCCGCGAGGCGCTGCTGGCCGTCGAGGCCAGCGGCCGGACAGCCATGACCGAGCTCCGGCACCTGCTGGGGCTGCTGGCGCCGTCCGGCGGGGTGGAGCCTGGTCCCGCCGAGGTCCTGACCCCGCAGCCCGACGTGGCCCAGATCCCGGCCCTGGTCGCCCGGCTGTGCCGGGCCGGGATGCCGGTCGAGCTGTCCGTCGAGGCGCCGGGCGGGACCCCGCCGGCCCTGCCGGCCGGGATCGACCTGGCGGCGTTCCGGGTCGTCCAGGAGGGCCTGACCAACGTGATGAAACACGCGGGACAGGCCCGGACCACCGTCCGCCTGGACTACCGCCCGCGGGACCTGCTCGTCACGGTGTCCGACGACGGCTCGCCGGGCGAAAGCGCGCCCGCGGCGGCCGGGTCGAGGGCGGGACCGCGGGGACAGGCAGAGCCGGTCTCGGGTGGTCGCGGGCTGATCGGGTTGCGGGAGCGGATCACCGTCTACGGCGGCGAGCTGGACGCCGGACCGCGCCCCGGCGGCGGGTGGCGGCTGGCGGCCCGGATCCCGCTCGAACCGCCGGTCGCGGCCCGGATCCCGCTCGGACCGCCGGCCGTGGCCCGGATCCCGCTCGGACTGCCTGCCGCGGAGCTGCCTGTTCCGCAGGCGTTCCAGGGGGGCGTGGACGTGAGCGCACCGTGGTTGAGCACACTGTGGTCATGAGCGCGGGAGCCGATCAGGCGCCCCCTCCCCGGGTGGTCATCGCGGATGACCAGATGCTGGTGCGCAGCGGGTTCCGGCTGATCCTGAGCTCGGCGGGCATCCCGGTGGTGGCGGTGGCCGCGGACGGCATCCAGGCGGTGGCCGCCGCCCTCAAGCACCGGCCGGACGTCATCTTGATGGACATCCGGATGCCCGAGATGGACGGGCTGGAGGCGACCAGGCGGATCCTCGCGGCCCGGTCCGGCGCGGACATGCGCATCATCATCCTCACCACGTTCGACCTCGACCAGTACGTGTACGCGGCCCTGTCCGCCGGGGCCAGCGGCTTCCTGCTCAAGGACGTGTCGCCCGAGCACCTCATCGCCGCGGTCCAGCTGGTGCGCTCCGGCGACGCGCTGCTCGCCCCGTCCATCACCCGCCGCCTGGTCGAGCGGTTCGCCGGGCACCAGCCGCTGGCGGCGGAGATCAGTGCGGACCTGTCCACGCTGACGCCGCGCGAGCTCGAGGTGCTCGGGCTGATCGCGCGGGGGCTGAGCAACGCCGAGCTGGCCGCGGAGCTGACGCTGAGCGAGGCGACGGTGAAGACCCACGTGGCCCGGATCCTGGCCAAGCTCCAGCTGCGCGACCGGGTGCAGGCGGTCGTCCTGGCCTACGAGATCGGGCTGGTCAGCGCGGGCCAGAACTACGGGCCCGGCGAGAACTGTAGGGATCGGCCAGGACTACGGGGCCGGTCAGAATTACGGGCCGGTCAGAATTACGGGGGATCGGCCAGAAGCGTGACCGGGGGCATGCACCGGGGCCGTTCGGCATCAAAGGTTTTGATCTTCCGGTGCGGCGCTTGAAGCTGCGACGATAGGGCCATGGCTTCTTCGACAGACGCGTTCCGGGCGGCGCGGGACCTGCTGCTGGCCAGGCGGGCCGACTACGACACCGCACGGCGCGATTTCAGCTGGCCCGAGCTGGACGAGTTCAACTGGGCGCTGGACTGGTTCGACGTGATCGCGGCCGAGCATCCGGACCGGACCGGGCTGCGGGTGGTCGGCGAGGATTCCGATATCAGCCGCAGTTACGGCGAGCTGGCCGCCCGGTCGGCGCAGCTGGCGAACTGGCTGCGCGGACTCGGGGTCCGGCGCGGCGACCGGGTGCTGCTGATGCTCGGCAACGTGGCGCCGCTGTGGGAGGTCATCCTGGCCACGATGAAGCTGGGCGCGGTGATCATCCCGGCCTCGACGCTGCTGCAGCCGGCCGACCTGGCCGACCGGATCGCCCGTGGTCAGGTCAGGCACGTGGTCACCGAGGCGGCCCAGCTAGGGAAGTTCGGGGAGGTACCGGGAAGCTGGACGCGGGTGGTGGTCGACGGCTCGGCGGAGGGCTGGCATTCGTACTCGGACGCGTTCGCCGGGCCGGCCTCGTTCGCCGCTGAGGGCGTCACCCGGGCCGGCGATCCGCTGCTGCTCTACTTCACCTCCGGCACCACCGCCCAGCCCAAGCTGGTCGCGCACACCCAGGCCAGCTACCCGGCCGGGCACCTGTCGACCATGTACTGGATCGGCATCCAGCCGGGCGACGTGCACCTGAACCTGTCCTCCCCCGGCTGGGCCAAGCACGCCTGGAGCAACGTGTTCGCCCCGTGGAACGCGGGGGCCACCATCTTGATCCTGAACTACCAGCGGTTCTCGGCGCCTTCGTTGCTGGCCGCGCTGGGCAGCTGTCAGGTGACCACGTTCTGCGCCCCGCCGACGGTGTGGCGGATGCTGCTGCAGGCCGACCTGGCCGCGGCGGACGTCGGCACGCTGCGCGAGTGCGTGGCGGCCGGCGAGCCGCTCAACCCGGAGGTGATCGAGCAGGTCCGCAAGGCCTGGGGCATCACCGTCCGGGACGGCTTCGGTCAGACCGAGACCACCGCACAGGTCGGCAACACGCCCGGGCAGCAGGTACGGGCGGGTTCGATGGGGCGCCCGCTGCCGGGGTACGAGGTGGTGCTGGTGGATCCGGTGACCGGCGAGCCGGGCCGCGACGGGGAGATCTGCCTGGACCTTTCGCGGCGGCCGCTGGGGCTGATGACCGGGTACCTGGACGATCCCGTTCTGGATGCCGAGGCGATGCGGGGCGGGTACTACCACACCGGCGACGTGGCCACGTCGGATGCCGATGGCTACATCACCTACGTCGGCCGGACCGACGACGTGTTCAAGGCGTCGGACTACCGCATCTCGCCGTTCGAGCTGGAGAGCGTGCTGATCGAACACGAGGCGGTGGCCGAGGCCGCGGTGATACCGTCGCCGGACCCGGTCCGGCTGGCCGTTCCCAAGGCCTATATCTTGCTGGCCGCCGGGCACGAACCCTCCCCCGATCTGGCCCAGTCGATCATGGCGTTCTGCCGGGAGCGGGTGGCGCCCTACAAGCGGATCCGCCGGATCGAGTTCGCCGACCTGCCCAAGACGATCTCCGGCAAGATCCGCCGGGTCGACCTGCGCGCCCAGGAGACCGCACCGCGGCCACCGGCCCGCGGCGTCACCGAATTCTGGGAGGAAGACTTCAGCTAATGGCCCATGGGGCCGGAGCGGTACGCGAGCAGTCCCGCCCATACCGCATGCCGCATCGAGGCGGCCAGCAGGGCGGGCCGGGCCGCCCGGACCAGCGCGGTGTTGACGAGTATGGCCGCCGCGCCCAGTTCCATCGCCATGGCCACGTGGTGCGCCGTGCCCAGACCGCCCTCGACGATGACCGGCAGTTTGGTGCTCTCAATGACCTCACGCAACTGGCGCGGCCGCAAGATGCCGAGGCCCGAGGCCACGGGCGCCGCCATGACCCGCAGCGCGCCGCAGCCCAGACGCTCCAGGACCCGGGCGTCCTCCACGTCCGGCACGATGAAGGGGATAACCTCCATGCCCTCGGCGCGCAACGTCTCGGCGACCTTGATCGTCGCGGGATTGTCGGGACGGTTATCGGCAGACCGCACGTCGAGCTTGATGATGTTGATCCCGTAGCCGTCGCGCAGCATGCGCGCGGTCTTGAGGGCGGTCGCGGCCGAGCGCGCGAACGAGGTGGTGCCGATCCACCGGAAGTCGTCCAGCGGCAGCTCGTCGACCAGATCGGTGAGGAGCAGGCTCGACCGGTCCCGGTCCAGGTCGATGGTGGTGATGAACACATCCGACCCGCTGGCCTCGAGAACCTCCCGCACCGCTGACGCGGACTCGTACTGCTCGATGCCCACCAGGAGACGCGACCGGAAGATCTCCTCCCCCAGGACGAGCCATGGCTCGTCCGTGACCTCCCGGATGTCATGGGTGATGGACATGTACGCTCGCCCTTTCTGTATGACTGGATCACGTTTACAGCTGACTCGCAGCTGGCGCTCAGGTTACTATAAGTGCGGTTATGGACACGCCTTGTTATTGTGGCTCGGTGCGTCCGGAGGCCTACGTGGCGCTCGCCGCGAACGACTCGGCGAGCGCCACGTAGCCCGCCCCGGCCGACTCGATGCTGAACCGCCGGACATCGTCCCGGTTTGCCTCGGCCATCGCGGCCCGCCTCCCGGGGTCGGCCAGGCGCCGCAGTGCCGCGGCGTAGCGGGCGGGGTCGTGGCCCGCGATCACCGCGCCGTTGCGGCCGTCGATCACGATCCCCGCGGGAACGGCGTCGGACACGATGACCGGCAACCCCGCGGCCATGGCCTCGATCACGACCAGCCCGAAGCTTTCGTAGCGGGTCGGGAACAGGAGCAGGTCCGCGTCGCGGTAGACCTCGGCCATCCGGGCCGGCGGGATCACTCCGAGCCAGTCCACCCCGTCAGCCTCCTGCCCCGCGGGCACCCCGACCACAGCCAGCCGCATCCCGGGCACGTCCCTGCGGGCCTGCGCCACGGCGGCCAGGGCCACGTCGAGGCCCTTGCGATAGCCGGTCTGGCCGACCCACACCGCGGTGAGCCCGGCCCGCTCGCGGGCCGGGTCGGGCCGAAGTTCGGAGATGGCTGGATCCAGGGCGTTTTCGATGACGGTAACGGGGCGGCGCAGGCCGTACACGGAACGGAGGGCGTCTGCGACACCGCGGTGCACGGCCACGTGACCGTCCGCCGCCAGGGCGGTCTTCTCCCCGGCCGTCCTGATCCAGGCCAGCACCCTGGCCATCGGGTCGCCGGGCCTGCGCAACAGGAGATACGGCGTCGGGCCGGCCCCGTGCCACACCGCGACAAGCGGCGCGGCGCCCCGCCGCCGGCGCAGCAACCGGATGCCCCACAGGCACTCCGGACAGTGCACGAAGACGACATCCGCCGGGCTGCGGCGCAGCAGCCAGCCCAGCCGCAGGCTGGCGACCACGTCGGACAGCCCGTCGATTCCCTCCACCCGGCTCCCGGGATGGAATACGTAGACCGGTCGCACCTGCCAGCTGGGGCGGGTTCGCGCGAGTTCGGTCAGCAGCCCGGCGACGACGCGCTCCACCCCGCCCATATGCGCGGGACCGCGCCGGGTCGCCATGACCACGGTGAGCGGGGCGCCGGCTCGCGGCTCCGGCTTGGTCACGCCCCGCGCGGCCCTCGCGCCCTCATTCCGCCACGTCATGCCGAAATTTTCCTTTCTGTCCAGGTCACCAGGAATCGAGCCGGACGGCGGCGTAGGGGTTTGCGGCGGCCAGGGCGNNCGTCAGCTCCGCGGACACCGCGGGCCAGGCCTGCCCGCGCAGCAGCAGCAGCATGGCCGCGGTCGTCACCGACGGTCCCCCGCCCGCGTTGTCGTACACGTATACCGAGGTCCCGCCCGCGGTATGGGCCCGCATGAAGGCGGCCAGCTCACGCAGGTCCGGCCACGTCGGGCTCGCGTGCGAAGCCAGCGGCAGGTACAGGTAGGCCTGGTGCAGGCTGGCCGCCGTGACCTGCTCGGCAATGCTGGGCGTGCTCAGGTTGACCACTCCGTCGACCCGGTAGTCGGCAGCGAGCTCGATCAGGTCTTCATCGGTCGGAGGGGTGCCGATCAGCAGGCCCTGGGTCACCACCAGCCCGGAGGGGCCGTCCGACTGGACCTTGATGATCCCCTGACCGACCGCGAGCTTCGCCGTGCCGAGCAGGAGGATCAGCGCGACCAGGATCAGGCTGCGCCGGGTCCGGACCCGGCGGGGAAGGTGGCCGCCCGAGCCGAGCGCCGGGCGCATCCAGGCTGGCCANNCTGCCCGTCCCGCGCTGCCTGCCCGTCCCGCGCTGCCGCGCGCGCCAGCATGGCCAGGGTGCGCTCGGCTGAGCGGGCCCAGGTACGCCCGGCGGCTACGGCTTGCGCGCGTTCGCGTAGTTCCCGTCTCAACCGGGGGTAGGTCAGCACCTGGTCCAGGGCCCGCACCCACGCCGCGGTCGCCTGGGCGGGCGCGATGATGGCTCCGTCTCCGGCGACCTCCCGGATCGCCTCGGCGTCGCTGGCCACCACCGGAAGCCCGGCCGCCATGGCCTCCAGGACGGGCATCCCGAACCCCTCGACCAGCGAGGGATAGGCGAACACGGCCGCATTGCCATACAGGTCAAGGAGCGCTCCGTCCTGGACGCCGGTATAGCGGTACACGAGATCCCCCACCTCCAGTGCCGTTACGAGCTTTCCGATCTCATCGGGAATCCGGGGGTCGGGCTGGCCCACCAGAACGAGCCCGAGATCCGGGTGGCCGACCCGCAGGACCGACATGGCTTCCACGAGGACGCGCTGGTTCTTGTGCGGACGCTGCGCTCCCACGTGAAGGATGTAGCGATCGGGAAGGGCGAGTCCGGAGGGCCGGAGCCGGTCTCGCACCGAGAAGAACTGAGGGCCCACACCGTGCGGGAGGACCGCCTCGTCCGGGAGTTCGGCGCCGTAGAAGCGGCGGATGTCGCGCCGGGACGCCTGGGACGGGGTCGCTAGCGCGGCGGCAGACCAGATGGCCAGCCGGGTCGCGGTGCGGTACGCCACCGAGAACGCCGACGGGCCGTTGGCCGCGGCGTCCCGTTCGAACACGCAGTCATGGATCACCGAGACGACGGGGACCCGCCCGGCCAGCACCGGGGCGCTGAGGTGATAAGGGATGAACACCACATCGGGCCGCGTGCTCAGCACGGCTCGTGAGAGCACCCACTGGGAACGCAGGGACGCCACCGGAACCCGGCAGGGGACCGCCCGGACGGTGCGGCGGGATAGCAGCTCGCTCACGTCCAGCCGGCCGGAGTCCGGGCTGTACAAGATGACCAGGTCGACCGCGTGCCGGCTCAGCTCACGCAGCAACTCGTAGGTGTACCGGCCGATGCCGTGGTAACGGTCCTGCATGACCCGGCCGTCCACCAGGACGCGCAGCGAGCGTCCTTCTCGCTGCCCGCCCGTGGCCTGCGCCGCGCGACTGGTCATGACGTCCCTCCGTCCCGCCGAGGCGGTCTGGCCGGGGTCCGCGGCCCGCCGCGGCGCCGATAGGCCAGCCGATCGACAATTCCGCCGTAAAGGAGCAGGGCCGCGCTCAGGGTCAGCGCGAACGGCTTCGCCGTGGTGGGTTCCGGGGGCCCCGGGACATACGGGTTGGGCAGGGTCGGCCCCCGCTGCAGGACGCGGTCCCGGGCGGGCACGCTCAGCACCCGCGCCGCGAGGGCGGCGGGAGTGACCGGCACCGCGTGCACGCTCCCCCCCTGCGCCGGCACGTCGAGCACCACGTCGGCGAAAGCCTGCTGGACTCCGGCTCCGGATCGCGCGGCGGGCGGTCCGAGCGGTTCGCCGTAACGCCGGACGGCGGCCGCGTAACTGCTCGCGGTCATCGGCTCGCCGTCCAGGTAGGCGCGCGTGATGGACGGATTCGTCAGCCAGCCGCGCCGCTCGGCGGTCGTGGCGCGGGAGCGGACCGGGGGCAGCAGGGCGCGGCGGTACGCACCGGGGGCGTCCTTCGCGAACATGGCCACGACGGGCAGCGCGTGAACGGCCCGGCCGCCCGAGGTCGCGAGCACCATGGCAGCGAAAAACTGCTCAACCCGGGCCCGGCCCTCCACGACGGGCCGGCTGAGCGGATCACCAAGCAGCTGCTTGCCGCCGCGGGCCTGGTAGGCGACGTAAAACTGGCCCCGGGGCCCGTCCGTCACGGTGTACCCGCCGCAGTCCGAACCGACCGTGTTGACGTAGATGCCGTCGGCGATGTCGGTCACGTCCGCGACCGGGTCAAAGGGACTGGAGGACACGTGCCAGAGCTGCACCGTCTGGTAGACCTGGCTGGGGAAGATGGCCAGCCGCTGGCCGTGGTCCCTGATCCAGCTGGCCAGCTCCGGGCTCATGTCGCCGTCACGCTCGGCGGCGTCCTCGGGCGACAGCAGGAAGTAGTGCACCCCGTCCGCGAGCGCGGCGGGTCCGACCGAGAAATACGCGAACGGCCGGCCGGCCAGCGTGTAGGAGTACTTCAGGGGGTCGCCGCTGACGTTGACGACGTCACAGGCGGGAAGCGTTTTCGCGATGAACTGGTCGGCCAGCACGACGCCGTCACTGGGGCCGCTGTAGTTGGCCATCCAGTCGGCGGCGGACAGGCCCACCAGGCCCGCGCAGCCGACCGCAACGATCGACAGCGGCAGCCAGGAGGTCCGGACCGGGCCGACGACGCCGCCGGTCCAGATGCGACGGCGACGGATCCAGCCGGCCAGCACCGCATCCGCGAACAGCACGGTCCCGACGATGCTGGCCGGGATCAGGTAGACGAAGAATTGCTCGTTCAGGGTCCCGAGGGCCACGATGTAGCCGCCGGCGGCATAGCTCGCCATGAGCCAGGCCGCCAGGAAGTTCCCGCTCGCGGTGTTCCGCCGGCGCCGGCACCATACGAACGCGGCGAACCCGCCGACCAGCACGATGTAGCTGCTGGCGTACTGGCCGACCGATCGGCCGAGGGCAGCCGTCAGCGATACCCCGGGGACGTTGAGGCCGCTGGTCTGCACCAGGCCGATGAACCGCTGCAGCGTCGTGGTCTGAATGCTCACGAAGACGCCGGCCAGGCCGAGTTCCAGCGCCCAGAGCAGAAACAACAGGTAGAAGGAAATCGCGATCCCGAATGCGGCCAGCGAGCGCCGGATCAGCTGGCCATCCCGCTCGAGCAACGCGAACAGCGGCGGCACCGCGATCAGGCAGAACGTGATCTCGTTGGTCAGCAGGGCCAGGCCGCCGAGGACACCGGTGACAGACACGTACGCCAGCGACCCGCGAGTACGCAGGTGCCAGGCCGCGTGCAGCGTCAGCAGGCTGATGCACAGCGCGAACGGCTCGATCACGTCCTGGCGGTCATAACGGGTAAGGACGGGGTCCAGGGCGGCGACCACGGCGATCACACCGGTCAGCACCCTGCGCTTGGCGGGAGTGGCGCTGCCCGTCAGCCGGTAAGCCAGGGCCGCGATCAGCAGGACGTCCACGGCGCCGACCGAGGCGGCCAGCAGGCGTGCGGCACGGATGGCCGGAACGAGCGCACCTGAGGCGTGCCTGGTGAAGCGCAGCCAGGTCGCCTGGACCAGGAACATCAGCGGCGGGTGAACGAACAGCGGCTGGTTATCCAGCGTCAGGTGCCAGCCCTGGGCGACCTGCTGGGCCGCGAAGGTGTAGACGGCCTCGTCGTAGGTCACGTCCGGGCTGGTGGAAATGTTGTACAGCATGGCGGCCGCCGCGACGCAGGCGCAGAACACGGCCAGGCAGACGTCGGCGCGCCACCCGGCCGGCAGTTTCCGTTTCCCGGAGCGGGGGCGGGTCGGCGGCCGGGCCCGAGCGCTCCACCGGCCGCGCAGGCTCTCCAGGAAGCCGATGTCCTCGTCCGTGATCAGCCGCATGCGGCGGGCGGGCCTGACGAAAAGCAACGTGCCCGTCGCGAGCAGGCCCCAGGCGGCCAGGGTCGGAGCGCGTCCGGCCACGGCGAACAAGACCGCGGTGGGGACGAACTCGATGGGGTAGCGGGCCAGCTGGCGAACCGAGGGAAGGCGGACGTTAAGTGCCTTCAGGTACAGCGGCGCCAGCAGGAGGACGCTCACATAGCTCGCCAGCAGGTACGCGTAGGCCGCCCCCAGCGCGCCGAAGTGGGGCACGAGGATCAGCAGGCCGGTCACTTCCGCCGCGACCGCGATGGGCATCTGCCGCGCGGCCTGACGGCCCAGGCCGGCGGCGAACAGGCTCTTCATGAGCATGTCGGTCACGAGCGCGCCGAGCGTTCCCGCGGCCAGCACCCGGAGCAGCGCCTCAGCGAGGGAAGAGGAATACTGGTGCGGCAGGAACAACCGCAGCACCGGTCCGGGCGCGGCGAACAGGGCGGCCTGAACCGGGATGATCAGCAGCGGCACCCACCGGGCGGCCGCCACGAACCAGCGGTGCTTGTCCCGGAGGGACGCGCTGTGGGCGATGAAGGGGAAAACCGCATCGGCCAGCGCATCGCTGACGTAAAAGCTGGCCCGGGCCAGCAGACTACAGGCCTGGTAGCTCCCGAGCACCGCGACCGTCACGCCCGCGGCCCGGCCGGCTAGCTCCAGGCCCAGCAGGTCCGCGGTGATGAGGAAGGTCACCGAGGCGGACGCGAACCAGATCGAGCCCGAGTCGACCAGGAAACCAGGCCCCGCCAGCGGGCCGCGACCGGGGAGAAGTCCCCGGCAGGCCCGCACGCCGATCAGTACCGACCCCGCGGTGCCGAGGAAGAAGCTGAGCGCGACGCCGGCCGGACCGGTATGCAGCCCGGCCACCAGCACCGCGGCGGCCGCGCATTTCAGCAGGATCTCTCCGGCCTGCATCGTGCCCAGCCCGGCGAACCTCCGGCTGCCCTGGGCCACTCCGGCCAGGATGGCGTTCACGGCCAGCAGGGGCATCTCCGCGGCCACCAGCAGGTCCAGGACCACGGAGCCGGTGGGCACCAGCCGCGGGCCCGACAGCTGCGCGGCCATGAACGCCGTGCCCAGCACGACCCCGAGGCCGAGGTTGGCGACCAGGGCCGTCCGGAACTCGGGCTTCGCCGCCTGATGGTCCCCGTGGGTCTCCGCGACGCGAATGGCCAGCGCCCACGGCAGCCCGGCGGTGAGCAGTCCCGCGGCGAGCAACAGCACGTTCTGAATCGCGCTGACCACGCCGAACCGCGCGGGTACCAGGAGCCAGGCGAGCCCGAGCCCGAAGGCATAGTTGAGCACGGCCCCGGCGGCGAAGCGCCCGACCAGAATCACACCGCCCGCCGCCGCCGAGAATTCGGCGTCGACGCGGCTCGGCCGGGCCCGGCGCGGGGCCAGGAGGCTCAACGGCCAAGCTCGGCGATGCTGGCCGACACCTCCGGTACGGGTAGTGGTTGACGAGCCGGCAGCAAGCCGTCATTCCACGGATCGGCGCCCGGCGCCGGGATCGCCCACCACGGTTCGGGCTCGTCCAGCTCAGGCAAGATCGTGAGCCCGTGCAGTCTGGCGTAGCGGCTGCGTACGGCCTCGGTGAGGACCCCTTCGTAGGAGGCGACGCAGCGGTCCCAGGTGAGAGCCTGCGCGGCGAGCCTGGACGCCACCTGAAGGCGTTCCATTCGTCCGGTGTCCTGGGCCAGTCCGCGCAAGGCGGCCCGCAGGGCCTGCGGGTCTCCGGCCGGCACGACCAGGCCGGTCGGGCCGGCCACATCCCTGACCCCCGGCAGGTCGGACGCCACCGGGACGCATCCGGCCGCCATGCCCTCGATCAGCACCAGGCCGAAGGCTTCGGCCTGGGTGACCGAGGGCAGCACCACCACGTCGTTGATCGCGTACTGGTGCTGTAGCTCCGCGTCGGACAACCGTCCGGTGAACCGGGCGTTGGTGACGGCCAGGCGGTCCGCGATGCGCTGGTAGCTGGCGAGCCCGGCCCCCTCTCCCACCAAGGTGAGCTTCAGCCAGGGCTGACCGGCCGCGGCGGCCAGCAGCGTCTCCACCCCCTTGTACGGGCGCATCTGCCCGACGAACAGGACGTTCAGCTCGCCCGCGGCTCGCCGGGCCCGAGCGGGCGGTGACACCCGCGGGTCCGCCCCCCACGGAATGGAGCGAACCATGGGGCCGTACCGGCTGCGATGCTGGCGGGCGTAGTGCGGGCTGCTGGCCACGATCCGGTCGGCCCGCAGGGCCAGGGCCCGGTGGAGCGTGTTGTAGTACGTCGACATCCGGGACGCGCCCTGGATGTCGATCGGGGAGTGATGGGTGTAAACGATGGCCGGACGGACGTACGGCGGCAGCCAGTCGGACAGCCAGAGGAAGACATCGCTCATGGTCGGTACCGGCCCGTGCAAGTTCACCACGTCGAAATGCCGCAACTGGCGAACTATCCGCGGCCAGTGGGCGACGAAGGAGGACAGCCGCCACTCGCCAAACGCGAGCCGGCGGATCTGGGCGCAAGAAAGCACCCTGACCCGGTGGTCGCGGGCCATAAGCCCGGTGGCCAGCCGGTCAATGCAGGTGGAGATCCCGGAGACGATGGGCGGAGCCTCAGACGTCACAATCAAGATGTCGAGCGGGCGCCGGCGGGGTACGGCACCGCCAGCCGGCTGTTCCGCCAGCAGATGGCTGCTTATCTGAGGGAGATCCCATTGACGCGCCGAGTATGACGATTCCACGCAAATGCCCCCATATTCTGTAATTGTCGGCTTGTCCCGAAACGCCACCTGTCAGCCGGGAACTAGCCAGTGCCTTCCCCGTAAAGTAATAGCTTCCCCAGCCCGGTCCTTACCCGCTTTCGCCGAGCCCTATTACTTCGCTCGCCAAGAGTACTAGAGATGCTACCGATTGGAGTCGAATGTCTCGGAAGCCTTATGGCGCATGGCGGAAAGCGCCTCCTCGGATCCGGCGGATCGAGGTCGGCGACCTGCCCAAACCGAACCCCGGCCACCGGCCCGCGACGTCACCGAGTTCCGGGAAAAGGATTCGCCCGGCGCGGCGGAATGCGCGGGTGAATGCTCCTTATGCCGGGCTCGCCGCATTACGATCGCCATCGTCCCCGTGGCATCCGATAAGTCCGCGATTTCTCGCGCTGCGGTTTCTCGCGCTAAGGAGGCGGGATGGCCGCCGCCCGGGGACCGGGCTAGGTTATTCGGGGGTGTCGGCGGCCAGGGGGCGGCCGGTTTCCCACTTCTGCTCGATGCGGCCGAAGTGCCAGACGGCCAGGGCGACGATCCAGGTCACCACGAACACCCCGACGACGAAGAACCCCGCGGTGTTGATGTTGAAGGTTTCCAGGAAGCCCCAGAACGAGCCGTTGAGGTTGCGGTCCTGGGCGAGCAGGCCCAGTAGCTCGACCGCGCCGATGAACACGGCCACGAAAACCGAGAGACCGGTGATGGTCAGGTTGTAGTACACCTTGCGGACGGGCCGGGAGAAGGCCCAGTCGTAGGCGAAGTTCATGAAGCAGCCGTCGGCGGTGTCGAACAGGCTCATCCCGGCCGCGAACAGGATCGGCAGCGACAAGATGGCGTAGAACGGCAGGCCGCCGGCCACCGCCGTGCCCGCCAGGACCAGCAGCGCGACCTCGGTGGCGGTGTCGAAGCCCAGGCCGAACAGGAACCCGATCGGGTACATCTTCCACGGCGTGTCGACCCGGCGGGCCAGCGGGCCCAGGAACCGGTTCATCAGGCCGCGCTTGTTCAGCTGCTCCTCGAGCTCCTGGTCGTTATACGCGCCGGTCCGCATCTCCCGGAACACCTTGAGGATCCCGGCCAGGATGACGATGTTGAACGCGGCGATCAGGAACAGGAAAAACCCCGACACGCAGGTCCCGACGATGCTGGTGATGCTGTGCAGCCCGGAGCCGTCGTTGCTGACCTGGCGGTCCAGGTCCCGGATGCCGAAGTTCAGCAGGATCGCGAGCAGGAACACCACGCTGGAGTGGCCCAGGGAGAAGAAGAACCCCACCGAGAGCGGGCGCTTGCCCTCCCCGACCAGCTTGCGGGTGGTGTTGTCGATCGCCGCGATGTGATCGGCGTCGAACGCATGCCGCATGCCCAGGGTGTAGGCCAAGGCCCCGGTGCCCACGCCGAACACCGTCGTCTTGCCGATGTGGTAGTGCCCGCCCAGGGCGGCGGTTAGCATCACCCAGCCGGCCACGTTGAGCGTCACCACCGTCGCGACCATGCCGCCGAAGCGGGCCCATTCGGCCGGGGTCAGCCCCTGGCGGATCCTGGTCAGGCGGCTCCTGATCAGGCGGGCACGCTGGTCAGCGGCGGGGACGACCTCCCAGGAATTGGTCACCGCTGCAGTGTAGAAGTTATTGCGACCAAGTCGCAATAACGCACCAGACGCACATGTCAGGGAGCGACCCGCGGACGGGCTCAGCTGGTGACGTCGGCCGAGGTGAAGCGGGCCCAGGCGAAGGACCCGAACAGGACCGCGTAGACGCCGAACGACAGCAGCCCCTTGAGCAGGGTGGACGTGTCGACCGGGGTGCGCAGGATGGAGTCGAAGGACAGCCACCAGTGTGTGGGCAGGTAGGGCCCAATGGCCGCGAGCTGCGGCACCTGGTCAGCCACCTCGCTGGTCACGACCAGGATCGCGATGGCGGCGATCGCGCCGATGGCGTGCTCGGTCAGGGTCGAGATGGCCAGCCCGATCGCGCCTAGCGCGGCCATCCCCGCGGCCACGTACAACGTGACGAACAGCACCCGGAGCAGCCCGTCGGCCAGCGGCACGGTGGTGCCGGAGAGCAGCGTCACCGGCCCGACCGGGAACAGCGCGGCGCCGGCCGCGAGCGAGACTGCGGCCACGATGACCGTGGCGGCCAGCCCGAACACCATGATCGCGGCGAACTTGACCGCGAGCAGCCGGGTCCGCCCGGCCGGGACCGCGAGCAGGTAGCGCAGCGTTCCGTAGCCGGCCTCGCCGGCCACCGAGTCCCCGGCCACCACCGCCACCACCACCGGCAGAACCAGGATGAGCAGGGTCGACAGCGCGATGAAGGTCAGGAACACGCCGTTGCCGGCCAGCTGGTTGAAGAACGCCACCCCCGGGCCGTTGCCGCCCTGCGGATGCGGCGCCGCCACCCGCAACGCGATCCCGATGACCACCGGGAACACTACGGTCACGCCGAGCAGCAGCAGGTTGCGCCGGCGCCCGAAGACCAGCCGGAGCTCGGCGCCGAACAGCCGCAGCCAGGCCCGAGCCGGGTTACGGGCAGCGACGGGCGCGGCCGGAAGCGAGCCGGACAGCGCGGGGGCGTCAGCCGTCGACATCGAAACCCTCCCCGGTGAGCCCGACGAACAGGTCCTCGAGGCTGGGCGCGGCGACCCAGAAGCCGCGGACGCCGATCCCGGCGTGCACGAGCTCGGCGCAGACGCGTTCCGGCTCGGCGCCGCCCAGCAGGGCCGAGGCCTCGTCCGGGCCGGCCTGGGTGTCGGTGAGGCCCAAGGTGGCGAACACCTTGACCGCGCCGTCGGCGTCGGCGGTCTGCACGACGACCCGGGCGGCGCCGGTCCGGCGCAGCTCGGCCAGCGGGCCCTGGAACACCAGCCGGCCGGTGCGCATCACCCCGACGTGCGTGCAGACCTGCTCGACCTCGGCCAGCAGGTGGGAGGAGACGAACACCGTGGTGCCGTCGGCGGCGATCTGGCGGACCAGCGCGCGCACCTCCCGGGTCCCCTGCGGGTCGAGCCCGTTGGTCGGCTCGTCCAAGATGATGAGGTCCCGGGGCCGCAGCAGGCTGGCCGCGATGGCCAGACGCTGCTTCATGCCGAGCGAGTAGTGCCGGTACCGCTTGCGAGCCGCGCTCAGCAGGCCCACCCGCTCCAGCGCCTGGCCGATCCGGTCCGGCATGGTGCGCGGGTCGGCGGTCCGGTCCGCGGCGTCGTACCGGGCCAGGTTGTCCCGGCCGGACAGGAACGGGTAGAAGGCCGGCCCTTCGACCAGCGAGCCGACCCGGTGCAGCACCCGGTTGACGCCGCCCGGCACCGGCACGCCAAGCAGCTCGGCCTGGCCGCTGGTCGGGAAGGCCAGGCCGAGCAGCAGCCTGATCGTGGTGGTCTTGCCGGACCCGTTCGGGCCGAGGAAGCCGTACACCGCGCCGTCGGGAACCGCGAGGTCGATGTGGTCGACGGCCAGCTGGCCGCCGCGGAAGCGCTTGGTCAGCCCGGTGGAAGAGATCGCGGTCAAGGTGCCTGCGTCGACGAGGAGCCGGCCGGGGCCTGGCCGGCCGCGGCGTACAGCACGCTGGGCTGCACCGCTCCGACGAACGTGCGGCCGCCGGCGGTGATCAGCACCGAGACCAGGCTGGTCCGCAGCAGCCGACCGCTGCCCCAGGCGCCGCTGACCGGCGTGGCCGAGAGCAGCAGAGCGTTCAGCACCGCTGCGCTGTCACTGGAGCCGCCGCTGCCCGGGGCCGGCCCGCTGCCGCTCGGGGCGGTCAGCCCGGCCGAGGGCAGGTCGAGCACGGTCAGCCAGCCCGATCCGATGGTGCTGACGTCGCCCTGCATCCGGTCCGAGCCGGACGGCGCGCTCAGGTTCACGCGGGTGACCGTGGCCCCGGGCGGCGGGGTGAAGGTCAGGTCGGCGGGTGCCGGGGTGACGAACTGGATGGAGGTGTAGCCCACACCGAACGCGGGGCTGCTCGCGCCGCGGGTGTAGACCTGCAGGCGCAGCGGCACGCCGTTCTTGCCGTCGATGGCGATCTGGACCTGCCCGACCAGCGACCGGGAGTCCTTGGGTGCCAGGACCAGCTCGTAGGCGGGCTGGCCGGCCACCGTGACGTTGCTGTCCACGCTCACCGTGGTGGTCGGGCCCACCGCGGCCAGCACCTGCTGGGCCGCCTGCTGCGGGGTGAGCGGGGCGGTGGTGGGCGCGGCCTGCGGGGCCTTGGCCTCAGCGGGCAGCGAGTACTCGGTGACCGCGTTCGCCGTGCTCTCCCACTGCCAGGCCGTGTTGCCGTCCGCGATCACGTCGGTCTCGCTCAGCGGCTCGGGCACGGCCAGCCGGAAGTGCCGCGGGCCGGAGTACCAGACCCGGACCGTGTGCGACCCGGTGAGCAGCGAGGCGATCGAGGTCGGGTTCGCCGTGCCGGGCAGGCTCGGCAGGCCGAGCGAGGTGGTCTCCACCACGGTCCCGGTCAGCGGCGGGGTGACCGAGTCCGCGACCTGGGCCAGCAGCTGGGCCGGGGTCCTGGACGGCAGCCCGGGCGAGGCCTGGGCGACGGAGATCAGCGACCCGGCCATCACCGCGCTGGTGACGACGAGCGCGCCGACCGGGATCGCCCACCTGATCCGCCGGGACAGCTTCGGAACTCTAGCCATAACACCTCACCCGCTAGCGTAGCGCGCATCTTCCGCTCTACCATGCCGTCGGCAACGACGTAGGTGAGACCCATTACTCCTGGATCAGACCGGGGCCCTACCAGTGGCCCCACGGGAGCAGGGCGGTGGCCGCGACCGCGGCGAACAGCAGGGTCAGGTACGCGATGGACAGGTGGAACAGCCGCATCGGGGCCGGCGAGGCGGGGGCTTCGGCGCCGCTTGGGGTTGCGCTTTCCGCGGCCTGAACGGCCCGGATGCGGGTGTCCAGCCCGTGCGCCTCGACCAGGAACCAGGCTCCCAGCGCGGCGGCCGCGGCGCCGTAGATCCAGCCGGCGAACGGGACCAGGGCCAAGGTGGCCGCGACCATGGCGTAGGAGTACCACAAGATCTTGCGGGCGACCGCGGCGGGCGACGCCACCACGGGCAGCATCGGCACGTTCGCGGCCGCGTAGTCCTTGCGGAACTTCATGGCCAGCGCCCAGAAGTGCGGCGGGGTCCACAAGAAGATGACGGCGAACAGCACCACCGCGGCCGGGCTGACCGTACCGGTGACCGCGGCCCAGCCGACCAGCACCGGGAAGCAGCCCGCGGCGCCGCCGATCACGATGTTGGCCGGGCTGCGCCGCTTGAGCAGCAGCGTGTACACGAAGATGTAGAACAAGATGGCCGTGTCGGCCAGCGAGGCCGCCAGCCAGTTGGCCATCAGGCCGAGCAGGAGGGTGGCGCCCGCCCCCAGGAGGATGCCCCAGGCCAGGGCCTCCCAGGGCTTGATGGTGCCCTTGCCGTTCACGACCAGGGGGCGGCGCGAGGTGCGCTTCATCAGCGCGTCGATGTCCCGGTCGATGTAGCAGTTGATCGTGTTCGCACTGCCCGCGGCGAGAGTGCCGCCGATCAGCGTGACCAGGACGAGCTTGAGCGAGGGCAGCCCGCGCTGGGCCAGCAGCATGGCCGGGACCGTGGTGACCAGGAGCAGTTCGATGATCCGCGGCTTGGTCAGCGCGACCAGCGCGCGCGCCACCGTACCCGCGGTACGGCGGCCACGAGGCGGGGTCCCGCGCTGGTCGAGCTGGGGAAGTGCGGCAGCAGAGGTCACTCCGCGTCCTCGGTCTCGGTCGCCGGGCCTGGAGTCTCGGCGGCCGGTGTCTCGGCAACGCGGGTCTCGGCGGCCGGTGTCTCAGGCGCTGGGGTCTCGGCCGCTGGGGTCTCAGCAGCGGGGTCCGGCTCGGCCGTTGCGCCCGTGACGATCCCGGCCGTTCCGGCCGCGGCGGGCCTGACCTGCGCCGCCTCGAGGGCGGCCTGGGCCCGGGCGTCGTGAGCGACCGCTGCCTTCCCGGGCACCGCCGTGTAGGACACCGACCGCTGCAGCCACGGGGCACTATGCCCGGGAACGGACTCCGGCTTGGTGTACAGGACGTACAGCGCGCCCGCGACCACGATGAACAGGATCATCGGGAAGGCGAAGGTCAGTATCGATCCGCCGAAGGTCCACGCGCTGACGTTGGAATCCACTCCAGGTCCCTCTCCCTCTTCGCTTCGGGACGTTACTACAGAGCGTAGAACAGGAACCAGAACAGCAGGGCCATCAGGGCCATGTAGTTCCAGGTGGTGGAAAAGGCGCTGAGCGAGGCCTGGAACCGCTGCACGGCGTGGGTCTCAGTGTATGTGGGGGGCTGTTCCACGAACGACAGGGCCGGGATGAACCGTGACCTGGCCAGCAGGATCTCCAGCCAGAGCAGCACGGCCAGCTGGATCACGAGGAAGACCGGGTAGAAGCCGGTGAAGACGCTGGCGTAGCCCGAGCTGCCCGGTGCGAAGGGCAGGTCTACGAGCTGGTAAATCTGGAACGCCACGGCCGCCAGCCCCAGGCCCAGGGCCAGCAGCCCGGTGATCTGCCAGGTACTCTTGCCCCCGGCCTTGATCCGCTGCAGGCCGAAGTAGTGCACGCCAGCCGACACCTCGGCCAGGAGCATGATCGTGGTGCCGATCCACAGCGACGGGCGGACGAAGCCGGGCCCCTGCCACAGGCCCGAGGAGTTCAGGGACCGCAGGTAGAAGTAGGCGAACAGGAACGCGCCGAACAGGAACGTCAGCCCGCCGATGGCCAGCCGCGAGCCGGTCCAGGTCGCGTTCAGCGCGGACTCGTGGTAGAAGCCCTCGTCCTCTGCCGCGGCCGCGGCTTCGGAGGGTGTGGAGGTCAGGTCCGTCATCGTTATGCCTCCCCTGTACTGGCTGGCACTGCGCCGGCCGGCGCGTAGGCGGAGCCGATCACGCCGGGCGGCGGGTTCAGGTCGGCCACCGGCAGCGCGTCCTTGACCCCGTAGTCATAGGGACTGGACAGGATCACCGGCACCCGCTTGAAGTTCTCCGGCGGCGGCGGAGTCGACAGCTGCCACTCCAGGCTGCGCGACCGCCACGGGTTTCCGACCTCGGGTGTCCGCCAGAACAGCATGGACATGACGAAGTTGAACAGGAAGATCAGGATCGAAACACCCAGCAAGAACGAGGAGATCGAGACCCAGTCGTTGAGCGTCTCCAGGTTGCGGGCGTACTCGAACACCCGGCGCGGCATGCCCATCACGCCGAGCGCGAACAGGGGCAGGAAGGTGCTGTTGAAGAAGATGAACATGGTCCAGAAGTGGATCTTGCCCAGCGTCTCGTTCAGCTTGATCCCGGTCATCTTCGGCAGCCAGTAGTAGATGCCGGAGAAGAACGCGAAGATCAGCCCGCCCATGATCGTGTAGTGGAAGTGGGCCATGACGAAGAACGAGCCGTGCTCGGTTGTGTCGGCGGGCACGTCTGACAGGAACACGCCGCTGATGCCGCCGATCAGGAAGTTAAAATAGAAGGCCAGGGCGAACAGCATCGGGATGGAGAACCGGATCCTGGCTTTCCAGAAGGTGCCCATGCCGACCAGGTAGATGAACCCGGTCGGGATCGAGATCAGCTCGGTGGTGAGCATGAACAGCGGCCGCATGTCCGGGTTGATCCCGCTGTCGAACAGGTGGTGCTGCCAGACGAAGAAGGACAAGATGCCGACGCCGAGCATGCCGGCCGCCGCGATCTTGTAGCCGAACAGCGGTTTTCGGCAGAACACCGAGACCACCTCGGAGATGACGCCGAACCCCGGCAGGGCCAGGATGTATACCTCCGGATGGCCGAAGAACCAGAACAGGTTCTCGTACAGGTAGCTGCTGCCGCCGAGCTGGTTGGTGAAGAACGCGGTCTGGAAGGTCCGGTCGCTCAGGCCCATATAGCACGCCCCGACCAGCACCGGGACCGCCAGCACCTGCAGGAACGCCACGGTGAACATGGACCAGACGAACATCGGGAGCCTGCTCCAGCGCATCCCGGGGGCCCGGTAGTTGATGATCGTGACGATCATGTTGAAGCCGGCCAGGATCATCGAGATGCCCATCAGGCCGAACGCGAAGTAGTAGGCGTCCATGCCCGAGGTGGCCTGGGTGGCCAGCGGCTCGTACCCGGTCCAGCCGGTGGGGAACCCGCCGAACAAGATGGCGGACAGCAGGATGACGTAGGAGGCCGGGGTCAGCCAGAAGCCGAGCGCCTCGAGCCGGGGGAACGCGACCCGCTTGGACCCGATCAGCAGCGGGCCGAAGTACTGGCCGAACGGCCCGAGGATGACCGAGGACATCATCATCATCATCATCGTGCCGTGCTCGCCGACCACCTCAAGGTACTGCTCGGGGCCGATGAGGTGGTACGACGGCGAGAGCAGCTCGCTCCGGATGGCCATGGCGAACAGGCCGCCGGTCAGGAAGTAGGCGATCATGCCGTACAGGTACTGGATGCCCACGACCTTGTGGTCCAGCGTGTACCGGAAGTACTTGCCCAGGCCGGGATCCTCCTTGCCGACCAGCCTGCGCTCCTCGGGCAGCGGCCGGCCGAGCATGAGCCCGAACAGGTCGTTGAACACCCCCAGGCCGGCCAGCCAGCCGAGCACGGCGAAGGCGTAGCCGAGCACGATGGCCACGTCGTTGGCGTCGGCCAGCGAACTGCGAGCGTAGTCCCCGCCCAGGAAGTTGCCGAGCCAGTGACCGAGGAAGTAGCCGATCACGGCCCCGATCAGGCCGGCCGGGATGCCCGGGCGCAGCCACCAGGGCCGCACGGCCGCTCCCGCGGGCTCGGGACCGCGGCCCGTGGGGTCGGCTCGCTCCGGCTGGGTCTCGATGGCCATCCCGTCACCTCTTTACCGATGTCGTGGCGGAGTTGACGTGCGTCACGGCGTCACCGGGTTGCCAGGGCCGTAGTAGGAGCCCGCGGCACCGGTGATGCCGTCGATCGTGACGATGTTCTTGCCGAGCTGGGGAATCACGGTGGGGTCGTAGGTCAGCGCGTACGCGGGCAGGGCGGCGAGCACTCCGTCCGACTGTTCCTTGGCCTGCACGCCGCTCGCCCAGGACTGGAACGCCGTCGGGGAGACGACCTGGCCGTAGTTGTACATGGCGCCGTGCCAGATGCCGCACAGCTCGCTGCAGCGGACGGTGAAGCCGCCGAGCGCCTTCGCCGTCGTGTAGGCCACGTTGTCCACGCCCGGGTTGGCGTCCGCCTTGACCCCGAGCTGGTAGGCCCAGAAGCTGTGGATCACGTCCAGCGAGGTCACGTGGAAGGCCACCGGGGTGTTCACCGGCAGGTAGAGCTCGGAGCTCTCCATCCCGCCGAACTGCGGATAGCGGTACGTCCAGACCCACTGCTGGCCGATCACCTGGACGTCGAGCACGTCGTTGGTCCCCGGCGACCAGCTGGTCGTCTGCTTGCCGGCCAGCGTCCAGATGGGCGACGGGCCCTCCCCCGCGCCCGCCCCGGCCGGGCCGACCAGCTCGATCGTGCCGAACACGGCCAGGAAGAGCACGATCGCCGAGGTGCCGATGATCCAGGTGGCCTGGACCTTGATGTTGCCGTAGATCGGCTCGCCGTCGCTGTCGTCGCCCGGCTTGGCCCGGAAGACCACGATCGCATAGATGAAGTAGAGGATCACGCCGATGAACACCGGCGCCCCGGTCACGGCCAGCACCCCGATGTCGAACTGCTGGTGCCGGGCCGAGCTGGACATGTCACCCGGCGGCAGGTGCGGCTTCCAGACGAACCAGATGACCAGGTCCGCGGCCAGGGCCAGGACGAACCAGATCGCGAGCAAGCGCCAGGCGTGCCGCGCGTCGGACCGGGCGCCGGGGGCCGCTGGGGTTTCGGTCGTCGCCATCAGGACACCACGTCCATTTCGCCCATCATCCAGCCGAGAGTCTGCATGGGGCCGCCGTTGCCGTCGAGGTAGCCGCCGCCGCAGGGGACCAGGCACTGCCAGCGGAACACCCCGCCTTGGCTGGGGGACATGAAGCTGAACGTCTCCTGGGCGTACGGGTTGCCGCTCGTGGTGCACGGCGAGGAACTGCACAGGTTGTTCGCCGAGAGCTTGGCGTTCGGCGAGGCCACGGGCACGTAGATGCCCATGGCCGGGATGGCGAACGTGTGCCCGACGTTGCAGTCCGACCAGGCGTTGATGACCGACGTCGTGTCGTCGGTCACGTACTCCTTGCCATTCTGGTCGAACTGGGAGACGGTCACCGTGCCGCCCATCGTGCCCTGCACCTGGCTGAAGTAGTTGTTCCGCAGCGGTGTGCAGCCGTCGAAGCCGTAGATGGTGATGTTGACCTTGACGCCGGCCGGGATCGAGAACAACGTGGTGTGCACCCACTGCTTGCTCGCCGGATCCTGGGTGTAGTAGCTCACCCAGTCCGGCTTGGTGGCGCTGTCGTTCTGCGGGTCCTCCTGAAGGACCACGTTGACCTGGCCGTTGGAGGCGGCGTAATGAACGGTCGTGAGCTGGGTGGATGCCGCACCTATGTAGTAGAGGGCGGTAAATACCCCCAGGCCCACCACGACAAGGAAGGCCGCGGTCAAAGCTGCCGCCCGGGCCATCACGGACACAGGATCACCACCTCGCTTCTCAGCACGCACGGCCACGTCCCGCCGTGCAGCGAACAACGCTGCGCAGACCGGTACCTGTTGGGGTCGATCATCGGATCGGCCGCCGGCCCAGGGCAACACCTAGCGTCGCGGATGACGAAATTGTCATGTCACCCAGCGGGTTCCAGATATACGGATTATGCCTCTGAACAGGTACGATGACCGAAGCTCAGATGCGTAACGGTGGTACGTACGCGACACAATCGTTTGCGTCAGGATCGTCCGGGAGGAGCCGATGACGGCCGGAACGACCAGGGGCATCCCGACGCTACGCTCGGGCTGGCCGGTGCTGCGCACGCCCCGGTGGATGCTCGCCGGCGCGGTGGTGCTGGTGGCCGGGCTGACCCTCGCGGCGATCCCCCATCATCCGTCCACCTCCCAGCGCGTCACGGACCTGCGCGGAGTGGTGCGGGAGATGAACACCGACATCGAGTCGTGCGCCGGCGGGGTCAGCGAGTCGCTGACCGCGCTGCGGGCGATCCAGACCGGGACCAGCCACGACGTGACGACCGCGGTCAACATCGCCAGCACCGGTGCGGCGAACTGCTCGCCGGCCAACAGCATGCCGATGGACGACCTGGTGCAGTACCAGCCACCGGAATCGCTGGCCTCGTTCCAGCTGGCGCAGACCGTGAACGACCTCGTCACCTGGGGGTTCCCGGACGCCCAGCGAGTGCAGATCGACGTCGCCACGCTCTTGACGGCCAGCACGCCGGGGGCGGTCAAGGCCGCGACCACGGCCCTTCAGCATGACCAGCAGGTGCTGAACGACGAGCGCGCCACCATCGACGCCATGATCGACGCGGCCAGCAAGTCGCTGTCCGCGGCCGTCGCGCCTCCCACCCTGCCCAGCTGACCCACGGATGATCGTCTGCGCACGTCAGCCGCTGTCACGATGGCCGTTCCGAAAGTTTTGAAGCACTAGTTGCAATCGTTTGTGACACAGACGTGTAACAGATGCGGCCGGACCGTTGGTGACCCTTGACCGGCGGCAGCCGAGACGAGAGCATCGGCAGCACGTCACGAGAGGATCGACGGGTCCCAGGCTTACCGTGAGCTGGTTGGTCCAGCTAGCCTGGCGGCGGGCGGGGAGCGGCAGATCTCCACGAGCGGCGAGAGGCGATGACTTCGCAGGAAGCGGCTCAGGCCACCTACGCGCACCCAGCGGACGCGATCCCGGCCAGGATTCTGGTGGCCGACGACGAGCCCGGGATCCGGGCCTTTATCGGGCGCGCCCTGGGTGCGGCGGGCTACGCGACCGACTTCGCGGCCACCGGGGCCGAGGCGCTGCGGCGGGCCCTGGGCAGCCACTACGACCTGATCATCCTGGATCTGGTGATGCCGGAGATGACGGGCCAAGTGGTCCTCGAGCGGCTGCTGGCCTCGCATCCGGAGCAGGCCGTGCTCGTCCTGTCCTGCCTGGGTGACGTCGCCTCCAAGGTGGATTGCCTGGAGCGGGGCGCTCAGGATTACCTGACCAAGCCGTTCTCGCTGGCCGAACTGCTGGCCCGGGTCAGGGTCCGGGTCCGGGGGCGCGGCGGGACCGCGGAGAACGGGCACGACCGGGCCGCGGAGATCTTCCGGGCCGGCAGCCTGACCCTGGACGTGGGCCGCCTGGTCGCCGACATCGGATCCGGAGCGGTGCCGCTGACCAGGCTGGAGTTCCTGCTGCTGCGGGAGCTGGCCGAGCACGTCGGGCAGTCGGTGCCGAAGGGGCAGCTGCTTGCGAGCGTATGGGGCTACGATTTCGACCCCGGCTCCAACGTGGTGGACGTCTGCGTGCGGCGGCTGCGGTCCAAGCTGGGCTTCGGCCTGATCAAGACGGTACGCGGCGAGGGCTACCAGCTCGTGGGCCACTGACGCCGGCGGCGATGTCATACAGTGGCGGCCTTGGCAATCGATTCGCACGAAGGCCCTGACATGGGGCAACACTGACATGGAACAACACTGACATGGGACAGCAGACGTGGGCCGGCGCGGCCCGCGAGGTGTGGCGCACGGCGGTCCGGCACAAGATCGCCTCCGGGATCACCGCGCTCGCGGTGGTGGCGTCCCTGATCGCGATCACCTTGGCCGCCTCCGGTCCGGCCGGGCCGGCCACGGCAGGCGGGACGGCCCGGCCGACCGCCGACCCGGCGGCGCCGGCGTTCAGCCTGCCCGTCCTGGGTCATTCCGGGCAGAAGATCACGCTGGCCGACTACGCCGGGAAACCGCTCATCGTGAACTTCTTCGCGTCCTGGTGCCAGCCCTGCCAGCAGGAAACCCCGCTGCTGGCCAGGTTCTACCGCACCGAGCAGGCCAAGGTGGCGATCGTGGGGCTCGACGAGAACGACGTCCTGAGCAGCGCCATGTCGTTCACCCGCAAGGAGGGCGTCGGCTACCCGGTGGGCTTCGATCCCGAGGTCACCGCGGCCTCGGCCTACGGGGTGGCGGCCCTGCCGCAGACCTTCTTCCTCGACGCCAGGCACCGCATCGTCGACCGCATCTTCGGCGCGGTCACCCAAGCCGACATCAAACGTGGCATCGCGCTGGCCACAGCCAGCTAGCGGCGTCCTAGGAAGCTGACGTCCGCGACCTCTTGGTCACCCCGGCCACTCCGGTCAGGCCGTAGACCAGGCCGCCGTGCCACAGCCCGCTCAGGACCCCGTCGATGACGCCGCCGCCGGTGACCACGGAGAGCACGAGCGCGACGGCCGCGCACGCGATTGCGGGCAGGAGGGCGAAGCGCCACGGATTGCTCCTGGCCCAGCGGATGGCGCGGCCTGACCGGGCCCGCCAGAGGGCGCCCGCCGCGGCCACCACGAAGAAGGCCACCGCGCCCATGGCCAGGGACCCGCTGAGGGAGCTCAGGCCGAGATGGAAGCCGCCGATGATATGCAGGCCGAGGTCACCGGCCGCGACCACCCCGCCGGTCACCGTCGCGGCCCCCCACGGCGCGCCGGACATGGCCGCCCCCGAGACTGACATCTCCTCGCGATGGGAAAGATCTGGTTCACTGTGAGTCGGTGCGGACATTGAGACCCCTGCCCTTCGAGCACCTTGCGATAATCACGTCATATCGCGTCTTTGCCGCAGACTACCACGGCCTCGCAAATGATCAACGCGCGCCGCGCGGGATCGGGACGAATCGGAAGCAATCCGTCAGGTCGCACTCAGGGACGTACCCTGGTCTGGTCGAGGGCGAGGAAGATGCGCGAGAACGAGAGCGACGCGTGGTACGACAGCAACCGAGACGAACCCGGGTACGGGAGTTACGCGGCCGGCGGGTGGGATCCGGATCCGCCGCGGCGGGGGCGGGGACGCCGGCATCTGCTGGTGTATCTCACGGTGGCGGCGGTGGCGGCCGGGATCGGGGCGGGGCTGACCGTGGCCTTCGACGGCCAGGCGCCCAGCCCGTCGGCGAGTTCGGCCGACGGCATCCCGTCGGTGCATGACAACCAGGCGAGCAGCGGGCATGGACTGAACCAGGCGGCGGTCGAGCGGAAGGTCGAGCCGGGCCTGGTGGACATCACCTCCACGATCAAGTACGCCAGCGAGACGGCCGAAGGCACCGGGATGATCCTGTCCCGTTCGGGTCTGGTGCTGACCAACAACCACGTGATCGACGGGGCCACCGAGGTCAAGGTGACGCTGGTCGACCACCCGAACCAGAGCTACGTGGCCCGGGTGGTCGGCTACGACAGCGTCCAGGACGTCGCGCTGCTCCAGATCATCGGCGCCTCGGGGCTGGCCACGGTCACCTTCGCCAACTCAGCGCAGGTCAAGGTGGGCACCGCGGTCCTCGCGCTGGGCGACGCCCAGGGGCACGGCGGCGTGAAACCGGCCGCCGGTGACATCAGCGCGCTGAACCGCTCGATCCAGGCCAGCGACGAAGGCTCGGGCACGGTCGAGGACCTGAACCACATGCTGCAGACCAACGCCCCGATCCAGCAGGGCGACTCGGGCGGGGCGCTGGCCGACAACGCGGGGCAGGTGATCGGGATGATCACGGCGGCCAACACCCCGGCTGACGGGCAGCCGGGCGACACGATGGGCTTCGCCATCCCGATCGACACGGCGCTGGACATCGCCCAGAAGATCGCGGGCAACCAATCCAGCTCCACGGTGTACATCGGCCTGCCCGGCTTCCTGGGCGTGCAGGTGGCGCAGAGCACCAGCGCGAACCCGGGGCAGCAGGCCGCGGCCGCCCGGCGATCCGGTGACGGCCAGGGCAGCAACGCCCGGGGCGGGCTGGCCTGCGTGACCGGCGCCCAGTGGGCAGGCGTGCCGGCCAGGATCGCGCCGACCGCGACCGGCGCGCTGATCCTGGGCGTCGTGTGCGGCACCGCGGCGCAGACCCAGGGCCTGAAGCCCGGGGACGTCATCGTCTCGGTCGACGGCCAGGCGGTCACCACGCCCGGCTCGCTGACCGCCATCACCGCCCAGTACCACCCGGGGCGCGTGGTGTCGGTCGGTTATCAGGCCCCCAACGGCTCACGGCATACGGTCCGGATCCTGCTCGGCGACGGCCCGGCCCGCTAAGGCCAGCCAGGCGCGCAGCCGGGCTTCGCAGTCGGCGATGGCCGGGGTCTGCACGTACTCCCCCGCGGTGTGGGCCAGCTCCGGCAGGCCCGGGCCGTAGTTCACGGCCGCGATGCCAAGCGCGGCGAACCGGGCCACGTCGGTCCAGCCGAGCTTGGCCCGCGGCGGCCCGAGGCCGGTGCCGACCGTGCCCAGGAAGGCGGCGGCGGCGGGATGGCCCAGGCCGGGCCGGGCGCCGTCGATCACGTCGATCACCGTGACCGGCCAGGCCGCGAACAGCGACCGGACCACATCGGCCGCCTGCTGGCCGTCCAGGTCCGGCGCGAACCGGTAGTTGACCGTCACCACGCACTCGTCGGGAACGACGTTCCCGGCCACGCCGCCGCGGATGGCCACGGCGTTCAGGCCCTCGTGGTAGCGCAGCCCGTCGACCTCCGGCTCCCGGGGGGTGTACGCGCGCAGCACGCGCAGGATGCCGTCGGCCTCGTGGATCGCGTTGCGGCCCATCCAGGACCGCGCGGTGTGGGCCCGCTTCCCGGCGGCGGTCACTTCGGCGCGCAGCGTGCCCTGGCAGCCGCCTTCGACCTGGCCCGCGGTCGGCTCCAGCAGCACGGCGAAGTCGCCGGCCAGCAGGTCCGGGGCGCTGCGGCTGAGCCGGAGCAGCCCGTTGCGCTCGGCCGCGACCTCCTCGCACTCGTAGAAGACGTAGGTGACGTCCCGGCTGGGCGCGGACAGTTGCGCGGCCAGCCGGAGCTGCACCGCGACCCCGGACTTCATGTCGGAGGTCCCGCAGCCGTACAGCCGGGCCCCGTCGGCGCGCGACGGCAGGTTGCCGGCCACCGGGACGGTGTCGATGTGCCCGGCCAGGATGACCCGTTCGGGTCGCCCGAGCTCGGTCCGGGCCACGATCGTGTGGCCGTCCCGGCTGACGGTCAGGTGGGCCAGGGGCGCCAGCGCGCGCTCGATGGCGTCCGCGAGCGGTCCTTCCTCGCCGCTGACCGAGGGCACATCCACGAGCTGGGCGGTCAGCGCCGCCCCATCGATATCGAGGTCGAGATCCACCAGGCCAGCATAGGGACCGGCTCAGGCCGCCCCGAGCGGGCGCGCTCCCTGACCGGGCAGCGCCTTGGCCGCGGCGCGCAGCGCGGTCACGATCACCGCCACCGAGGGCCGGCGCACGCTGGCCGTGCGGGCCACCGCGTGCACGTCCCGGGCCAGGTCCAGGCCGTGCGGCAGGTCCCGGACCGCGACCCGGCGCTCGCCCGCGGCCACGGCCAGCCGGGGCAAGATGGCCAGGCCGATGCCGCGGGCCACCAGGCTCACGATCGTCGACATGCCCTCGAACTCCGACAGCACCGGGGGGGTCACGCCCACCGCGGCCAGCAGCCGGTCCACCGCCTGCCGGGACGGCTCGCCGGCTGGCGCGGCCAGCCACGGCTCGTGGCGCAGCGCCCGCAGGTCCACGGCCGCACCGGGATCGGCCGCCCGGTGCGAGCGCGGCACGACCAGGACCAGCCGGTCGCGGTTCAGGTGGTAGCAGGTCAGGATCGAGCCGCCCGCCTCGATCTCATCGGCGAGCCGGCCGGTCCAGTCGTCCACGATGGCCACGTCCACCTCGCCGGAGCGCACCTGGCGCAGCCCCTCGCGGGCCGGGGTCTGCCGCAGCACCAGGGTCAGCCGGGGATGGGTCCGCAGGCTGCGGGCCAGCGCGGGGGCGAAGGCGATCGCCGCGGACGGGAACGCGGTCGCCATCACCCGCCCGGCCGGCTCGGTGGCCCCCGCAGACAGGTCGGTCTCGGCCTCCTCGACCATGGCCAGGATGCGCTCGGCGTGCCCGGCCAGGCGCCGCCCCGCATCGGTCAGCTCGGCCCGGCGCGCGGTCCGGTCCAGCAGCGCGGTGCCCGCCTCCCGCTCGAGCGTGGCGAGCTGCTGGGACACCGCGGACGGCGTGTAGCCGAGCACCGCGGCGGTCTTCGCGATGCTGCCGCGCGCGGCGAATTCGGTCAGCAGGCGGAGCCTGTGCAGATCAAGCATAAGAGAATCTTAGGCTCACCGCCAGACATGAGCGCTTGCGCTTATGGTGTGAAAAGCTCAGACTGTGAAAAGCACAGACTTGAGCTGGTGTGCAGGGTTGTCACGGGAAAGTGACGACTGCCTCTTTTCGCCGCCGTCCGCCCATCCCGCAGCTAGGAGTGCCAGTTTCCGTGGCCCTCGTCACGCGCCTTCATCCTGGGGGACGACCCCCAGAAACCCTCCGATCCTGGGCTGACCTATCCCCCCAGGCCCCCCCAGCGCTATCCGCCACTCTGGCCGCCAACGAGATCCTGGACGCGCGCCGCCGCCGTGGTCAGCCGGTGCTGCCGATGGCGTTCGGCGAGGCGGGGCTGCCCGCCCATCCGCTGCTGCGCGAGGCGCTGGCCGACGCCGCGGGCTGCACGGCCTACGGCCCGGTGGCCGGGCAGGCCGCGCTGCGCGAGGCGGCCGCCGGCTACTTCACCCGGCGCGGCCTGCCGACCGGGCCGGGCGCGGTGGTGGCCGGGCCGGGCAGCAAGCCCCTGCTGTTCGCCCTGCTCATGGTCATCGGCACCGACGTGGCCGTGCCCCGGCCGAGCTGGGTCAGCTACGCCGCCCAGGCGACCCTGGCCGGACGGGTCGCCCACTTCGCCCGCGGCTCAGCCGGCGTACCCGACGCCGACCAGCTGGCCCGG
>PLIQ01000140.1 GCA_003140115.1 Actinomycetota bacterium | reverse complement strand
CGGATTCCTTCTCGCGGCGGACCTGGGCGATCTGCTCGTCCAGGTCACTGGTGTCCGGCCCGATGCCCACCCGCTGTTCAACGGCCGCCAGCCGGCCCCCGAACACGTCCAGGCGAGTATTCGTCCACATCACCGGTACGACCTCCCGAGGCGGCCGCCGACCCGACTGCGGCCGCAGGTCGCTGACGAGCTCGATGACCTGCTGACGCACCTGATCTAGGTCGGCGCCCAGCCTGACCAGCACCTGCGCGGCCACGCCGTCGCCCTCGCGGATCAGGCCGAGCAGGATGTGTCCGGTGCCGACGCGATCGTGACCGAGCTGCAGCGACTCGCGCAGCGACAACTCCAGCACCTTCTTGCTCCGGGGCGTGAACGGGATGTACTCGGCCGGGACCTGCTGGACCGGGCCGATGATCTCCTCGACCTGCTGGCGCACCGGCTGCAGGCTGATCCCCAGCGACTCCAGCGCCCTGGCGGCGACGCCGTCGCCCTCGCGAAGGACGCCAAGCAGGAGGTGCTCGGTGCCGATCCAGTTGTGATGGAGCATCCTGGCTTCTTCTTCTGCCAGGACCACAACACGCCGCGCCTGGTCGGTAAACCGCTCGAGCATCGTCCGCCGCCTCGCGCTACTGAGCAGAACCTGGCCGCCCGCCCAGAGCACCGGCCGGACGGAACCTGCCCGGGCAAGCCAGTGAGGATCCATCCACAGTACGCGCCCGCCGATACCGCGTCACTGCCGTCCGTCTGCCCTGATCCACAACGAGATGTGGGCGGGCTCCAGCGTCTGCTGGACGGAACTGGCCAGGTCGGCCCGTACCGAGTCCAGGTCGACCGCGTCTTGCAGCCGGGCCGCGAACGCGGCGATGATCCGGTCGGTGTCGTAGCGGGCCCGGTTGAACCGCCGGTCCACGATCGTCTGCACCCGGCGGCGCAGCGGGTTGAACAGTGCCGCGGCGGCCAGGGTCGCCGCCGCCACCGCCACCGTGCTGCGCAACTGGAGGACCTCGGTGGCCAGCAGCACGACCCCCGCATACACCCCCACCAGCAAGCCGGTCACGATCGCGTACGCCAGCGTCCGGGAGATGACCCGGTCGATGTCGAACAGCCGGTACCTCAGCACCGCCACCCCGACGCACAGCCAGAACGCGACCAACCCGGCCAGGAGGCAGGCGTTGACGATGGGCGTCGCGCCAGAGTGGATGCCGAACACGGTGGCGATCGCGGCGCATACCACGAGCGTCGCCGTCCCGGCTGCCAGCCACTTCAGCTGCTGGCGGCGCTCACCCGACGAGCGCCGCCAGCTGGCCACCTGGCCCGCCAGCGACGCCACCAAGCACACCGCGACCAGCAAGAAGATCAAGGTGTACGCCGTGTTCCACGACCCGGCGGCCGGGTCGTTGCCGCTCAGCAGGAACAGCTGCCCGTTGGAATCCACCTGCGGGTGGTGGCCGATGACCGCGTCCACCGTGATCACGGCAGTCCAGGTGATCCACACCAGGCCGATGCCGGCATAGGCCCACAGCACCCACCGCCACCGCGGGGACGGCGGCCGGCCATCGGGGAACAGCAGGCAGATCAGTCCGATCAGCACGAGCCCCAGCACCCCGCTGGGCTGGGCCAGCAGCGCCACCCAGCCCAGCGGCAGCCCGCCATGATGCAGCCGGTAGTCGGCCACCGCGTAATAGGCGGCGTCCTCGCTGAACATGGACAAGACCGAGCCGGTGAGGAAAATCCAGCCGAGCGGATTACCCGGCTTGCGCGAGGCCAGCACGAAGGCCCCCACGGCGAACGGGACCTCGACCCACACCGGCACCGAGCCGTTGGCTGCGTTCAGGCTCTGATGCGCCAGCCCGGCCAGCGGCACGGCCGCGACCGCCAGGACCAGCACCAGGCCACCGAGCACCAGCGCGGCCACCGGCGAACCCAGGCGCAACCGCCCGCCAGCACCCGGCGGCGTTACGCTCGCCCGCCCGGCCACCCGCCCCCCCTCGCTCACGGGAGCGACGATACGCCCCGAGCGTTCCGTAAACGTTACGGCTCACAGTGGACTCTGCCAGCCACGGGCTAGCGGTCGGCGAGTCGACTGCGCCGTCGTCAGTCGAGGTGGCTAATCCACACCGATACGTGGACGGGCTCGAGGGCACCGTTCACGACGCCGACCAGGTCGTCGCGGACCGAGTCCGGGTCCACGACGTCTTTCAGCCGGGCGGCGAATGCGGCCACGGCCTGGTCGGCGTTGTAACGTGCCCGGTTGAACCGGCGGTCCACCGCNNGCCGCCAGCGTGGCGGCCGCGACGGCGACCGGGGTCTTGAACGGGAATACCACGGTGGCCAGCAGCACGAGCCCGGCGAACACCCCCGCCAGCATTGCGGTGATGATCGCGCAGTCGACCGCCTTGCTTGAGCCACAGCCGGGTGCAGCCGTGCCCGGCCGCCAGCCTCGAAGACGTCTGGATCGGTCGCATGGACCAGGCGCTGCACCTCGAGGAGGACTGATGATCTGGGGCGCGTATGGGGTGGG
>PLIQ01000285.1 GCA_003140115.1 Actinomycetota bacterium | reverse complement strand
CTCCACGCCCCAGTCACAGCCGGTCTCCACGCCCCTGGACCAGCCGGACGTGCAGCCAGACGTGCAGCCGGGCGCTAGCCCCGATCAAGTGGCCAAGGACGTAGCCGAAATCGCGGTCGGCAACGGGCCGCTCAACGCGCTTGCGGGCGGCGGCGTGACGGCCACGTACGCTGACTGCGACCCGACGACGGTGTCCAACCCGCCCGACGCCAGCGCCCCCACCTCCGCCTCATGCGCCATCACCTACTCGGACGGCTCGGTCTGGCAGCAGACCGTCACGATCACCTACGACGGTCAAGGCAACCCGGTCGCCGCCTCGACCAACGTCGGCATCGAGCTATCCCAGCCCACAAACGAGTGAGCGCGGTCCGCACCGCAGCACACCTGAATTCAGGCGGGTACCTGAAACGGTGCCCGCCTGACCTCGCTTATGCTCCATTGCCCGACGAAGGTGTACCACGCCGGCGAGGCCCTGACCGTCTTCGCCGGGGTCATCCACGCGGTGCGCAACGCCGGCACCGGCACCGGCGCCGCCCTCGCTACCGACGTCGTGGAGAAGGGCAAGCCGCTCCTCACCCTGGCCCAGTAAACGCCCGGCCCCTACCGGCGTGAGTCGGCGACGGCCTTGGCCGCCGTCACGATGACGTCGGTGACCGCTTGCGGCTGGGAGATCATGATCACGTGCGAGCCCTCGACCTCGGTGATGTGGGCGCCCGCCCGCTGAGCCTGCGACCGGATGACGTCGGCGCCGGCGGCCTTGTCGCCGGTGGCGACCACCGTCCAGGACGGCAGCTTCTTCCAGGCCGGCGGCCCGGACGCTTCGCTGAACGCCGTCNNCTGCACCAGGGCCGCGCCGAGGATGCTGTCCTTGGAGCCGCTCTCGACATCGTTCAGGTTTTCGCCCTCCTCGGTGGCGAAGGCGGCGATGTAGACCAGGCCGACGACGTTCGGGGCGCTGGTCGCGGCGGTGGTGATGACCGCGCCGGCGTAGGAATGCCCGACGAGCAGGACCGGGCCGTCGATCTGGTTGAGCAGGCTGGCGGTGTAGGCCGAATCGGCGGCCAGGCCGCGCAGCGGGTTGGCCGTGGCGATGACGGTGTAGCCCTGCTGCTGCAGCCGCTCGATGACGCCGTTCCAGCTGGACGCGTCGGCGAAGGCGCCGTGCACCAGCACGATCGTCGGCCTGACGGATTGCTGAGACTGCTGGTCTGTCGCATTCACCGGGAACCTCCTAGGGTGGAAACGCGGGGTCGCGTTGTGATATCCACGCTCCCGTCCGGGGGCGTCCCATCGCGTCCGTGAACACCCTGGCCAGTGCCCTGGTCTGTCGCGCGACTGCCCGGTCCCTGGAACGTGCCACCACTGGCCGTTCGGATAAAAGAACTTGATCTTGCCGAACGGCCCGTGGCTTCTCTTCTCGCCCATGGACGAGCGCCGCCTCCTGGCAGCCAGGCTGACTGCTCGGGATCCGGCTGGTCCAGGCTCTCGAGCAGCTGCCGGGTTTCGTAGCAGTGCCGCCACGGCGGAGTTGCCGAGCATGTCTCGTCATACCTTCCAGGTATGGTCAGCGACCGGGCAGGCATTGGACGCTGCGGTTTCGCCGGACCATCATCGAACTGAGAGACAAGGTAGTGGCCGTCTCGCCGTCGGCTGCGAGACCCAGGGAGAGGCCCGATGACTGGCATCCGCGATCGACTACCTGCCGTGGCGGCCGGGCCGCCGTCGCCTCGGGCCACGGCCCGGGCGGGGGGCCTGCCCCCGTCCGGGGTGTTCATCTTGATGGCCGGGGCGTTCATGCCGCAGGCCGACTTCTTCATCACCAACGTGGCCTTGCCCACCATCGACAGGTCCCTGCATGCCTCCCCGGGCACCCTGGAACTGATCGCCGCGGGCTACGGCGTCGCCTACGCCGCCGTGCTGGTCCTGGGCGGCCGCCTGGGCGACCGGATCGGCCGCCGCCGGCTGTTCCAGATCGGCGCCGTCGGCTTCGTGGCCGCCTCCGCCCTCTGCGGACTGTCCCCGGACATCTGGGTCCTCGTCGCGGCCCGCGTGATCCAGGGCATCTTCGCCGCCATGCTGGTGCCCCAGGTGCTGGCCACCTTCCAGGCCACCCTGGACGGGGGGCGCAAGACCCGCGCGCTGGCCCTGTACGGTGCCACCAGCGGCCTCGCCGCGGTGGTCGGCCAGATCGCCGGCGGGGTGCTGGTGACCGCCGATATCCTCGGCAGCTCGTGGCGGGCGATCTTCCTGATCAACGTGCCGATCGGCATCGCCGTGCTGGTCGTCGCCCGCTACGTCGTGCCCGCCACCCGCTCGGACCGTCCCACCGGTATTGACGTGCCCGGCACGCTGGCCTTCGCGGCCACCCTCATCGCCCTGCTGGTCCCGCTGGCCGAAGGTGACTCCCTGCACTGGCCCGTCTGGGGCTGGGTGCTGATCGCGGTCGCCGTCATGCTCGGTGCCGTCACGTTCCTCATCGAGCGGCACAGCGAGCGGTCCGGCCACACCCCGCTGCTGCCGCCGTCGCTGCTCAGGCTGCCTTCTATGGCCCGCGGGCTGGCCCTGTACCTGGCGTTCAGCGTGGGCTTCGGGGCGTTCTTGTTCGTCTTCGCCCTCACCGTCCAGGACGGCTTGCACGCCAGCGCGCTGGTCAGCGGGCTGGCCGTGGTGCCGATGGCCGCGCTGTTCCTGGTCGGCGCCGTGCTGAGCCCGAAGATCATCAACCGGTTCGGCCGGGCGGCTATCGCCGGCGGCGCTGTCGTTCAGGTCGCCGGGCTGGCCCTGGTCATCATCGTCATCCTGGCGGGCTGGCCGCACGTGGCCATCATCGACTTCACCGGACCGTTCGTCCTCCTCGGTGCCGGCCAGTCCATGATGGTCACCGGCCTGTTCCGGGTCGTGCTCGTCGACGTGCCCGCCTACCAGGCCGGCATCGGCAGCGGCGTCCTGATCACCATGCAGCAGGCCGGGCTGGCGCTGGGCGTGGCCATTCTCGGCTCCGTCTACCTGTCGCTCGCAACCCGCAGCATCCGGGCCGGCTTCGTCACCGCCGTCGGCATCCAGCTCGGCATCGGGGTGCTGTTCGCGATAGGCAGCCGGTTCCTCCCCAGGTTCACCACGAGCCCGAAGGGGGCGGTGTTACGCCGTGACCGGGTACTGCTCGGCGAGGCGGGCGAACTCGGCGAGCAGCGGGGAGCGGCGGGAGGAGGACCAGGCCAGGCAGGTTTCCGCGGGCTGGATGTCGCTGATCCGGAGGTGGCAGATGCCGGGGCGGGTGTACATGCTGGCCGCGGATTCGGGGAGCACGACGATGCCGCGGCCGATGGCGACCTGCTCGAGTTTCTCCTCGACGGTGTGGGTGAACCGGGGTGGCGGGAGTCGCCGGCGGCCGCGCATCTCGGCGGCGACGTCACGCCACTCGGGCACGATGTCCGGGTGCTGCAGCAGGTGCTCGTCGGCGAGGTCGCCGATGCTGACGTATTCCTTCCCGGCCAGGCGGTGCCCCGCGGGCAGCACCGCCAGCTGCGGCTCGCGGGCCAGGGGACGCAACTGGAGCCCGTGCTGGTCGACTGGCAGCCGGACGTAGCTGACGTCGGCCCGCCCGTCGTGCAGCACCTCCGCCTGGTCGGCCCGGCTGGTGCGCAGCACCTCGACGGTGAGCTCGGGGTGCGCGGCGGCGAAGGCCCGCACGGCGTCGGTGATGATCAGGCCCGGCATGAAGGCGACGGTGAACTGGCCGGACTTGCGGGCGGCTTGGGCGACGCGCCTGCCCAGGGCTTCGGCGTCGGCGAGCAGCGGCTCGGCGTCGGCCGCGAGCTGCGTTCCCGCCGCGGTGAGCACCGCCCCGCTCCGGCCCCTGATGAACAGCACGGCGCCGAGCTCGGACTCCAGGGCGCGGATCTGGCGTGACAGGACGGGCTGGGCGATGTACAGGTCCTCGGCGGCCCGGCTGAAGTTGCCGCGGCGGGCCACGGCCATGAAGTAGCGGACCTTGCGCAGGTCGATGTCCATCTCGGCCCTCCTCCAGTGCCCAGGGGCCTCCCGATCCCGGTTCCGATCATACCTTCCGGGTATAGCCAGCGACAAGGCAGGCATTGGGCGCTGCGGTTTCGCCGAACCATCATCGAAGCTGAGAGACAAGCCACCAGCCTGTCTTGCTGCAACATGTCTGCGCTTCGCGCTGCTTTCCTAATCGCTTGACGACGAGGTAACTGTGGCCTTAGGTGGTTCGGAGTAATGCCGACCTACCCATCGGAGCACGCTTTGCCCAAATCCATCGCTGTGTTCGGAGCCGGACCCGGCCTCGGCCAGGCTGTCGCCCGTCACTACGCGCGAGAGGGTTACGCCGTCACCTTGGTGGGCCGCCGCTCGGAGCCACTTGACCGTCTGGCGAAGGATCTCACGAGTGCCGGGGCAACGGCGCACGTCATCACAGCCGACCTATCCGACACCGGTGCCACGCCCCGGCTGGCCGAGCAGATTCGCGCTAAGGCCGGCCACCTCGACGCCTTTTACTATGCACCCACCCCAGACACCGGGTTCGTTTCCGCAGCCAACCTGACCCCACAGCACGCCCAGAAGTTCATGCCGCTGATCTTCTACACGATGCTGGCCCTCGTGCAGGAGTTCCTGCCGCACATGCTCGAGCAGGGGGACGGCGCCATCTTGACCGCGCAGGGCGGCAGCACTGTGCACGGCCTGCCGAACATGAGCGGCCCCAGTCCCGCACAAGCCGCCCAGCGCAACTACCTGCAAGCCCTGCACGCCGAGGTAGCCGAGAAAGGCGTCTACGTCGGCCACCGATGGAACATCGGTGTCGTCAAGGCGGCAGCGATGGAACATTGGTGCCGCTGCGGTCCCGGCCGGGGTGGGGCTGCAGAGGTCTGCGGGGCGGCTGGGGTCTGCGGGGCGAGCCAGGCGCGCGGAGGCGAACCTGGCGGCGCCATGATGCACCCGCGATNNGGTGGCACCCCGATCCCATAGACCGGTTGCGGGCACCACGGTCCGTTCGGCAAAAGGCAGATCGTCCGGGCGGATCCGGCCAGCGGCGTCGCCGCGGTTGTGGTGGGCGGTCAGTGTCTACCGGTGAGTGCTCACGACAAGTGTTTCAGCGCCTCGCGTCGGGACAACGGGCTCAGTTCGTGGGTTTCGGCGAAGGATCGCACCCAGGCCGGGTTGGTTCGTGCGTAGTCCCGCAGCGCCCACCCGATCGCTTTGCGCAGGAAGAAGTCGCTGTCGCCGGTGGCGGCCTCGATCGCGGTCGTGAGCAGCTCTACGTCGGCCTGGTCACGCGTCCCGAGCTGGCAGATGATTGATGCCCGCCGCAGCCACCGGTCGTCGCTGCGGGTCCAGGTCACAACTGCCGGGCGGACCTCGGCCGGCCAGCGCAGCAGCAGCTCACCGACCCGGTGCGCGAGCTCGTCCACGTAGTCCCACCACGCGCCGGTGACGATCAGTTCCCGCAACGTCTGCAGGACGGCTGGATCCCGGAGTCGCCGCGCCGCGGGTGTGTCGAGCAACGCGATCGCGGCGTACCGCTCCTCGCGGTAGCCCGCCTCCCGCCATAGCCGCAGGACCGTGTCTATGAGGTCCGCTGAGGTGGCGAACGGCCGCAGCTTCGCCTCGGCCCGGGTCACAGTTCGCATCACCGGCACCCGGACACCGAGGAACGGGGTGGCTGACTTCATGTACGCCTGCATAGGCGGGGCCAGTTCCGGCTGCGCCGCCTCGCGGAGCGCGGCACGCACCGCTCCGATCAGCTCGACGTCCGCAGCCACGCCGGAACAGTAGACCACCCGGCGGCGCTGTACAAACCGGGAGTGACCGATGCACCGAGACCGGGACTAGGGGCGTTCCTCGTCATCCTGGCTCCCGGCAAGATCCGGAAGCGTCAGCTCAGCTGTCACGGTGGCTGGCCGGCCCGGCAGGATTACGGCCGAGCCTGTCGCGACGGCAACCTTCTTGCCGTCCGCGTCGAACACGTCCGAGGTGCCGATCGCCATGCTGCGGCCCCGGTGGATCACAGTTCCCCGCGCCACCAGATCACGCCCGTCCGGTGAAACCGGACGCAGGAAATACACCTTGAGGTCCACCGGACCGAAAGCGTACCGGCCGGGAGGGTCGTCTGCACCGCACCGTCGATGGCCGTGCCAGCGAGCATGGCGATGGCGCCGCCGTACAGCCTGCCCTGGACGGGCGCGCACAACCACTCGCTGGCCGGCATCTTCCATGTCGCCGTGCCTGTCTCTGCATCCACCGGGGCGATCCCGCAGAAATGGGCGATCGGGGGCGCCGGCAGATCACCGGCGATAAGGGACTGCAGCACGCCGAGGCCGTCCGTGTGGTCCCAGATCTTCTGCGTTAGCACCTCGCCTGCCACCGGTCGTTCGTACGGATGGGGTGACGGCCAGTCCGGCTCCCGCAGCCAGGGCGGGTTCTTCAGCGCCTGCTCGACGACCTCCCACGGCACCTCGACGCGCGGCAGGATCGCGCACCGGGTGCTCGTCACCGCGACCAAGCGGCCCGCTTCGTCGGTGACCTCGACCAGGGACACGCCCGTGGTCTGGCCGGCGTGGATCAGCCGGCCCTTGGCCGTCAGCATCCCGCTCTGCGGCGCGACAGTTCGTAGGAACCTGAGCGAGATCTCGGCCGTGGTGAACGGAGTGGCAGGAGGCAAGGCGGTCTGGACCGCGCACCCCAAAGGCGCGTCCACCAGGATGCTGAGGGTGGCACCGGACACGACTCCCTGGGGGAATAGCAGCCAGTCGGTCACAGGCATGGTGAACGTCACGCCGCCGGGCTCGACGGAGGTGGGCCCGAGCCCGAACAGGTAGCGAATGGGGGGACCAAGACCGCCTTCGAGCACGCTGCGGAGCAAGTCGAGCCCGGACAGGGTCACGAACTGCCCGGGGTCGGTGTAGAACCCGCGAACCGGTTCTTGCCAGATAGGCGTCTCCCCGGATGGGCCGAACTGGCCGCGATTCATGGGCCGCGCCCGGCGGGTAGCGGCCCAAGCCGGTAGTTGAGACAGGGACAGATCATGTCTGCATCTCCTAATAGCGAGGCGGCAGGGCCAGAGCTGCCCGCCAGGATGGTGCTGCTGGCGTAACGCCAGGACCAGTGCGTGGACAGTAAAGTATTGCCCGTTCCGGCAGCGACGTGGGAGGTGCTTCGGGCTTGGACGCCGATGGCTGGCACTGGGTCGACCCGGTGGACGTGCCGGCCGAGGGCCGGGCGGTAAGGAGCGGTAGATGACGGATGACGCGGCCACCCGTTACGGCGACCTGCGGGCGCT
>PLIQ01000373.1 GCA_003140115.1 Actinomycetota bacterium | reverse complement strand
CGTCGGGCTGGGAATCGTCGGGCGGTTCGGGGAGCACGCGCCACGCTCCGTTCGAAGGAGAGATTATGAAGCACGTTCTTCGAACACTATATCATGATACATTTAGTAGCACAACTTCAAGCGAACACAGGTCTTAGGCTGATGCCAGACGATCAGCGACGTGTCGTGAGCCCACTGCAGGTCGTCGATGACCATCACCGTGAGCGCCGGCGCGTGTCCGCTACGCAGAGATGCCCTGGCGTAGGGCCTCGCGGACGATGTCGACTCGGCCTTTCGCGCCGAGCTTGGCCAGGATGTGCGAGATGTGGGTTTGCACGGTACGTCGGGACAAGAACATGCCCCGCGCGATGTCCGGGGTTGACGTGCCCCCGGCCACCATGGCCGCGATCTTCAGTTCGGTCGGCGTGAGCGCTTCCCAGCCGGAGGCCGTGCGCGGCCCGCGCCGGCCGCGGACGCCACGCCTGATGCCGTGGGCGCGGAGCCGACTGTCGGCTCGCCGGATGTCCCAGCGGGCATCCAGGTCCTCGTACAAGCCGACGGCCTCGTTCAGGGCGGCTTTCGCCTCATCTTCCTGGCCGCGCTGCGCCAGCACAGCGGCCAGGTCCTCCAGGGCCGCAGGCAGCTGCACCGCCGGCCCTAGCGACCGGTAGTGCGCGACGGCGTCTCGGAGCGGGCCCGGATCAGACCGGAGCAGCCCACGGCACCGCAGGCTGGCCGCGGCCGCCCTCGCCGGTTCGGTTTCTGCCGCCGCCTCCGCCTGGCAGGCCTGCGCCGCGGCCCGCGCCATCCGCCTGTCCCCGACGGCGAGCGCGAGCCGCACCAGGTCCGGTAGCCACTGGTGGATCAGGGTCATCTCACCGTGGTGCCGCGGCAGGATCTCGGCCAGCCTCAGCATGGCCTGGCGGGTGTCCCCGCTCTGCTCCAACGCCAGTGCGTGCGCGGCGACCAGGAAGTCCCGGTTCTCCCGGTCGGTGAGAATCTGGACGGGCAGAGCCAGGCCCTGGCGAAGGTGCTGGCCGGCCGCGGCGCGCTGGTCCCGGCGCCCGGCGATGAGCGCGGCCACACCGTGCATCAGCAGGGCAGGCCAGTCTTCGCGCAGGAATGCGTACCTCAGCCCGGGAGCATCAATGTCATCGGAGTTCAGCTCGGCCAGGGCATCGTCCCACTGGCCGAGCCAGTACCGCAGTACCGCCGCGGTGACCCAGGTCGCTCGGTCAGAGCTCCCGCTGCGCTGGGCGAACTCACGAGCCTGCTGGAGGGCCAGCTCGGCTTCCGGCCAGCGGTCGAGATTTTGGAGCGTGAAGATCCGGACCTCAAGGGCGTACGAGCGCAGGTCCGGGTGGCCGGGATCATCGTCCAGCACACGTAGCGCCCGGTCGATGTAGTCAAGTGCGGCGCCATGATCGCGCCTGATCCCGTGGGTAAACCACAAAGCGGACAGCGCGTGGGCGGTCGCGAACGTATCACCGGCCTGCTCGGCGGCGGTCAGGGCCTGGCGTGCGGTCGCGTCCGCCGCGTCTAGGTCACCGGTGGCCGCCCGCTCTAGCATCGCCAGCACGACCAGCATCCGGGCGCGCCACTCGCCAGGCAGGTCCGCGGAGGCCAGTGCCCGTCGTATGGTCGTGATCGCATCGTCGTTGTGGCGCGCACTGATCTGAGCACGCGCCAGCACTCTGAACGTCTCGGCCTTCCGCACTGGGTCAGTCATCACCGTCAACGCCCGGCTGGCCCGCCTGGCCGCCTCCTCGTAGGATCCGGCGGCGAGCAGCGCCCACGCCAGACTGGCCACGAGCCCGTCCCAGGTCTCGTCCTCGCTGGGCGTCTCGTCCAGTTCCCGCCGCAGGAGGTCCGCCGCCAGCTGCGGCGCCCGCGCGGTCAGTCCCGGCGCGGTCTGGATGAGCCAGGTCCGGGCCCAGCCCCGACCTGGCCGTCCCGCGGCGGACAGCTGCTCCGCGACGCTTAGGGCATCCGCGCCGGAGGCCGCGAGGTCTTCCGCCGCCTCGGCGTGCAGCGCCGTGCGCAGCGCCGCCGGCATGCTCTCATATAGCGCCTGGCGGATCAGCGGATGCCGGAACGCCAGTTCGGTGCCGGAGCCGACCAGGAGGCCGGCCGCCACCGCCTCCTGCAGGCCCGCCGCGAGGTCCGACGCCGACCGGCGCAGTAGCACGGCCAGGTCGGTGACCGCGAACTTCCCGCCGAGCAGCGCGGCGATCCGCAGTATCTGCGCCGTCTCGGCCGAGACCGAGCTGAGCCGGTCGCCCAGCGCTGCGGCCAGCGAGATCGGCAGCTGCTCCTGGGCCAGGGAAACTTCTGCCACGGGCCTGGCNNCACGTCCGTTTCGGGCAACGGCCCGAGCGTGATCACCGTACCGCCGCGGCGGACGACGGCCGCGCGCACCTGCCGCACCTCCGGCCGGTGCAAAGGCGACCGGCACGTCCCGATCAGCAGCAGCCGTAGCTGGTCGATCGAGGCGGCGAGCTGGTGCCAGACGATCAGCGACGCGTTGTCGGCCCACTGCAGGTCCTCGACGACCATCACCAGGGGGGCCGCCGCACACAGCTCGTCCGCCAGCGTGACCAGCACCTCGATGCCGTTCACCGATGCGTCGCCGTCGCCGAACAGTCCGAGGCGCTGGCTGCGGAGCAGGTCAGCGGCATGCGCCCGCCGCGGGTCAGGCGAACTCAGCCGCACCTGAAGGCAGTCCAGCATCACCCGCAGCGGCAGTTGCTCGATGAGTGTGTCCGCCAGCCCCCATCCGATATCCCACCCCGGCTGGCTCGCAGCCGCCAAGGCCTCGGCCACCAGGGACGACTTGCCGATGCCCGGCTCGCCCTCGACCCAGATCACCGCTCCCTCGTCACGGCGGAGCGCCTCCACGCCGTCGCGGAGGGCCGCGAGCTCTTGGCTGCGGCCCACCCACTGCGGCGGCCGGTCGATGGGCCACATGGGAGTAAAGGTAATGCGGCATAAAAGCCCTCGCGCGCTCGCCATCGCGCATCGCAGGCTTATTGCGGTGGGCCGGCGGTCAGGTGCAGGCTGCTGGTGGTGCGCTGGCCGGACGGGCTGACCCAGGTGACGGAGATCGTGTCGCCGGGATGGAACCGGGCCAGCATGCTGGTCAAGTCGTCAGGCGAGGTGACGGCGTGCCCGTTGACCGCCGTGATGACCGCTCCGCCGGTCATGCCGGCCGACGCCGCAGGACTCCCGCAGATCGCCCCGTCGACCAGGGCGCCGGAGCTGACCGGCGCGATGGTCGACGGCACGACCAGGTCAGCGTTGCTGGTGTAGCAATTCGGGGCGCTCCCAGAGCCGCCGCCCCCTTGCTGCTGGGCCTGCGTCTGCGGGTTACTGCTGGATCCGGAACCGAGGAAGATTCCTACGAACGGCGGGTAGCCGATCACGATCGTGGAGCTGGCGTGGCCTCCGGCGATCTGGCGGGCGATCGACAGTGCCGTGTCGATCGGGATCGCGAACCCGGCCGAGGCCTGCTGCTGGTAGCTGACGTCGTTGCCCGCGGTGTCCATGCCGATGACGCCGGCGGAACTGGCCAGCGGACCGCCGGAGTCGCCGGGCACGACGTCGGCGCTGGTCTGGATCATTCCGTGCAGGGTCTCGGCGCCGGCCGAGCTCCCGGCGTCGCTGGCGGTTATGGTCTGATTCAGCCCGGTCACCTGGCCGGCCACCGTGGCAATGGCGCCGCGGCCCTCGGCGTTGCCCAGGGCCACGACCGCTTCTCCGGCCTTGACCGAGGAGGAGTTGCCGATCGGCACCGTCGTCAGCCCGGACACGTTCTGCAGCTGGATCAACGCGACGTCGCCAGTCCGGTCGTAGCCGACGACCCGTGCCGGATAGGTCTTGCCCGTCGAGATCACGGTGGCGGTGATCGTGGTAGAGCCGTCAATGACGTGGTTGTTGGTCAGCACCAGCCCGTCGGCGTTGATCACCATGCCGGTCCCGGCGGCCGCCTCGCTGTTGTACTGCAACGCGGTGTTGATGAGCACCAAGCCCGGCTTGACCTTGGTCACGATGTCCTGCTCGCCGCTGGCCAGCGGCGGACTCGTGACCGCCGGGGCAGGCACCGCGCCGCTTCCCGGCAGGGATACGCCCGGACCGCCGGACGCAGGGTCGTAGAACGCCAGGAGCAGACCGGCCGCGAGCGCGGCCCCGAGCACCGCCGTGATCATGTGCGTGACCATGTTGCCGCTCCCCCGGCGCCTGGGGGACGGCCCGTATCCGCCGCCTAGCATCGCACAGGGCTCCTTTCCGCTGGCCGGGCCAGACATCTCCCGTGACTACCACTCCACCTGAAATTTTGGCCGCTGGCCAGAAGCCGAGAGCTATGGCGCCATCGGCGCGAGGTGTTGGTCAACGCCGGTCATCGCCTGTCTTGCGGATACATAAGGAAATGATATAAATAACTTATGGAAATTCCCGACGAGGCGTTGGCCGCCGGGGTCGCGGCGGCGCTGGAGCGGCTGATCGGGCTGTTCCGGTCGCTGAGCCCGGCGAGCGGGCTGTCGCTGACGGCGGCCGCGACGCTGGCCACCCTGGAGCGATCCGGGCCATGCCGTCTGACCTGGCTGGCCACACGGGAAGGCGTGACGCAGCCGGCCATGACGCAGCTGATCGCCCGGCTGGAGGACGCGGGTCTGGTCGACCGGGCCGCGGATCCAGCTGATGGACGAGTGGTGCAGGTGCGCATCACTGCCGACGGCCGGGCCATGCTGGCCGGACGGCGGGCGGTGCGGGCCGAGCAGGTGACCGGGCTGCTGAACCGGCTCAGCCCGGACGAGCGAGAGGCGCTGGCCGCGGCCCTGCCGGCCATGGATGCCCTGGTCAACGCCGAACGCGGCGAGCCGGTGGCGGCCAGTGCCCTGGCCAACGTCCAGCGCGGCGAGCCGGCGGTGGCTGGCCTGACGATTGGAGAACGGTGATGAGTGGCTCGGTCGCGAGTCCGTTCCGGCAGCCGAAGGCCGTCTTCGCCGTCGCGTTCGCCTGCGTCGTGTCGTTCATGGGCATCGGGCTGGTGGACCCGATCCTGCCCGCCATCTCTCACCAGCTGCACGCCTCGCCGAGCGAGGTGACGCTGCTGTTCACCAGCTACCTGGTGGTCACGGCGGTCGCGATGCTGATCACCAACTGGGTGTCCAGCCGGCTGGGGGCCAAGAAGACGCTGATCGCGGGGCTGATCCTGATCGTGGTGTTCAGCGCGCTGGCTGGAGCCTCGCCCGGCATCAGTCAGATCATCGGCTTCCGGGCCGGCTGGGGCGTGGGCAACGCCCTGTTCATCGCCACCTCGCTGGCGGTGATCGTGGCCTCGGCCAGCGGCGGGTTCGCGGGCGCCATCGTGCTGTACGAGACCGCGCTTGGCGTCGGCATCGCGGTCGGCCCGCTGCTGGGCGGCACCCTGGGCGAGATCAGCTGGCGGGGCCCGTTCTACGGGGTCTCGGTCCTGATGGCCATCGCGCTGATCGCGACCGTTGTGCTGGTCGAGCCCACTCCGAAGCCCGCGCACAAGACCGGACTGTCCGCGCCGCTGCGCGCGCTGCGGCACCGCGGCCTGCTCACCCTGTCGCTGACCGCGCTGTGCTACAACTGGGGCTTCTTCACCGTCCTGGGCTACGCGCCGTTCCCGATGAACCTGAGCCCGATCCGGCTTGGGCTGGTCTTCACCGGGTGGGGCATCTTCGTGGCCCTCTTCGCGGTGTTCGGCGCCCCCCGGCTGCAGGCCAGCCTGGGCATCGCCAGGACCATGTACCTGAACCTGTCCGCCTTCGCGGTGGTGGTGCTGGTCATCGCCATCTGGACGACGGACAACGCGGTACTGATCCCGGCCGTCATCGTGTCGGGGATCTTCATCGGGATCAACAACACGGTCACCACCCAGGCCGTCATGACCGTGTCGCCAGTGGAGAAGCCGGTGGCTTCGGCGGCCTACAGCTTCGTCCGGTTCATCGGCGGCGGCCTGGCCCCCTACGCGGCGGGCCGGATGGTCATCGCGGTCAACATCCACTTCCCGTTCTTCATCGGGGCCGGCGCGATCGTGGTGGGCATCGCCATCTTGACTACCGCCCGGAGCCTGCTGACCGAGGCCGAACGGGTCCAGGCCGAGCAGGTGGGCGCCACGGCACCGCAAGCGACGAAGGGCGTGATCCTGGCCGCCATCGACGACTCACCGATGGGGGGGCTGGTCATCGAGACCGCGGCCCGGCTGGCCGCGGCCGACGGGCGCACCGTGTACGTGGTGCATGCCCAGGAGGACGTCACCGCGAGCGACACGGCCACCGACGGCGAGGACCTGCCGGACGCCCGGGCACTGGTCGAGAACCAGCTGGACCTGCTGGCCGCCCGCGGCGTGCTCGCCGATGGCCAGGTCCTGCTGCACGCCCCCGGTCACGGGGCGGCCGGCCGGATGATCGCCGAGTACGCCGCCTCCATCGGGGCTAGCACCATCGTGGTCGGCGCCCCGTCCCACGGCGGGCTGCCCGCGCTGATGGACGACAGCGCCAGCCAGGAACTATGGCGGCACGCTGACACCGACATCCTGGTCGTCAACCCGGACGCGCCCGGGACCCTGACCACCCTGGACGACTGGAACGAGCTGGCGCCTCGCCAGAGCTGACCCGGTCAGGCCCGCTCGCCGCGGCCGCGGCGGACCGCCGCGCGCAGGTCCTCGCCCAGGTTCTCCAGCGCGGGCAACGCGGCGACCAGGGCGGCTTCCTGCTCGGGGGGCAGGTCCGCTACGCGTTCGGACAGGATCGCGGCTCGTTGCGCGGCGATCCGCTGATTGGCCTGCCTGCCCTCGGAGGTGACCTCGACCCGGGCGGCGCGGAAGTCTTCGGGGTCACGCAGCCGGCGGATCAGGCCGAACGAGTCGAGCTTGCCCACGACCCGGGACAGCATGGTCGGGTTGAGACCCTCGATCTCGGTGAGCTCGGTGAGGCCGAGCGGGCCGCGGTGCGTGACGATGCCGAGCACGGACGCCTGGGTCGGGGTCAGCCCCTCCCCCGCCGAGGCCGCGTTCAGCTGCCGCGCGAGCCGCAGGATGACCCGCCGCAGTCGGATGACTGTCTCGTCGTCCATGGTCGCCCACCCCCTTGAGACCGAGCTGGGTTCGTCAATCATCTCAGCCTGCGGCCGTTTCCTACAGCCGGTCCTTTAGCCAGGCGTGCACCTCGGGGACGCGGTTGGTCAGCAGGGTCAGGTGGCCGTCATGGTCGAACAACCGGGCCTCGACGCCGGGGATGTGGGCGGCGAGCCACTGGCCGTGGCCGAAGGGCACGAACTGGTCCTGCCGGCCGTGCATGAGCAGGACCGGGACCGAGATGGCGGACAGCTCGAAACCCCACGGGGTGCAGTGGGCCACGCCGTCGTCCCACCAGCCCTCGACGCTGGGCGCCAAGCCCTCGTGTTCGCAGTAGACGAGGAAGTCAGCCAGCCCGTCATTGAGGACCGCCGCGTCGGTCGGCGACAGCAGGGTTCGCAGCCTGCCGGCTAGATCGGCCGGCGACGCCTCCAGGACCTCCTCACGGTCAGCCTCCAGCTTGGCCCGGGCCGCCTCCCGGTCTCGCAGGAACAGCCGGGTGTCATCGGCGTTGAGCTCGCCCATGCCGGCGAACCAGTCGAGCCCGTCGCCGTCCAGAGGGGCCAGTGAGGCCAGCGACGCGACCGCGCTGACCAGGTCGGGCAGCAGCGCTGCGCAGGCCAGGACGTGCGGCCCGCCGCCGGAGATGCCCCACATGGCCAGCCGGCCGATGCCGAGCTCCGCGCAGATGGCGCGCACGTCGGCCGCGCAGTCGGCCACGGTGCGGCCCGGCTGGGGGGTCGAGCCGCCGTAGCCGGGCCGGTCGTAGCTGATCAGGCGCAGGCCGCGGACGGCGGCGTCGATCGCGGTCGGCGGGTACAGGTGCCGGGAGTTCGGCGTGCCCTCGTGGACCAGGACCGGGTGGCCGTTCGGGTCGCCGGCTTCTTCGATGGCCAGCGTGCGGCCGTCGGGGGTTCGGGCTGTCCGCTGCACGAGTCAGCGAGTTCAGGCGGTCGCGAGGATGACATCGGAGGCCTTGATGATGGCGGTGACCTGGCTGCCTTCGGCTAGGCCGAGCTCCTTGACGGCTTCGACGGTGATCGAGGCCACCAGCCGGGTACCGTCGGCGGCCAGCTCAACGTTGGCGATGGCCTCTCCGGAGTTGATGCTGACCACGGTGGCCGGGATCTGGTTGCGCGCGCTTAGCTGCATGAGTGGGACTCCTTTATCGCTGGTTGGTGTCGTGCGGATCTACGTTAGCCCGCCGGAGTTATTGTGCCTGGCCTGGGCCACCAGCCCGGCGGCCTGAGCGTCCAGCGGGGTGCTTATCATCTGATTTAGTCGCAAATTCTTGGGGGTGGAGCGGTGGCATCGGCGGCGTTCCTTTCTTACGCCAGGGAAGATCTGTCCTTCGCGCGGACCTTACGTGACGCGTTGTCACACCCGGGCCGGGAGATCGCCTGGGATCAGGATCGCAGAACTGTTCGGCTGACCGCGCCATGGTGGGCTGAGATCGAGGCGGCCATCCGTGGCAGCAGCAAGTTCATTTTCGTCATTTCCCCCGAGTCGCTCTCCTCGGATGTCTGCGGCGACGAACTCAGCTACGCCCTGAGCCTGAAAAAACAGGTGATACCAGTCGTGCGACGACGCGCGGCGCCGGGACAGCCGATTCGCCGGGAACTGCGCGAGCTCAACTGGATCTTCTTCGAAGGCGACACTGATTTCCGCGCTGAGCTGCGGGAGCTTGCCGACGCGCTCGACACTGACCTAGTCGAATCAGCGACACATGCCCGGCTGCTGGTCCGCGCGGCTGAATGGGCGGGTTCCGCCCAGGAGCGTGGCCGGCTGCTGCGGGGTAAGGACCTGAAGGATTACGAGGCATTTATCGCCAGGGCCCCGGAGCGGGGACCACTCTCGCCGATAGCGGCGCAACTCGACTACGTCGCCGCCAGCCGCCATGGGAGGCAGGTGCGACGGGCCATCGTGGCGGCCGGGCTCGCGATCGTGACCGGCCTCGGAGTGTTCGCGGCTGTCCAGTTCAACGACGCAGGACAGCTCAGTGGCCGAGCCGTCGCGGGCACCATCGCCAACGAGGCGGCCGCGTTGGCGGTCACCGATCCGTCGCTGGCCGCGCAGCTTGACGTTGCCGCCAACGAGGCCGACCCCACGCCGGGCAGCGAGACGCGGCTGCTGGCCACCGCCACCGAACCCCTGTCGAGCAAGCTGGCCGGCCCAGGCGGGGGGGTCAACTCCGTGGCGTTCAGCCGGAACGGCAAGATCCTGGCCGCTGGTGCGAGCGACGATAAGGTCTGGCTGTGGAGTCTGGCCGATCCGGCGCACCCGGTGCCGCTCGGCTCGCCGCTGACCGGTCCGAAGGCGGAAATTGATTCGGTGGCGTTCAGCCCGGACGGGACCACCTTGGCTGCGAGCAGCGGCGATGCGGTCTGGCGGTGGCGCTTCGCCGACCCGGAGCATCCGGGCCGTCCGGCCTTGCTCGCGCCGCCGCTGACTGGCCCTGCCCGGCCGTTCGGCAGCATGGCGTTCAGCCGTGACGGCCGCACGCTGGTCGCCGCCGACGCCGACAACACGATCTGGCGGTGGGACGTCTCCGACCCGGCCCACCCGGTCCGGCTCGGTGTACCACTGGCCGGCCCCAGGAGCACGATCTACTCGGTGGCCGTCAGTCCGGTCGGGGATGTCATGGCCGCTGCCAGCGGGGACGGTACGGTATGGCTGTGGAGCCTGGCTGATCCGGCCGTGCCGGTCCTACTGGGCGTGCCGCTGACCGGCCCCGCCAATGGTGCCTACTCGGTGGCTTTCAGCCACGACGGGAGATTCCTGGCCGCTGGCAGCTACGACAGCAAGGTCTGGCTGTGGAACGTAGCCGATCCGGCCCACCCGGCCCAGCTCGGTAAGCCGCTGACCGGGCCGACTAACATCGTCGATTCGGTCGCCTTCAGCGCGGACGGCACGAAACTCGCCGCTACCAGCAGTGATGACAAGGTGTGGCTGTGGAACCTCGCCGATCCGAGTAGCCCGGTCCCGCTCGGCTCGCCGCTGACCGGCCCGGACCCGGTGGTCAGCGCGGCGGTATTCAGCCCAGACGCCCCGGATCTGGCCACGGCCGCCGCCGACGGTACCGTCCGGTTGTGGAACCTTCCGGGCAGCGTGCTGACCGGCCCGGGCGGCGCGGTTGATTCCGTGGCGACCGGCCAGGACGGGCAGGTCCTGGCGGCGAGCGATACCCACGGCACGGTATGGCTGTGGGACCTCGCTGACCCGCGCCGCCACGGCCTGGCGCTGACCGTTCGCAGTAGCAGCGTGGACTCGATGGCGCTCAGTCCAGACGGGCGGATCCTGGCCGCCCCGGGTACCGCGAAGGCCGCCACCGAGGGACTGGTACGGCTGTGGGATATTAGCGACCTGGCCCGCCCGATCGAGCTCCCCCCGTTGATCCTGCCGCAAGCATCCGTCGAGTCGCTCGCCTTCAGCCCCGATGGGAAGACCCTGGCCGTGGGCGGCCTAAGCGGTTTCAACGGGGAGGTCTGGCTGTGGAACGTTACCGACCCGGCGCATCCGGTGCGGGTCGGGCCGATCTTGACCGGCCCGCTGGCCCTGTCGGTTTCGTTCAGCCGGACCGGGAATCTGCTGGCCTTCGCCGGCGTCCCCCGGACCATAGTGCTATGGAATGTCGCTGACCCGGCGCGCCCGATACGACTCAGCGCGGTGAACGGGCCGGCCAGCACCGTCAGCTCAGTCGCCATCAGCCCGGACGGTCAGTTCCTGGCCGCCGCCGGCGGGACCAAGGTCGGGCTGTGGCGCCTGACTGATCCACGCCATCCACTAGCGCTCACGCCGCTGACCGGACCCACAAATGCGGTCAGCAGCGTGGCGTTCGATCCGAGCGGGAGGATTCTCGTCGCAGGAAGCTGGGACGCGAAGGCTTGGCTGTGGAGCGTCGCCCAGCCAGCCCATCCCGCTCCGCTCGGACAGCCGCTGACCGGTCCGGCCGCCTCCATTAACTCGGTCGCGTTCAGCTCCGACGGCGCTATCCTGGCCGCCGGCGGCATGAACGGCATCACTGAGCTCTGGAACCTCGACATCGACGCCACCATAACGCGGATCTGCACGACCACGAGCAATGCCCTGACCGCATCGCAATGGAGTCAGGATCTCCCTGATGTGCCCTACACCCCGCCCTGCGCACACCCCGGCCACTACGGCTTGCTGAGATCCTGACCGCCGTCGGCCGAGGTCAGGATGGTGGTCGGACTCCTTTGTCGCTGGTCGGTGTCGTGCGGATCTACGTTAGCCCGCCGGAGCCGGCCACCACCCAGGCCGGTGCGGGGACGCTCATAGGCAGCGAGGATACGGGGATATCCTGGGCATGAGCGCGGCGGAGGGGCTCGCCGTGCTGGCACCCGTACGATGCGGGTCACGCGAACGCGGCGGTGCCGCCAACGGTCCCTACCAGGCGTATCAGGTGACGCGGGTAGGAGGATGGCGCCGATGCCGAGCAGCCAAAGCGCACTGGTCAGCGCGCTGGGTGAGCTGACCGCGCTGGGGACCGAACGGGACCGGGAGCAGCTGGCGGCGCTGCTGGACCGGCTGGATGCGGCGCGACTGCGGGTCCTGGTGGTCGGCGAGGCCAAGCGGGGTAAGAGTACGCTGGTCAACGCGCTGCTGGGCCGGGACGTGTTGCCGTCCGGGGTGACGCCGCTGACCGCCGTCACCACGACCGTGCGGTACGGCGACGACGAACGGGCCGAGGTGCGATTCCTCGACGGGCACGACGAGAAGCATCCCCTGGCCGTGCTCCTCGACCTGGTCACCGAGCGGGGGAATCCCGGTAACCGCCGCCGGATCGGGGGCGTGACCGTGTACGTGGCCGCACCCGTGCTGGCCGGCGGGGTGGAGTTGGTCGACACGCCAGGTACCGGGTCGGTGTTCGAATGGGATACCCGGGCGGCCCATGAGGCGCTGCGGTCGATGGATGCGGCGGTCTTCGTGCTGACTGCCGATCCGCCGGTGTCGGCCAGCGAGCGGGACCTGCTCGAGCAGGTCTCCCGGCTGTCGGTGACCACGTTCGCGGTGCTCAACAAGGCCGATCACCTCGATGAGCCGGGGCAGGCCGAGGCGTTGGAGTTCACCCGGCGGGTGCTCGGCGAGGCAGGTCATCCGGGCCCGGTGTACCCGATGTCGGCGCGCGCCGCCCTCGGCGGTGCCGATGCCGGGTTCGCCGCGTTCGCGGCCGATTTTGCCGCGTACCTGTCCGCCCGCGGGCCAGCCGACCTGCGCGCGTCGGCGGTCGCCCAGGCCCGCCGGATCGCCGGGTCCCTACTGGATGAGGTGGCGGTGACCCGCCGGGTGGCCGGGATGCGAGCAGGCGATGCAGCCGACCGGGTACGGCGGTTCGGCGAGCGGCTGGCCGAGGTGACCGTGCACGGCCGCGACGCCGTGACCGTGGTCAACGGCGAGTCCGGCCGGCTGCTGTTCGCGCTCAACGACGCCGCCGAACAGGACCGGCCGCGGCTGGCCCGCGAGGTCGGCGCGCAGCTTGACGCGCTGTTGGACGGCGAACTGCGCGAGGCTGCCGTGAGCGAGATCGAACGGCGGGGCCGCGAACGGCTGGCCTCGTTCACCGTGGCCGCCGCGGAGGCGTGGCGCCAGCAGCGGCGGGAGGCTATCGAGCAGGGGCTGGCCGCGGTGGACGCCCGGCTGGCCGCGGAGCTGGGAGCAGAGCTCAGCGTGCTCCGCGAGTCCGCCGCGGAGCTGCTCGGCCTGGATCTCGCCGTCCCCGAGCCGGAGGGCCGGCTGGCGGAGAATCGACGGTTCTTCTTTACCACCGGGGAGGACATCGGCCAGACCGAGTTGCTGGCTGGCGTCGTCCGGCGGCGGCTCCCCGGCGAGTTCGGCCGTCGGACGGCCCGGGATCACCTGCGCCGCGAAGCCGCCGGACTGCTTGAGATGCAGATCGGCCGGGCCCGGGGGGACCTGCAGTACCGGCTGGCCGAGGCGACGCGGCTGCTGGCGCGGGTGGTCGAGCAGCGCTACGCGGACGGGACCAGCCGGATAAGTTCCGCGCTGGCGGCCGCGGCGGAACTGGGTGAGGCTTCCGCCGCCGAGGCGGCGGAGAAGGAAAACGAGCTGGCCGGGCGGGAAGCGGCGGTGCGTCACGTGATGGGCTTGCTGAACCTGGTCGCGGAGGCCGGCTAGCCCGCCGGGATGATCATGGACACGTCCTACCCCAGCTTGCTGTTTGCGGAGGCACCGTCGGGCGACGGCGCCAGCGGGCAGGACGCGGATCGCTCCTACGCGCCGGACCTGAACCTCGACCAGATCGTGGCGGCGGTCGCCGGTGATCGCGAAGAACGCGAGCTGATCACGAAAGTTATGTTCGGCCCACTGCACGATGCCGACGCCGTGCGCTACCGCCAGGAGGTCTTCCGGGATCTGGACGACCCTGCCCTGTTCGATGCGGTCAAGCGCTTCGCCGGACGCATCCAGCAGGTGCGCGCCCACCTGCGTCAACTGGCGAAGATGCAGGACCGCTATCACCGGGAGGGCTGGCTCCTGGACGGGGCGGCCATCTACTGTGACGCGGTGCAGTCACTGGCCGGCCAGCTGGCGTCGGCGCCGATTAGCTCCCGCGCCTTGGCGGCCTTCCGGGAGTACCTCGCTTCGTATGTGGCTTCTACCGCGTTTACCGCCTTGGTGAGCGACACACGGAGCCGGAAAGAGGCTCTCGGGCAGATCCGCTACTGCACCCGCATCCACGGCGGCCGGGTGGAAGTGAGCCGCTACCAGGAGGAAGCGGACTATAGCGCCACGGTGCTCGCCACCTTCGAGCGGTTCAAGCAGGGCGCGGTCAAGGACTACCGGATCCGCTACCGGACGTGGCCGGGGATGAATCACGTCGCCGCCCAGATCCTCGAACTGGTGGCCCGGCTGTTCCCGGAGGAGTTCACCGCCCTGGACGAGTACTGCCGCCAGCACGCCGCGTTCCTCGACGAGGGAATCCGGCGCGTCGACCGGGAGCTCCAGTTCTATCTGGCCTACCTTGACCACACCAGGCCGCTTCGCCTCGCCGGGTTGCAATTCTGCTATCCCGAGGTTTGCGTCAGCTCGAAGGAAGTCCACGCCGCCGATACCTTCGACCTGGCCCTGGCGCACAAGCTCGTGGCCAAGCGCGAGCCGGTGGTCACTAACGCGTTCTCCCTGGCCGGACCCGAGCGGATCTTCGTCGTCACCGGGCCCAACCAGGGCGGGAAGACTACCTTTGCCCGGACCTTCGGCCAGCTTCACCACCTGGCCTGCGTCGGCTGCCCGGTTCCGGGCAGCGCCGCCCGCCTGTTCCTGTTCGACCACCTCTTCACCCATTTCGCGCGGGAGGAGGACCTGACCAAGATGAGCGGGAAGCTGGAGGACGACCTGGTCAGGATCGGGAAGATCCTGCGGGAGGCTACTCCGCGCAGCATCGTGATCCTGAACGAGATCTTCGCCTCCACCACCCTGCACGATGCCCGCTTCCTGGGCACGAAGCTGCTGACCAAGGTCATGCGCCTAGACGCCTTGTGCGTCTACGTCACGTTCGTGGACGAGCTGGCCTCGCTCGGCGAGCAAGTGGTCAGCATGATGAGCACGGTTGACCCGGGGAATCCGGCCGAACGCACCTACCAGGTGGTCAGGAAGCCAGCCGACGGACTGGCCTACGCGCTGGCCCTGGCCGAGAAATACGACGTCACCTACGAGCGGCTGCGGGAGCGACTCGGGCGATGAAGGTCTACCTCCTGCACCAGGACCGGGACTTCGACGCCGGGGCCAGCCTGCCTCCCGGGCATGAGGACCTGATCCAGGATCTGGAACTGACCACGCTGCTGCGGGCGATGGCCGCCGGTGACAAATTCCTCCTCGAGACGTCCGTGAAGGTACTGCTCGCCAGCCTGCACGATCCGGAAGCGATCGGCTACCGCCAGCGGGTCCTGGCCGACTGCCTCGCCCAGCCCGAGGTCATCCGGGAGATGTACGCTGTCGCCGTCGGGGCCCTGGAGGACAAGCGGCACCTGTGGCTTTACGGCGGCACGTACCAGACTCCCTCGTCCAACCTCTCGGGCGCGGTCAATCATCTCGAAGCCTACGTAGCCCGCCTGCGGCAACTGAGAAAGATCGCGGACGAGCACGCCGGGAAATTCCGCTCCGACGGGATGCGGACGCTGTTCGCCACGCTGCAGCGCGAGCTGGACGACGAGTACTTCGAGGAGATCAGCTTCCACCTCAAGCAGCTGCGCTTCCGCGCTGGCGTGCTGATCAGCGCCGAACTCGACCGGGACAACAGCGGGATCGGCTTCGTGCTGCGCGCCTCCGGTGACGCCCGGCGACGGTGGAAGGAGCGGCTGGGGATCGCGCCGCGCACCACCTACTCCTTCACCCTCCCGCCCCGCGACGAGGCCGGAAGTCAGGTCCTGGAGGACCTCACCGGCCGGGGAATCAACCTGGTCGCCAACGCGGCGGCCCAGTCGGCCGACCATATCGTCAGCTACTTCACGATGCTGCGGGCCGAGCTGGGCTTCTACGTCAGCTGCCTCAATCTCGCCGACCGCCTCGCGGCCAAAGGGGTACCCGTCACCACCCCGGAGCCGACGCAGCCGTCAACGCTCACGTTTTCGTGTACCGACCTGCGCGATACCTGCCTGGAGCTGACCTCACCGGACCCGGTGGTCGGCAACGACGTGCAAGCCGACGAGAAATCACTGGTCATCATCACCGGCGCCAACTCGGGAGGCAAATCCACGTTCCTGCGCAGCGTCGGCGTGGCTCAGCTCATGATGCAGTGCGGGTTGTTCGTGACGGCCGGGTCCTACCGGGCAGGTACGGCCCGCGGGATCTTCACCCACTTCCTCCGGGAAGAAGATGCCGACATGACCAGCGGGCGGCTGGACGACGAGCTGCGGCGGATGAGCGTCATCGCCGGCCAGATCGGGCCGCACTGCCTCATGTTGTTCAACGAGTCCTTCGCCGGGACCAACGAGCGAGAAGGCTCCGAGATTGGCCGCCAGGTCGTTCGTGCCCTACTGGATACCGAAGTCAAGGTGTTCTTCGTCACCCACCGTTACGACTTCGCCGAAAGCTTTTACCGCCAGCACGCGGCCGCTACCCTCTTCCTACGGGCCGAGCGCCAGCCCGACGGACGCCGCAACTACAAGCTCGCCGTCAAGGAACCTCTTCCGACCAGCTTCGGAGAGGACCTGTACCACCGGCTCGGGGGCTGGCTGGATGAAGATCGAATTTGCGGCCGGGAGGACCCCTAGGCCACAATGACGTCCTGGCGATGAGGCTCGCCACGAACCGCGCGATGCTGCGCTGATGGCCTCTGCCCCTTGATACCGATGGGTAGGAGGCCTCGTTATGAACGATCCGCTGGGACCGCCGGGCAATGATCCCGGGGCTGCGCGGTGAGCGCGGCCCTCCCGGTCTCGGTAATCCAGCTGCTCCAGGTCCTGACCGTCGCGTTCGGCGCGCCGGGCGTGACCGGTGTGATCGCCAAGGTCGAGGCCCGGTTGCAGGGCCGCCGGGGGCCGCGGGTACTCCAGCCCTACTACGACCTGGCCAAGCTGTTCCGCAAGGAGGCGCTGGCCCCGGAGGGGACGAGCTGGTTCTTCCTGGCCGCCCCGCTAATCGCGGTGGCCGCCTACCTGACGATCCCGCTGCTGATCCCGGTGCTGACCACGTACGGGCTGCCGCTGGGGTACATGGGGGACATCCTGGGCGGCGGGTTCCTGCTGTCGCTGGCCAGCTTCGTGGTCGCGACCGCCGCGCTGGAGACCGGCAGCCCGTACGCCCAGCTGGGCTCGAGCCGGGCCAAGACGTTCTCGGCCATCACCGAGCCGGTGGTGCTGTTCGTGGTGTTCACCGTGGCTCTGCTGACCGGCACCGACCTGCCCTACGCTCTGGCCGCGACCGTCCGGTCCAGCGCCGGGCAGATCATCCGCCCGGCGCACCTGCTGGCCGCGGCCGCGCTGTTCATGGTGATCCTGCACGAGACCGGCCGGATCCCGGTGGAGACGCACACCGGCACCAACGAGTTCGGGATGATCGAGGAGGCCCGCGCGTTCGAGCACTCGGGCCCGTTCTTCGCCCTGCTGAAGTGGGGCAGCGAGCTCAAGCAGTTGATCCTGTTCACGATCTTGGCCGACGTGTTCCTGGCCCCCTGGGGCCTGGCCTCCACCCAGCAACTGGGCGCCGTCATCCTGGCCATCGTGGCCCTGCTGGCGAAGGCCTGCGCGGTCGGCTGCGTGGTAGCGGTCATCGACAACTCCTTCGCCAAGCTGCGCCTGTTCAAGATCACCGAGTACGTTTCGGCCGCGTTCCTGATCGCCGTGCTCGGCGTGTTCACGCTCTACCTCGGGGGAGGCTGATGGACCCGACGCAGGCACCCGGCGTCTACGAGGGTGCCGCCAACGTCATAGCGGCGGTCATGCTGCTGCTGGAGTTCGGCCTGCTGCGCCAGGCGCTCGCCCGCGACCAGATCCGGCTCTACCAGGCCCAGTCCGCGCTGATCTCGGTGCTGGCCATCGTGATCGCCGCGGACCGGAACCTGCCCGACCTGTACGTGCTGGCGGCGCTGTCGGCCGCGCTGAAGGTGGTCGCGGTCCCGCTGGTCATGCGCCGGCTGCTCGGCCGGACCGACCCCATCGAGGGCGAAGAGGCGCCCGGCGTGGCGGGCAGCCAGACGCTCAGCCCGGCCTCTGCCGTGCTGGCCGGGATCGTGCTCGCCGCGATCGGGTTCTTCTGCTTCGGCGCCCTCAAGATCCACGGGCCCGCCGCCCCGGCGCTCGCGCTGGCGCTGGCCGCGGCGATGGTGCTGGTCTCGTTCGGCCTGATGATCGTGCGCCGCGATGTCGCCTCGCAGGCCATCGGGTTCTTCACGCTGGAGAACGCGATCTCGCTGGCGGCGCTGGTGGTGGCGTCCGGGCTGCCGCTGATCCTGGAGACCGCGTTCCTGTTCGACCTGCTGGTCGCGGTGGTGGTGTTCGGCATGCTGATCCGCGCCGCCCACGGCCGGTCCGAGTCGCTGTCCACCGCCGACCTGACCAGGCTGAGGGGGTAACCGGTGCTCGGTGTCATCCTCGCGCTGCTCATCGTCCCGTTCGCGGCCGCCGTCGCGTGCGCCACCCTGCCCGGTCCGGCGGCCAAGCGGTTCGCCCCGGCCATCACCGTGACCTCGGGCGTCGCCTGCTTCGGCCTCGTGCTCGCGCTGCTCCCCGCCGTCGCCCACCGGGACCTGACCTACCTGTCCTACCTGAGGGTCGACGCGCTCAGCGAGATCTTCCTGCTCGCGACCGGCTTCCTGTACGCGGTCGTGGCCATCTACACGGTGGGCTACGCCGAACGCCAGGGCCACTACCCCCGGTACGCCCGCCGGCTCTACGCCGGGCTGAACCTGTTCGCCTGGTCGATGCTGGCCGCGCCGCTGATGAGCAGCCTGGCGCTGCTGTGGATCGCGGTCGAGATCACCACGATCGTCTCGGCGTTGCTGGTCGCGATCGAAGATACTGACGGGGCGGCCGAGGCGGCCTGGAAGTACGTGCTGATCGCCAGCGCGGGCCTGGGCCTGGCGCTGCTGGCCACCGTGTTCGCCTACTTCGCGGGCGCCCAGGTGCTCGGCGAGCACTACAACCTGGCCATCGCCCCGCTGATCCACGTGGCCGCGCGGCTGCCGGCCACCCCGGTGCGGCTGGCCTTCCTGCTCGCCCTGCTCGGCTACGGCACCAAGGTCGGCCTGTTCCCGGTGCACACCTGGCTGCCGGACGCGCACTCCGAGGCGCCCACCCCGGTGTCCGCGCTGCTGTCCGGGGCGCTGCTCGCGACCAGCTTCTACGCGATCCTGCGCTACTACGAGTTCACCGCGGCGGCGCTGGGCAGCGGCTTCCCGCGCGACGCGCTGCTGGCGTTCGGCGTGGCCTCGCTGCTGCTGGCCGCGCTGTACGTGTTCGGNNCCGGTGGCGCTGGCCGGCGTCATGCTGCACGTGCTGGCGCACGCGGCGGCCAAGGCGAACGCGTTCATGGGCGCGGGCGTGTTCGTGGTCAAGTACCGCACCAAGCAAATGGCGACCATGCGCGGCGCCCTGGACCTGCTGCCGTGGAGCGGCCCGCTGTTCCTGCTCGCGATCTTCGCGCTGTCCGCACTGCCGCCCTCGGGCATCTTCCGCAGCGAGTTCCAGATCGTGGCCGGCGGCCTGGCCTCGGGCAACTACGCCGCCGCGGCGGTGCTGGTCGTGCTGGTCACGGTGGCCTTCTTCGGGCTGACCACGTCCACCACCCGGATCCTGTTCACCCCGGCCCCGCGGTCGCCATCGATGATAAACAGGGCCGCCGCGGCGCCCATCGACCGCGGCGAGCCCAGCGCCTGGATGGTGGGGCCGGCGGTGGCCGGCATCGCGGTGCTGTTCATCTTGGGCCTGCACCCGCCGGGCGAGCTCACCGGGCTGATCTCCCGCGCCGTGGCGCAGCTGGGGGCGGC
>PLIQ01000337.1 GCA_003140115.1 Actinomycetota bacterium | reverse complement strand
GCCCAGGGGCTGATCGGGATCATCACCCAGCTCCAGGCGGCCGAACAGGACGCCGACGACCCAGCCGGCTGGCGCCGCCACTTCGACGCCGCGACCGCTCTGGCCCGGGAGAGCCTGTCCGAGGCCCGGCGGTCGGTGGAGGCGCTGCGCTCCGAATCGCTGGAGACGGCCCGGCTGAGCGAGGCGCTGGGCGACGTGGCCGGGCGCTGGTCGTCCCTGCACGGCATACCGGTCCAGGTCACCACGACCGGCACGGCCCGCCCGATGCAGCCCGAGGCCGAGTTCGCGCTGCTGCGCACCGCGCAGGAGGCGCTGGCCAACGTAGCCCGGCACGCGCAGGCCACCCGGGTCGGGGTCACCCTCTCGTACATGGAGCACGAGGTCGCCCTGGACGTGCGCGACGACGGCCAAGGCTTCGACCTCGCCAAACTCTGCGCCCAGATCACCGTCACCGCCCACGCCAACGGCAACGGCCACAGCCCGGTCAGCCACGCCAACGGCCTGGTCGGCCTCAGCGTCAGCGACGGCCTGCGCCATCCAACCGCCAGCGCCACATCGGACCGCGCCACACCTGACGGCGGCGGCTTCGGCCTGGTCGCGATGCGCCAGCGCATCGAGAGCCTGGCCGGCACGCTGCAGGTCGAATCGGAACCGGGCTTCGGCACCGGGATCTCGGCCTGCATCCCGGCCGCCTCCGCCGAGGCCCGCTCGTGAGCACCCCCGAGCCGGCCGGCGAGAGCGCCGCGGGCGTTCCCATCCGCCTGCTCATCGCCGACGACCACCCCGTGGTCAGGGACGGGCTGAGCGCGATGTTCGCCCGCGACCCGGGCTTCGAGGTGCTCGGCGAGGCCCGCGACGGCGCCGAGGCGGTCAAGCTGGCCCAGGCCCTGCACCCGGACGTGATCCTGATGGACCTGCGGATGCCCGGCATGGACGGCCTGACCGCCATCACCGAGCTGGCCCGGCGCGGCGTCACGGCCCGCGTGCTGGTCCTGACCACTTACGACAACGACAGCTACGTGCTGCCCGCGATCGAGGCGGGCGCTACCGGCTACATGCTCAAGGACGCTCCCCGGGACGAGCTGATGCACGCGGTCCGGGCCGCGGCCCAGGGCCAGGCCGTACTGTCGCCGGCCGTCACCGCCCGGCTGATGAGCCGGGTCCGCACCCCCGGCACCGGCCCGCTCAGCCACCGCGAGCTCGAGGTCCTCGAGCTGGTGGCCGCCGGCAAAGGCAACCGCGAGGCCGCCGCCTGCCTGTTCATCACCGAAGCCACGGTCAAGACCCACCTGCTCAACATCTACGCCAAGCTGGGCGTCGGCGACCGCGCCGCCGCCGTCGCCGAGGCCTTCAACCGCGGCCTGCTGACCCCCGAACGGTAGGCAGGCACCGCGGGTCGTTCGGAAAAATTCAATTCCTGCCGAACGGCCGTTGGTGCACGTCGCCGCCCCCCGCTCCCCTCAGCCCAGGGTGAACGGGTCCCGGGTGCCGCCGCTGAGCTCGACCCAGATCGCCTTGGTCTGGGTGTACTCGTGCACGGCCTCGATGCCGTTCTCCCGGCCCAGCCCGCTCTGCCCGAACCCCCCGAACGGCACGTCCGGCCCGACCACCCGGTAGGCGTTGATCCACACCGTGCCGGTGCGCAGGGCGTGCGCCACCCGGTGGGCGCGGTGCACGTCCTTGGTCCACACCGCGCCGGCCAGGCCGTAGCGGCTGTCGTTGGCCAGGCCGATGGCCTCGTCCTCACCCTCGAAACCGATGACGGCCAGCACCGGGCCGAACACCTCCTCACACGCCACGGTCATGGTCGGCTTGACCCCGGTCAGCACCGTGGGCTGGACGAAGTACCCGCCCAGGGACTCCTCGGGGCGGCCGCCCGCGGCCACCGTGGCCCCCTCCGCGGCCGCGCCGTCCAGCATCGACAGCACCTTGCGGTACTGCGGCTCGGTGGCCACCGGGCCCATTTCGGTCCCGGCCGCCTTCGGGTCGCCCAGCCGGATCGACCGGGCTCGCTCGGTGATGCGCTCGACCAGCGCATCGTGCACGGTGCGCGCCACCAGCAGCCGGGACCCGGCCATGCAGGTCTGCCCGGTGGCCGCGAACACCCCGGCCAGCACGCCGTTGCACGCCGCGTCCAGGTCGGCGTCGTCGAAGACCACGTGCGCGGACTTGCCGCCCAGCTCCAGCAGCACACCGGTGATGTTCGCGGCGGCCGCCTTGGCCACCTCCGCGCCCACCGCGGTCGAGCCGGTGAACGCCACCTTGTCCACGTCCGGGTGGCCGGCCAGCGCCTTGCCCACCGCCGGGCCGAACCCGGTCACCACGTTGAACACGCCGGGCGGGAACCCGGCCTCGTCCATCAACGCGGCCAGCTCGACCGCCGAGGCGGGGGAGTAGTCCGACGGCTTGGCCACCATCGTGCACCCCGCGGCCAGCGCCGGGGCCAGCTTCCAGCACAGCAGCAGCAGCGGGGAGTTCCACGGCACGATCGCGCCCACCACGCCGGCCGGCTCGCGGCGGGTGTAGACGAGGAAGTTCGGCTTGTCGACCGGGATCGTGGTGCCTTCGAGCTTGTCGGCCAGCCCGGAGAAGTAGTAGAACCACTCCGGGATGCTGCCCAGCTGCCCGCGCATCTCGCGCAGCAGCTTGCCGGTGTCCCGGGTCTCGATCTCGGCCAGCCGGTCCGCGTCCCGGGCGATCAGGTCGCCCAGCCTGCGCATCAACCGGGCCCTCCCGAACCCGGTCAGCTGACCCCACGGCCCGGTCAGCGCCCGCCGCGCCGCCGCCACCGCCACGTCCACGTCGGCCGCGTCCCCGTCGGCGGCGCTGGCCCACGGCTGGCCCAGGAACGGATCCACGGAGTCGTACCGGCGCCCGGAGGCTGCTTCCACCCGGCGCCCGTCGATAAACAGCGTGTACCGGGGCTGATCGGTGGCCTGGAGCACGGTCATAACATCATCCTGCCGCCAGGAGGTGTGGACGGCCAGCCCCCGGGTAAGCGAAGGCAGTCCTGGGCCGCCATCCAGAAAGAAGGAAACACCCATGGCGCTCATCTTGATCGTGCTGCTGCTCGCCCTGCTGCTGGGCGGGCTGGGCTTCGCGATCCACATCCTGTGGTGGATCGCCCTGGTCGTCCTCGTCGTCTGGATCCTCGGTTTTCTCATCCGGGTCGGCGAGGGCGGATCACGGAGCCGCTGGTACCGCTGGTTACAGGCGGACCGCCCTCACCCGGCGGTCTCATTGTCGCTGGCTACGTTGTCGCTGGCTGTGTTATCGCTAGCTGAGGGCCCGGCGCCGGTCGCAGAACCGGCGCCGGGCTCCGGCCGCGCCGCGGCCACCGCGTCGTCCACGCTGTCGTACAGCGGCAGCCGGTCGGCCAGTCCCGTGATCCACAGCGCCTTGGTGTACCGGTAACGCGCGCCGGCCAGCAGGAACAGGCCGCCCGCATCGACCTGACGCCGCCAGTGGCTGACCACGACGGCTAGGGCCGAGGTGTCCATGAAGTCCACCGCCGACAGGTCGAGGACGACCCGGTCGGTAGCGGCGCTCGCCTCGGCCAGGTAGTCGTCGAACTGCTGGCTGTTCACCACGTCTAGTTCGCCGCGGACGGCCACGACCACGGTCGCGTCGCGAGTCTGCGTCGAGAGCTGAATCTCGGTCATCCTGCGCTCCGAACTTCGTGCTTGGGGAACTTCGGGCTTGGGCGGGTGAGCGGGGTCACCCGAATGGTCGGCCCGATCAACTCCTATGTCGACTGGATTATGCCGCCTGCAGCCCGCGGGCGGCCCTCAATCCGGCAAGACTTTCCTGTTCGCCCAGCCCATTCGGCCCTCCCGCCTGCGATTAAGGGGAAATCCGGACGTGGTAGCCGGGGTTCCGTGTAGATGTACTGTGGGGCGCAAACGTGCTCTCCCCGACTGATGTATAGGACGCTTACTAATGGAAAATGACACCAGCCAGGGGCGGATGGCGGCCTACATGCGCGACCATCAGGATAAGGTCGTCGGCCGCTGGTGCGAGCTCGTGGCGGCCGGGGTCCGCGGCCGCAGTTCGGCCGTGGAGATCCGGGCCGAGCTTGAGGACCTGTACACGCTCCTCCTGCGCGTCATGGCCGGCGCGGACGAGCACGCGGCCGGCGAGTTGCGGGCGGGCCTGGCCGAGCTGTCCCGGTCCCGCGCCCGGAACGGGTTCACCCCCAGTGAGACGGCCCTGGCCGTGTTCTCGCTCAAGGACGCCGTCTACGAGCTGATCGCGGACGGGGCCGACCTGGTTCCGGAGTACCTCTCGTTCTCCCGCATGGTCGACGACCTCGGCCTGCACACGTTCGAGACCTACGCGGCCGCCCGCGAGCAGATCCTCGTCGACCAGGCGGCGACCATGCTGGAGCTGTCCACGCCGGTGGTCCGGCTGTGGGATGGCATCATCGCCGTCCCGCTGGTCGGTACGCTCGATTCGGCCCGCACCCAGCTGGTCACCGAGAAGCTCCTGGAGACCCTGGTGGCGACCGGGGCCGACCACGCGGTACTGGACATCACCGGCGTGCCCACGGTGGACACCGAGGTGGCGCAGCACCTGCTCAAGACGGTGAACGCCGCTCGCCTGCTCGGGGCCGAGTGCATCGTCTGCGGTATCAGGCCGCAGGTCGCCCAGACGATCGTGTCGCTCGGGATCGAGTTCGGCGACATCACGACCAAGGCCACGCTGGCCGACGCGCTGCGCCATGCCCTGACCCGCTCGGGGCTGAAGGTGACCGAAGCGGACCGGGCCTGATGGAACGCGTGCCGATCCTGAAGCTCGGGCGGACGCTGTTCGTCTCCATTCAGATCGACCTGCAGGACGACAGCGTGATGCGGCTCCAGGAGGACCTGGCCGCCGAGCTGTCCGCCACCGGAGCGAGTGGCGTGATCATCGACATCACCGCGGTGGAGATCGTCGACTCCTTCATCGGCCGGATGCTGACCATGATCGGGTCGATATCCCGGTTGTTCGACGCGGAGACGGTGCTGGTGGGCATGCGCCCGGCGGTGGCCATCACGCTGACCGAGCTGGGACTGTCGCTGCGTGGCGTGCGCACCGCCCTGAACGCCGAGAAAGGCCTGAAGCTGCTGAACGGCAGAGCTTTATGGATGAGCTGCCGATCCAGTCGGGCGACGACGTGGTGCGTGTCCGGCAGCGGGTACGCGTGGTGGCGGCGGACAGCGGCCTGTCCCTGGTGGACCAGACCAAGGTGGTCACGGCGGCCAGTGAGCTGGCTCGCAACGCCCTGGTGTACGGCGGCGGCGGAACCGCGCGCATCGAGGCGGTCACTTCCGCCGCGGGCCGGGCCGGCGTCCGGATCGGCTTCAGTGACGACGGCCCCGGCATCCCGGATGTCGACCTGGCGCTGACCGACGGCTGGACCACGGGCGGCGGGCTGGGGCTTGGCCTGTCCGGGGCACGCCGGCTCGTCGACGAGTTCGAGCTGGACTCCAAACCCGGCCGCGGCACCAGTGTCGTGGTGGTCAAGTGGTCCCGCTGAACTGGCCGCTCAGGGCCCCCGCTCCGCAGGACATGCGCTGGCTGTGGGTGGAGGACGCCAGCGCGGTCGCGTCCTGCCGGACCGCGGGCCTGACCCTGGCCGCCCGGCTGGGGTTCCCGTCCTCCCGGGCCGACCAGGTGGCGCTGGCGGTCACCGAGGCGGCCTCGAACCTGTACAAGCACGCACGCCAGGGCACGCTGCTGCTGCGCGTCAACCGGGACCGGGAGCAGCCGGGCATCGAGCTCGTCACCATCGACGCCGGGCCCGGCCTCAGCGACGTGAGCGCGGCCCTGCGGGACGGCCATTCCACCGCGGGCACCCTGGGCATCGGCCTGGGCGCGATCCGGCGGCTGGCCGACTTCACCGACCTGTACTCCGTGCCGGGCCACGGGACGGCCCTGGTGGCCCGGTTCTGGCCCGTGCCCGGGCCGTCCGTCATCCGCTGCGCAGGCCTGATCCGGCCGATCACCGGCGAGACCGAGTGCGGCGACGACTTCGGGGCGGTCCAGGCCGGCGACACCGTGACCGCCGTCCTGTGCGACGGCCTGGGTCACGGCCCGCTGGCCGCGGCGGCGGCCAGCCAGGCGGTGGCCGCGGTCCTGGACCAGCCGGGCGGTGAGCCGGCCGCGCTGCTCGAGCGCGCGCACCGGCGGATGAGCGGCACCCGCGGGGGCGCGGTGGGTATCGTCCAGCTCACCGGTTCGGTGGCCCGATTCGCCGGCCTGGGCAACATCGCGGCGTCCATCCTGTCCGGCGACACCCGCAAGAGCATGCTGTCCGTGCCCGGCATCGCCGGCTTCCAGGCCCGCGTGATCCGCCAGTTCGAATACGACGTGCCGCCCGGCGCGGCGGTCATCCTGCACTCCGACGGCATCAGCAGCCGCTGGGAGGTCGCCGCCGTGCCCGGCCTGGCGGCCCGGGATCCGCTGGTCATCGCGGCGGTGCTGCTGGCCGAGGCGGGCCAGCACCGCGACGACGCCGGGGTGCTGGTCGTCAAGTCATGACCAGCGAACTCGCCCGCCTCGAGGTCCGCGACGTGTCAGGCGTGTTCGCGGCCCGCCAGGTCGGCCGCGGGCTGGCCGCCGGATTGTCGCTGGACCGCCAGGATCAGATCCGGGTGGCGACCGCCCTGAGCGAGATCAGCCGCAGCGCGGTGACCGCCGGCCTGACCGCGGTCATCGCCTTCGGCGTGGACGAGGCGGACCTGGTGCTGAGCGTGACGCTCGACGGGGAACCGCCGGCCGACGGGGTGGCGGCCGCCGCCCGGCTCATGGACCGCGTCGACACCAACGGCCGGGCCGTCCGGATGACCAAGCGCCGGCCGCCGGGCGCGCAGGCCGACCTGGAGCTCGTCCGCGAGCAGCTGGCCGCCGTGCTGCCCCGGTCGGCCATGGAGGAGCTGCGGCGGCAGAACCAGGACCTGATCGCCGCGCTCGAGGACCTCCAGCAGCAGAAGGACCAGCTAGTGCTGCTCAACTCCGAGCTGGCCGAGACCAACCACGGCGTCATGGCCTTGTACAGCGAGCTGTCGTCCGAACTCGAGCAGACCAACCGCGGCGTCGTCGCCCTGTACGCGGAGCTCGACGAGAAGTCCGAGCGGCTGCGGGCGGCGTCGGAGTCCAAGGACCGGTTCTGGGCCAACGTCAGCCACGAGCTGCGCACCCCGCTGAACTCCATTATCGGGCTGACCCGGCTGCTGGCCGAGCCCGCCCCTGGCGGCGCCCTGGATCCCGAGCAGCGTTACCAGGTGGACCTCATCAAGAACTCGGCCGGCACGCTGCTGTCGCTGGTCAACGACCTGCTCGACGCGGCCAAGGCCGAGTCGGGACGGCTGCACACCGACCCCGCGCAGGTCGACCTGCACGCGCTGTTCGGCCGGCTGCGCGGCCTGGCCCGCCCGATGGCCGAAGGCAAGCCGATCGAGGTGGTGGTCGACGACGCGGGCGCCCCGCAGACCATCCTGACCGATGAGGTGGCCCTGACCAGCATCCTGCGCAACCTGCTGTCCAACGGGATCAGGTACACCGACCGGGGTGAGGTGCGGCTGAGCGCTCGGGTCCTCGGCCCGCGGCTCGAGCTCACCGTGGCCGATACCGGCATAGGCATTCCGGTTGGCTTGTGCGAACATGTCTTCGAGGAGTTCTATCAGGTGCCTGGGGTTCGCCGGGGCGGAACGGGGCTGGGGCTGCCGTATGCTCGTCGGCTGGCCCGCATCCTGGGCGGGAACCTGATACTGAGCAGCGAGCCGGGCACCGGGACCTCGGTCGTGCTCGATTTGCCGCATCAGACCCCGGTCCTCGGTACCGTCGTAGTGGCTGACGACGACGCCAGCTTCCGGCAGCTGCTCAGGGGATTGCTCACGGGAATGGCAGATCGGGTCATCGAGGCCTCCAACGGCGACGAGGCGCTCGCCGTGGTGACCGGCAACCACGCCGACCTGGTCTTGGCCGACATGCGGATGCCGGGGATGGACGGCGGCACGCTACTGTCCCGGCTGCCCGCGTCCATTCCCGCGATCCTGGTCACCGGGGCCGACGTGGCACCCCCGGCGCGGGCCTCCGCGATGCTGAGAAAGGACGAGCTCACCCGGGATCGGCTGGAGTTCACCATCCGCGGCGTCATCCGGAGCCCCTGATGGCCGACCAGCCGACCGTGCTGCTCCTGGTCGACGACGACGAGGCCAAGCGGTACATCATGGCCACCTGGCTGCGACGCGCGGGCCACACGGTGATCGAGGCGGCCACCGGGCGCGAGGGCCTGGCCCGGGCCGGCGAGGCCGAGCTGATCCTGCTCGACGTGCACCTGCCCGACATCAGCGGGTTCGACGTCTGCCGGCAGATCAAGGCCGACCCGCGGACCGCGGCGATCCCGGTGATCCAGGTGTCCGCCACCGCAGTGGCCGTGTCCGACCGGGCGCAGGGCCTGACCCAGGGCGCCGACGCCTACCTGGTGGATCCGTCCGAACCGGAGGAACTGCTGGCCGTGGTGGTCGCCGCGCTGCGGTACTCCCGCGCCCGGCAGCGCGCCGAGCGATCGGCGGCCCTGCTGGCCGAGCTGACCAGCGTCACCCTGGACATCAACGCGGCCGGCACCTTCGACGGGCTGGCCCGGGTCGCCGCCGCCGGGGCCGCCCGGATGTTCAAGGCTCAAGTCATAGTCGTCCTGGCCTTCCCCGACGGCCAGACCCGCAGGACCTCGGCGTCGCCCCAGCAACCGGAGCCCAGGCAGCGCGGCGCCCCGTCCGGGCTGGTCGACCGGGTCGCCGAGCGCGTGCTCGGGCCCGGGCAGAGCACCGCCGCGGCGGTGATCCCGCGGGACGATTGGCTCCGGCTGATCCCGGACAGCACCCTGCGCTGCGACATCTACGTGGCCGCGGCCCGGCTGAAGCCGGGCCGGCCGCCGGTGGCCATCGGGATCGACCGTGCGGGCGTGCCCGGCGACGACGAACTGCAGATCCTCCGCCAGCTCATCCAGCTGATCGCGCTAGCCGTGGAGGCCCTGCGGTCCATCGCCGAAGAGCATCTCGTCGCCATGACCCTGCAGCGCAGCTTCCTGCCCGCGGCGCTGCCCGAGGTGCCCGGTCTGGCCATGGCGTACCGGTACATCCCGGCCAGCGACCAGGCCGAGGTCGGCGGCGACTTCTACGAGGCGCTCCGCTGGCGGGACCAGGTCCTGGTCGCGATCGGCGACGTGCAGGGGCACTCGCTGCACGCGGCCACCGTGATGGGCGAGCTGCGGCACGCGCTGCGGGCCTTTGCCGCCGAAGGACACCCGCCGCTGGCCATCACCGGCTTGGTCAACCAGGTCCTGCAGCGGTATCACCCGGGTATCATCGCCTCGCTCTGCCTGGTCCTGCTCGACCCGGCCACCGGCCAGATGCAGATCGTGAACTGCGGCCACATGCCCATGCTGCTCGTCGACCAGGCCGGGGCGGCCTACGTTGGCGAGGGCGGCCTGGTCCTCGGCCTGCCCATGCACGACCCGCACACGCAAACGGCCGTCCTGGCGGCGGGCGGGACCGCGCTGCTATTCACCGACGGCCTGGTCGAGGAACGAAGGGTGTTCCTCGACGTCAACCTGGAGAAGCTGCGGGTAGCCGCCCAGGAGGTACGGGGCGCGGACGTCGAGGCGTTCGCCAACCATCTGATGGCGATCTTCGGTCCCCGGGAAGATGACGTAGCCATGATCGCCCTGCGCCGCATCCCGGGCGGCCCCAGCCCGGACGGACCGGGTCGTTGACTGATACTCCGCGCCCAGAGCGCGTCGCTGAGCTGGCGGCACGCTACGCCGCGCTGGCCCGATCCGCCCGGTCGCGCGGGTCCGAGCCCGCCGAGATGCTCGACGCCGCGCTCATCGAGCTGGAAGGCGCCATCGAGCTGCTCCAGGCCGAGGCGCCAGCCGGTGACAGCGCTGAAGGCCATGTCACCGGCGGGGCTTCCGGAGCGGACAGCGCCGAACGCCAGTTGCTACGCGCCGTCTTCCAGGACGCCCCGGTGCCGCTGTTCCTGGTGTCCCAGGACGGGACCGTCCAGCGGGTCAACCGGTCCGCGGGCGACCTGATCGGGGCCAAGCCCGGCTATGCCACCGGCCGCCAGTTCGCCGCGTTCGTCAACCTGCCCTCGCGCGCGGCGGTGCAGTCACAGCTCGGCGCGGTGAGCCGGACCGGCCAGCCGCGCCTGGTCCGCGCCAGCCTGCTGGGCGAGGAGGGCCTGGTTCCCAGCGAGCTGCTGATCGGCCAGGTGAGCGTCCGCGACGAGCCCGGCCCGCTGGTCGTGGCGGTGCGCGAGGTAGATCCCGGCCGCCCCGACCGCCCCAGCCGCCCCGGCCTTCCCGGCCCGCCGGGCCAGACTGCCTCGGCTTCCGCCCCCGCCCCCGCCCCCGCTTCCGCTTCCGCTTCCGCCCGCCGCCCGCCGGCCGGCTCGGTGCAGACCATTACCCGCCACCTGGATCTGGTCACCGCGGCCGCGCGCGTGCTGCTCGAGAACCAGGGCTTCAGCGAATCCCGGACCCTGCAGCGGTGCGCGCGGCTGATCGCCGCCGAGCTCGACGCGCTGGCCATCGTGGACCTGGAGCGCTGGCACCGGCTACGGCGCCAGTTTGCCGTCGGCCCGGACGAGCCGGGGCTGGCCGGCCAGGCTGGCCTGGTCGCGGCGGTCGACCCGCCGCCCGGGTCGATCCCGGCCCGGGTGCACGAATCCGCCCACCCAGTGGTGGTCGCCCACGTCGAAGACACCGGGATCCTCGGGGCCGGGCTGGACGGAGAGCCGCTGCTGACCGCGCTGAACGCCACGTCGGTGCTGTCCGTTCCGCTGTCGGACGGCGAGACCGGGTACGGCGTGCTGACCCTGGTCCGGCGGCCCCAGGACGGCCGGTTCACGATGGCCGAGCTGGGGCTGGTCCAGGCGCTCGGCGAGCAGATGGCCTTGGCCATCCGGGCCGGCCGGATCTTCCGGCGGCGCTCGGACACCGCCGACGCGCTGCAGTCCAGCCTGCTGCTGCGGCGGATGCCAGAGATCCCCGGCGTGAAGCTCGCGGCGACCTACCTGGCCGCTACCGAGAGCCCGGATGTGGGCGGCGACTTCTACGACGTTTACCAGACCCCCGGCGGCTGGGGCCTGGCCGTGGGGGACGTGTGCGGAAAGGGCGAGGAGGCCGCCGCGGTGACCTCGGCGGCCCGGCACGCGATCCGCGTGCTGGCGCGCAGGTGCGCCGATCCGGCCCAGGTGCTGGCCGGCACCAACGAGATCGTCCTAGCCGGCGAGCTGGCCCTTGACGGCGGCTTCGTCACGGCCAGCCTGGCCCACCTGAGCTGGGAAAAGGGCAGGCTGCGGGCGGTCGTGGCAAGCGCGGGCCACCCCGCGGCGGTGCTGCTCCGGGCGGACGGCGGGGTGCGGATGCTGGACGGCGGCGGCCTCCCGCTCGGGCTGTTTCCCGACGCCGAGACGGCCACCCAGGAACTGACCCTGGACACCGGCGACGTGCTGTTCCTGTACACCGACGGGCTGGCCCAGGCGCGCGGCCCGGACCACGCCTACTTCCACGACCGGCTGACCGACGAACTGGCCGGCCTGGCCGGCTACCCGCCCGACCGGCTAGTGGCGGCGGTGCGCCAGGCCCTGCACGACTTCATGGTCAGCGATCTGCTCGACGACGTGACGATGCTGGCCGTCCAGGTCGGACGGGCTCCGAAGGCCTCTGCTCCCGCCTC
>PLIQ01000281.1 GCA_003140115.1 Actinomycetota bacterium | reverse complement strand
GAGGTCTGCCACGGGGCCCGGTACAACACCGTTACCCTGCAGGTTCATTACAAGGGCATGACGATCGCCGAGGTCCTGGACATGCCGATCGAGGAGGCGGCCGAGTTCTTCGAGGCGGTGCCCGCCATCCACCGGCACCTGAAGACCCTGGTCGACGTCGGCCTTGGCTACGTCCGGCTCGGCCAGCCTGCCCCGACCCTGTCCGGCGGCGAGGCACAGCGGGTCAAGCTCGCCTCGGAACTGCAGCGCCGGGCCACCGGCCGGACCATCTACGTGCTNNATCAAGACCGCCGACTGGGTCATCGACCTCGGGCCCGAGGGCGGCGCAGGTGGCGGGACGGTGGTCGCTACCGGGCCGCCGGAGCAGATCGCCGCCGTCGAGGAAAGCTACACCGGGCAGTTCCTCAAGAAGATCCTCGAGGTCTGAGTTCAGCCCGATCCGGATGCCCGGTTGGCGACGGCGCTGAACTAGGGCCGGTCGGCAGTGGAACTGAACCGGGGCCGGTCGGCGACGGCGCTGAAGTGGGGCCAGTCGGCAGCCGGCGGGTCACCACCAGCGCGACCAGGCCGACCGCTGCCGCCGCGCAGAAGGCGGTCATGATGCCGAGGCGAAGGTCATGGCTCGCGGTGGCGGCCACCGCCGCGCCGCCCACGCCGATGCCGATCGCGGTGCCGAGCACGTCGGCCAGGTTCAGCGACGCCGCCGCCTGGCCTTCCTGGCCGGGCAGTGCCTTCTGCAGCATCATCAGCGAGATCGGCGCGTAGGCCAGGCCCATCCCGAGGCCGGCCACGGTCCAGGCCGCCAGGCCCTCGGCCAACGGCACGCCAGGCTGCAAGGCGAGCACCATCCCGGCGATGCCGGCCAGCACGATCACTAGCCCGCTGCGCACCAGGCGGCGTCCTTCCCAGCTTTCGCTCAGCCGGGCCTGAACCCAGGCGCCGATCGTCCAGGCCACCGTGGCGCCGGTGACGGCGATACTCGCCACGACCGGGGTCCGATGGCGTATCGCGGTGATGGTCAGCGTCACGTAGGCGTCCGCGCCGAAGAACGTGAACGTCAGCAGGCCGCGGGTGAGGATCGTGGCGGGTAGCCCGGCGCGCGCGGTCAGGGTGCCGGGCGGGACCAGCCGGCGCAGGGCGGGCAGCCCGGCGGCACCGCCCGCGGCGCCGAGGACCAGGCCGCCCAGGACGGCGCTCAGACGGCGCGAACCAGCGCCGGAACCGGTCGCGAGCGCCAGGCCGCCCAGGATCATCGTGGCGCCCACCGCGGTACGGAGGCCGTCGATCATCCGGTGCGCTTGGGCCCCGCTCGCGGCGGGCGGCCCGAGTCGGATCAGCGCGGGCACGGCGATCGCCCCGGCTACCCCGACGATGGGCAGCAAGCCCAGGAACACCCACCGCCACCCGAACAGGCGCGCCACCTCGGCGCTGACCGCGGGCCCGGCCAGCCCCGGCGCGACCCACGCGGTGGACAGGACCGCCATCATGCGAGCCCGCAGCGTCACCGGCAGGCTGCGGCCGATCACGGCGTAAGCCACCGAGGGCGCTGCGCCGGCGCCCACGCCCTGCAGTACCCGGCCCGCGACCAGCACGCCCATCGAGGGCGCCAGGCCCGCCAGGGCCAGGCCGGCGCCGAACAGTACCACCCCGGCCACGAACGGGACCGCGGGCCCGTGCCGGTCGGCCTCCCGGCCGGCCGCCACGATGCCGATCACGCTGCCCAGCATGAACCCGCTGAACACCCAGCCGTACAGGCGCAGGCCGCCCAGATCCCGGGCCACCACCGGCATGACGGTCACCACCGCCAGCGCCTCGGATGCCACGAAGGTGACGGTCAGGACCAGGCCGACGGTCAGGGCACGCCGCTGCGGGGCCATCAGCCCCCCGCCCTGACTCTCGTCCATCAGCCTCTCCGTCCAGCCCCGTCCCTTGAGCCTAAGCGCACCACGGGAACCGGGCGGGAGGCGCCGGTCAGGCGGACCGCTCGTCGAGCCGGAAGCCGACCTTCACGGTGACCTGGAAGTGACAGAGCCCGTCGTCCTCGATGCGGCCGCGCATCCCGGTGACCTCGAACCAGTCCAGGTTGTGCAGGGTCTCCGAAGCGCGGCCCACCGCGCCCTTGATCGCGTCGTCGATGCCGTCGGTCGAGGAGCCGACGATCTCGGCGATTGAGTAAATGTTTTCTGCCACCGGTGATCCCTTTCGCGAGTAGGTCTTCACCGCCGCGACTATACGCTCGACCTGCGCGACAAGCTGGCGGACAGGGGGCATGCGGTGGAGATCATGACCGGCGCCGGGCCGGCCTGGGCCGAGTTGGACGGAGGCGACCGGGCGGAGCCCGACGCGGTCCGGTTCCTGCTGGTGCTCACGCACGGGGCGGGCGGCAGTGCGAGCTCACCCGACCTGCTGGCTGTCCGCGACGCCGCGCTCGGGCTCGGCGGGCTGGTGGCCCGGGTCACCCAGCCGTACCGGATCAGGGGCGCTCGCGCGCCCGGTTCGGCGGTCCGCCAGGACGCCGCGTGGGTCGAGATCGTGGCCGCGCTGACCGGGCTGGTACCCAGCGTCCCGCTCGTCCAGGGCGGGCGGAGCAACGGAGCGCGGGTGGCGTGCCGCACGGCCGCCGCCGTCGCGGCCCGGGCCGTGATCGCGCTGGCGTTTCCGCTCCGGCCGCCGGGCCCGGCGGGACAGAGCCGGCTGGCTGAACTGCGTACTGCGGGGGAGGGCGGTGCCGCGGTGCTGGTCGTCAACGGGGAGCGGGACCCGTTCGGGATCCCCGAGGCCCGCGATGCGGACCGCGTTGTGGTGGTGCCGGGGGAGACGCACTCGCTGAGGGGTCACCGCGCCGTCATCGCCGGGGCCGTGGCCGACTGGCTGCCCGGCGCGCTGCGCTCAAGGGGTTTCAACGGGGAGATAGCAAAGGGGTTAGCAGATCAGGCACCCTGCTTGGTGCCGCCGGTGGCGGATAACGCCGCCGGAGCCTGCCCGTCGTGCCGCGGTACGACGCGGGCCGGGCGGTCGAAAGCCAGGTCCGTGGGCCGGTGCGGTGCGATGCACGCACCGTCAGGCAAGAGTTCGCCCGTGTCTTCGAAGATCACGATGCCGTTGCAGAGCAGGCTCCAGCCCTGCTCAGGGTGGCTGACGACGGTGTGCGCCGCTTCGCGGTCCGGAGCTGATGCCTCCGGACAGGGCGGCGAGTGTGGGCACATGTCAGTGCCTCCTGGTTGGTTCTTCATGTGTGTTCTCGAATAGTTGCTAGTGTGCCGTAGCTCTCGCGAGCGTTATATGGCTCAGGCGAATCGTTTTCTGACTGGCCTTCTGTAGCGTCCGGCTAGTTTCTGTTGGCACAGACTGACTACTAGTTGTAACTAGTAGGTCCTACTGTGTGTCACTTGATAACGCTTCTATGTAGTTTTCGTGCCCTGCCGACCAAGTGGCCTAGACCATTCTAAGACCTAGCCGGCCAAGTGGCCTAGACCATTTTTAGGGCCAGACCAGTGGTGTGGCCTAGACCAACTGTGCCCCCTGTTGATCCTATGGCGCAAGCGACACGCCTGGTGACAACAATCGATTGCTGTGTATACATTCCGCAGACCGCCCAGCCGGGGCCGGACTAGTCCCTTCTACCTGGAGACGTCGCGGCACCCTGAAAGGTTCACCGCGGCCGGGGGATGAATTCCGCGGGAAGCGGGACTCAGACCTCGGTGATCTCGGCCATCAGCGGGCTGGGCTCGAACGTCACGGCCGGGATGCCGTTGAGGCGATGGGTTTCGCGCAGGGTGAGCAGGCGCTCGGCCTCGGCGGTGAGAGCGTGGATGTGCGGCTTGGCCTTGGCCTTGCGCCGGTAGATGCGGTCGTCGTAGCCGCGCGGGCCGATCTCCGCGCGCTGCGTCGCGAAGGCGGCGTGCATGGCGTCGGTCAGCGCGGAGTCCAGGGCCAGCGCGAGCCGGCGCAGCTCGGCGTCGGGGGTGCGGCGGGACTGCGCCTGGCGGAACTGGGTCTCGGCCTCGTTCGCCGCGTCAAGAAGTTCCGCCTGCCGGGCCGCGAGCGCCGCGTCGACCCCGTAGGCCGCCGACGCCTCGCTGCTGGGCTTGTACCGGTTCATGACCCCACGTCTCATGCCCCGTAGGGTACCCGGCCAGGAGCCCGGGGGCTCGCCGGCCCCTGCTCACGAATAGTCGTGGCGGGCAGGCCCGGACCGACGCTCTTCAATTCCAGCCGGCCGCGACCGGCGGGCCGGGCCCAAGTGGTGCGTCGCCATACCTAAAGTGATGACGACCAGACGGAGTATCGGCGTACGAGGGTGTCGGGGTCATGACTGATTGGCCGCAGGGTTGGTACCAGGACGACCCCGGGCAGCGCGGGACAGGTCAGGCACCGGGCGGCGCAGCAGGCGGTGCTCGCGACGGATGGCCCGACCAGCCGCCTGCGACGGGGCGGCCCACGCCGGGGCGGCCGGGGATGGCCGGACCGGGTGCCGGACGCAGGCGGAGATTCTGGGGCCAGCCGGGCCGCCGCGGGCGGCGGATCGCCCTGATCGCCGGCGTGGTCGTGGTGGCCTTGGTCGCGGCACTGGCCGGCTCGTACTTCTACCTGGACTCCAAGCTGAACCGATCGGTCGCGCTCCCGGCCTTTTCCGGCCAGTCCGCCGGGCAGAACTGGCTGATCGCCGGTTCGGACAGCCGGAAGGGACTTTCCCAGCAGCAGATCGACAACCTGCATGTCGGCGATGATCTCGGTACCACGAACTCCGACTCGCTGATGCTGCTGCACATCGGCAGCGGCAAGCCGGTGCTGGTCAGCATCCCGCGTGATTCCTACGTGGAGGTCCCCGGCTACGGCGACAACAAGATCAACGCGGCGCTCGGGTTCGGCGGGCCGGCGCTGCTGATCAAGACCGTGGAGCTAGCCACCGGGCTGCAAATCAACCACTACATGGGGATCGGGTTCGGCGGGCTGGTCAGCGTGGTGAACCAGGTCGGCGGGGTGACAATTTGCCTTCCGGCGGCGCTGCACGACTACGACTCCGGCGCCAACCTCCCGGCGGGCTGCCACAACCTGGACGGCGCGCAGGCGCTGGGTTTCGTCCGGGACCGTCATTCGTTCGCCGACGAGGATCTGCAGCGGATCGAGGATCAGCGCGCGTTCCTCAAGGCCTTGCTCGACAAGGCCACGAGCCCGGGCGTGTACCTCAACCCGTTCGTCGCCCTGCCGTTCGGCTCCGCTGCCGCCAGCTCGATCTCGGTTGACCAGGGCACTGACCTGTACGACCTGCTCCAGGTGGCGACGGCACTGCGTAACCCGCAGACCGGCACGGTCCCGGTCGCCGACGCCAACTACGCTACGGCGAACGCCGGCGACGCGGTGCTGTGGAATCGCACCGAGGCACTGCAGCTCTTCAACGCGCTGAAGAACGATCAGCCGGTGCCGTCGGGTCTGCTAAGCGGGACGAAAGTCGGCTGACTCTTACTGCAGATCGTCCGCGCTGGGCGAGTCATGGCGGGATGGCTATGACTGGCCCTCCGCCTGGTCGCCGGAGCCGAGCACGACCTGGATGGTGCGCTCCTCGGTACCCCGCAGCACGGTTAGCTCGATGGTGCCGGCGGACGCCGCCGCGCGCAGCGCGCCGGACAGGTCGTCGACGCTGCGGACGGGCTGGCCGCCGGCTGTCACGATCAGGTCGCCGCGGGCCAGGCCGGCCCGGGCGGCCGGGGTGTCCTCGGCGACCTCGCGGATGAGCAGGCCGTCGGCGTCAGGAAGGCCGACGGCGCGGCGCAGCCGCCGGGCCACGTGGCTGGGAGCGATCGCGATGCCCAGCTGGGGCGGCTGGACAGATTCGCCGCGGGCCAGCGCGTCGACTCGGCCACGCAGCGCCTCGTCGGCGGGAATGGCCAGGTAGAAGCCTTCGCCCAGGCGGTTCGTGTTGATCCCGAGCAGCTGGCCGGCGGCGTTCAGGACCGGGCCGCCCGAGGAGCCCGGCAGCAGCGGGGCCGTGTGCTCGAGGCTGCCGGTGATGCGCAGGCCGCGGGGGCCCCGGAAGCTCCGGTCGACACCGGAGACGAACCCGAACGTCACCCGCAACCCGCGTCCGCCCGGGTTGGCCAGCGCGAACACAGGCGTCCCGATGGCGGGTGCGTCGGAGGCCCATGGCAGGGCCGGAGTCTGACCGGTCTCGACCTCGACCACGGCGAGGTCGCCGTCGACGTCGGTGCCGGCCACGGTCCCCTCGGCGGTGTGCCCGTCGGCGAAGGTGACCGTGACCCGGCTGCCGCGGACGTTGTGCGCGTTGGTCAGTACCCGGTTCTCGCCGAGCACGATGCCGGAGCCTACGCCCCAGCGCTGCCCGATGCCCACCACTGAGGAACCGCCGTCCTCGGCCAGCCGTGCGATGCTGGTCTGGATCTCGTCGAGGATTGTCATCTGTTCTCACATCCTTGATGGTTAGTAGTAATTTGCAAGTTACTACTGACTCGAGGAGTGTCAATGCGGAAGGCTACGATTTCGCTCATGGCTCAGCGGGAAACGGCCGCCTCACCGCTCGCGGAGGCGCTAGCCAGGGTCGGTGACCGGTGGACGCTGCTGGTGGTGGAGGCGCTGCTGGCCGGGCCGCGGCGGTTCAACGACCTGCTCGACCAGCTACCCGGGATCGCGGCGAACATCTTGTCTGAGCGCCTCAAGCGGCTCGAACGGGAAGGGCTGCTGGTGGCCCGCCCCTACTCCGAGCGCCCGCCGCGCGTCGCCTACCAGCTCACCGCCGAGGGCCGGGAGCTCGCCGGGGCGCTCCGCCTGCTGGCGTACTGGGGCACCGGGCATGCCGACCCGGCCCAGGCGCCCCGGCACCCGGTCTGCGGGACCCCGGTCGAGGCCCGCTGGTACTGCCCCACCTGCGACCACCTCGTCGATGACGAGCCCCAGGACTCCGACCTGCATTACGTCTGACCCGCCTTACCGGGTCAGGCTAGGCTGGCCGCCCAGCTCGAGTGCAGCGCGGCGTATTCCCCGTCGCCGGCCATCAGCTCGTCGGGCGGGCCGTCCTCGGTGATCCGGCCGTGGTCCAGGACCAGGACCCGGTCGGCGATCGCGACGGTGGACAGCCGGTGGGCGATGATCACGGCCGTCCGGTCGGCCAGCACGGAGCGCAGGCCAGCCTGTACCAGCCGCTCGCTCGGGATGTCGAGCAGCGAGGTGGCCTCGTCCAGGACGAGTACGGCCGGGGCGGCCAGGAACGCCCGCGCGAACGAGATGAGCTGGCGCTGCCCGGCCGACAGCCGGCCGCCGCGCTTGCCGACCGGGGTGTCGTAGCCCTCGGGCAGCGCGTCGATGAAGTCGTGCGCGCCGATCATCTCGGCCGCCTGGCGCACGTCGGCGTCCGGGGCGTCCGGCCGGCCGAGCCTGATGTTCTCCGCGACCGACCCCTCGAACAGGAAGTTCTCCTGGGTGATCACGATTACCTCGGCGCGCAGCACCGAGTTGGGCAGCTGCCGCAGGTCGGTGCCGTCCAGCGTGACCCGGCCTGAGCGCGGGTCGTAGAACCGGCCGAGCAGCCGCGCGATCGTCGTCTTGCCCGCTCCGGTCTCGCCGACCATGGCGACGGTCTGCCCGGCCGGGATGTCCAGCTCCAGGTCCGGCAGCACGAGGTTGTCCCGGTAACCGAAGGTGACGGCTTCGAACCGCACCCGCCGCCCAGCCGAGGCTTCGTCGCGTCCGGGCAACGAAGCGGGCGACGCGGGCTCCGGCACCGCCGGTTCTTGGTCCAGCACGCCGGAGATCTTCTCCAGGCCGGAGGCCGCGGACTGGAACGTGTTGTAGAACTGCGACACGTCCTGCAGCGGGTCGAAGAAGCGCTGCAGGTAGAGCAGGAAGGTGGCGAGCACGCCCACCTTGATGTCGCCGTCGATGACCAGCAGCCCGCCGTAGCCCAGGACCACGCCGGTGATGATGTTGCCGACCAGCGAGATGCTCGGCCCGTAGATCGCGTAGAGCCGGGAGGCGTGTCGGCTCGCCTCGGAGTAGTCCTGGCCCAGCTCGGAGAAGATCGCCGAGTTCCGCGGCTCGCGGCGGAACGCCTGCACCGCGCGTATCCCGCCGAACGTCTCCACGAATTGCACGATGACCAGCGCGATGGCTTCCCTGGTCCGGCGGTAGGCCGTGGCCGACTCACGCCGGAACCAGGCCGTCATCCAGGTCAGCGGGACGAAGCCGCCCAGCACGACCAGGCCGAGCTGCCAGTCCAGCAGCAGCATGCCGGTGCCGACCAGCAGCAGGGTCAAGATCGCGGCGATCAGCGAATCCAGCCCCTCCTCGAACAGGTCGGAGATCGAGTCGATGTCAGAGGTCTGCCGGGAGATGACCCGGCCCGAGGTGTAGCTCTCGTGGAAGGCCACGTCCAGGTCCTGGCAGTGTGCGAACAGGCGGTTGCGCAGTTCGAGCACCACCTTCTGACCGACGCGACCGGTCATGGTGACGAACATCCGGGTCGTCACGGCCTGGACCGCGACCGAGAAGGCGAAGGCGCCGGCGATGGCGAGCAGCGGCGCCGCGTCGTGGGCGTGCAGCAGCGGCGGCAGGCCGTTGTCGATGGCCAGGCCGACCAGCCACGGGCCCGCCAGGGCGGCCAGGCTCTCCACCACGATCAGCGAGATGGTGGCGATCACCGCGCGTCGGTGCGGCCGCAGCAGGTCTGCGAGCAGCCGCCGGCTGCGCTCGCGCAGCAGCGCGGCCAGGCCGGCGGTGACCTCATCGGCCTTCTCCGCCGCGACGCCGCGCCAGGCGTTGGCGTCGGTGCTCACGCGCTCTCCTCCAGGTCTTCGAGGTCCATCAGGTCCGCGTACTCGCGGCTGCTGGCCAGCAGGTCCCGGTGGCTGCCGGTGGCCGCGATCACGCCGCCGGACAGCAGGGCCACCGTGTCGGCCAGCGACACCGTGGACGGCCGGTGCGCCACGACCAGGGCGGTCGCGCCGGCCAGGATCTCGTGCAGGGCCCGGGTCACCCGTTCCTCGGTGTGCACGTCGAGCGCGGACAGCGGGTCGTCCAGGATCAGCACGTCCGGCCCGGCCAAGATGGCCCGGGCCAGCGCGATCCGCTGCCGCTGCCCGCCGGACAGGGCGATGCCCTGCTCGCCGATCCTGGTGTCCAGACCCCACGGCAGGTCGTAGGCGAACCGGGCCTGCGCGGCGGTCAGCGCGGCCTCGACCGCGGCCTCGTCGGCGTCGGGCGCGCCGAACATGACGTTCTCCCGGACGCTGGCCGAGAACAAGGTGGCGTCCTCGAACGCGCAGCCGATCGCCGCGCGGAGCCGGGCCAGCGGGATGTCGCGGATGTCCGTATCGTCCAGCCGGATCGATCCCGACGTGGCGTCGGCCAGCCGCGGTACGAGCTGCAACAAGGTGGACTTACCCGAGCCGGTCGCGCCGGTGAGCACCATCGTCTGGCCCGGCGGCAGGTCGAGCACGATGTCCCGCAGCACCGGCTCCGCCGCCCCCGGGTACCTGAACGACACGTGGTCGAACACCAGGTGACCCCGGGAGCGCTTCGGTGGGCCACGGGTTCCGGCCGGGTGGAGGGCACGCACTGCGCTTCGTTCGGTATCAAGGTCTGGGGTCTTACCGGTGATCTCCGGCTGGGCGTCGAAGATCTCCAGGACCCGTTGTGCCGCGGTGGCCGCCTCCTGGCCGGACGCGATGATGTAGCCGAGCGCCTCGACCGGCCAGACCAGCTGCAGCGCGAGTGTGATGAACGCCACCAGACCACCGAGGGTCAGCGAGTGCGTGCTGACCGCGAACGCGCCGAGCACGATGATGATGCCGATGACGGCGTTGGGGATCAGGTCGAGCAGGGCCCAGAACGAGCCGAGCAGGCCCGCCTTCTCGACCTGCGTCCGGTAGACCTCGGTGGCTTGGGCGTTGTGCCGGATCGCCGCCTGCCGGCCCCGGCCGAGCGCCTTCAGCACGCGGATGCCGGTCGCCGCCTCCTCGATCACCGTGGCCAGGTCGCCCTGCTGGTCCTGGACTCGGCGGGACAGCACCCGGTAGCGCTTCTCGAACCGCAAGCAGACCGGCAGGACGGGCGCGAATACCGCTCCAGTGATCAGGCCGAGCCACCAGTTCAGATGGATCAGCAGCGCGACCACCGCGATGAACGTCATCACGTTGGTGACCAGGAAGATCAGGCCGAAGCCGGCGAACCTGCGGATCGCGGACAGGTCGGTGGTGGCGCGCGACAGCAGCTGACCCGATTGCCAGGTGTCGTGGAAGGAGGCCTGCAGCCGCTGCAGGTGGGCGTACATGTCGTCCCTGATCGTCTTCTCTATCGCCGCGACCGCGTCGGCCTGGATCCAGCGGCGGATCAGGTTCAGCAGCGCTTCGGCCGTGCCCAGGCCGATAGCCGCCAGGGCCAGCGGGATCAGCAGCCGCCGGTCGTCGCGCGCGATCGCCCCGTCCACCACCGACTTGGTGAGCAGCGGGATGATGATCTCGGCGGTGACCGCGCCCAGGGCCGCGGCGAGCATGACGACCATCTGGACCCGGAACGGCTTGAGGTAGCCTCGCAGCCGCCACAGTGCCCCGACTGGCCGTACCCTGGCGGAGGCGCGCGTGACCAGCAAGGGAGATACAGGGGGCATTGTCGTGAGGTTAACCGGGCGGGCGAGAGGTTGTCATCTGATTTTTCTTGCGCCGTACGACTTGTCGGCGGGCCATAACTCTGGCACGCTGGCTCACCCGAAGGCTTCGCGAACCGGTTGTCGGGGAGTTACCGGCAGGGAGAGGAACCGTGAAGCGCAGCAGCACCACCCGCCTCGGACATCCGTGAGCCGCGCGTCTCGCGCGGGTGTCCTGGCCGCCTACCGCGATGGCGTGACCGTGATCTGTGAACTGGCGGGCCAGTTCACGGAGGCGACGTGGCTGGCGGGGACGCCGTGTTCGGAATGGCGGGCAGTGGACCTGGCCGGCCATCTGCGGTGCGTGGCCGACGATTACCACGAGTACCTCGATGACGCTCCGGCCAGCCGGCTCGCCCGGCTGCTGGCCACCAACGCGCCCGCGGACTCGCTCGCCCGCAAGCTGGCCCGGCAGAACGCGGCCGAGCTGGCCGCGCTGCCGGACGCCCCGGGTCCCGAGCACATCGCGGCGTTCGCCGACTCTGCCCGCGCCTACGGACGCCGGCTGGCGCCATCCTGGCACCTGCCGCACCACAGCTACCGCGGTACCGAGGTCACGGTGGGCGCGATGGCGGGCGCGGCGTGCGCCGAGTGGCATTTGCACGCGTGGGACCTGGCCCGGTCGCTCGGCAAGGACTACCGTCCCGCTGATCCCGAACTGGTGCTGGCCGCCTGGCGGGGCGGCACGCCTCAGCTGTGGCCCGGGCTGGACGCCGAGCCGGACGGCGACGATCCGTGGCACTCCTTGTTGCTCGCGTCGCGACGCGATCCGGCCTGGGCTCAGTTGTTAACAGCACTGCACCGCGGTACCAGCCTTGTCCGAAGATGTGATCCGGATAGAGTCTTGGGTTCGTGACCTTCGACGTAAATCGCGTACGGGCGGCGTACCCGGCCCTGACCGATGGCTATGCCTACCTCGACGGCGCCGCCGGCACCCAGGTGCCCGCGGCGGTCATCGAGGCCATCGCCGGTACCTACCGGGCCGGGATCGGCAACGCCGGCGGCGCGTTCCCCGCCAGCGGGCGCGCGGACCGCATCGTGGCTGAGTGCCGTCGCGCCGTGGCCGACCTGACCGGCGCCGAACCCGACGGCGTGATACTCGGACCGAACATGACCACGCTTACCTACCGGCTCGCGGACACGCTGTCCCGGCAGTGGGGTCCGGGGGACGAGGTGGTCGTGTCCCAGCTCGATCACGACGCCAACGTCAGGCCCTGGGTCCAGGCCGCCGCGCGAAGCGGCGCCACGCTGCGCTGGGCGCAAGTCGATGTGTCGACCGCGGAGCTCCCGGCCGCCCAGTATGGCGAGCTGCTGTCCGAGCGCACCCGGCTGGTCGCGGTGACCGCGGCGAGCAACATCGTCGGCACCAGACCGGACGTGTCCGCCATCGCCGCCGCCGCGCACGCGGTCGGCGCGCTGTGCTACGTGGACGGCGTGCACGCCACCCCGCACGTGCCGGTCGACGTGCGGGCGCTCGGCGCCGACTTCTACGCCACCAGCGCCTACAAGTGGTCAGGGCCGCACATCGGCACCGTGGTAGCCGACCCGGCGCTACTAGGGACCCTGCATCCGGACAAACTCGCGCCCGCCCCGTCCGGCGTGCCCGGCCGGTTCGAGCGGGGCACCGCCGCGTTCGCCGACCTGGCCGGGGTGGCCGCGGCCGTCGATCACCTGGCCGCGCTCGACGCCTCGGCCGCCGGCAGCCGGAGGGAAAGGGTCCTAGCGTCGATGGCCGCCGTGGAACGCTACGAGGGAGAGTTGTTCACCCGCCTGCTCGACGGCCTGGCCGGCATGGAGCGCGTGACCCTGTACGGCCAGGCCGCGCGGCGCACGCCGACCGCCTTCTTCACCGTGGCCGGGTACACGCCCGCCGAGGTCGCGGCCCGGCTCGCGGCCCGCCAGGTCAACGTGTGGAACGGCGACAACTACGCGTGGGAGCTAGCCGGCGCGTTCGGTCTGCGGGACTCCGGCGGCGCCGTCCGCGCCGGGCTCGTCCACTACAACGACGAGGCCGAGGTGGACCGACTGCTGGCCGCCGTCTTCGAGCTCGCTGCGGTCGGCGTACGCTAAGAATGAGTTTCCCGCCGGACAGGGGTCCGGTGCGTCGCGGAGGTTCGGGCGATGGCGATGGCGATGNNTTCCCGCACCGCCGCCGCCCTGCCGCTGATCCGTCGCGCCCGCGCGCTACGGGAAAAGTCCTGGCGGGCGGCGTTCTTGCGCCAGCGCGATCCGGACGCGGCAGGCCGGACCAGAGCCAGAGCACCATCGGCGGCCCCAGCGGCCGCCACTTCCCGCTGACCTTGCCCCCGAAGGCTCGGGGGCCTCGTCCCCTTTGGGGGGACACGGATATCGCGGCCGCTTCCAGCACCTGACCCGTCTCAGCTGGAAGGCTCCCTGTCACATGTCAAGTATTCTTGGCGTCCCGGTGGACGCCGCGTACCACCTCGTCTCCGGATTCACTAGTTTCCTTACCCCCGTGCTGGGCGGCGCGGCCGCGGTGGCCGTGATCGTCTTGTTCACCGTGGCCGTTCGGCTCATCGTGATGCCGCTCAGCCTGCGCGGCATGCGCGGGCAGGCTGCGCAGGCCCGGCTGGCGCCGCAGCTTCAGGAGCTGCGCAAGCGGCACGCCAAACAGCCCGAGCGGCTGCAGCGCGAGATGACCGCGCTGTACAAGCGGGAAGACACGAGCATGTTCGCCGGCCTCACCCCGCTGCTGCTGCAGTGGCCGCTGCTGTCCGTGGTGTACCTGCTGTTCCGCTCGGCGCAGATCGGCGGGAAGCCGAACACGCTGCTCACCCGCGACCTGTTCGACGTGCCGCTGGGCAGTCACTGGCTGGCCGGCGCCGGACCTGTGAGCCCGCATGGTCTGGTGTTCCTCGGCGTCTTCGCGCTGCTGATCGGCCTGTGCTGGCTGTCGGTCCGCCTGGGGCAGGCGATGACGGCCGGGCAGGCGATGACGGCCGGGCAGGCCAGTGCAGTCGGGCCGAACGCACCGGGTGCCCTCATCCGGGTCCTGCCCTACCTGACCGTGGTGATCGCCGCGTTCGTTCCGCTCGCCGCCGGGATCTACCTGATCACGTCGACCGGGTGGGCACTGGGCGAGCGGACCTTCTTCTGGCGGACCGGCCGCATCTCCGGCGCGGCCCCGAGCCCGCCGAAACCGGTGGTGGCCGTGCGTAACTGACCCGGTCACGCACAGCTAACAGCCCGGAGGACGGCAAGTACACTGGGCTTAAACGCCGGCGTGACGGCTTGGTAGTCACGACGCCTGATACCAGGCGACGCCTGATACCAGGCAAAGAAGGGCGGCCGGGGTGACCGGCGACGAGAACGACCTGCTCGCCTTGTTCCGTGAGCTGAACACCGAGAACCGCGGTCGGCTGCTGGACTCGGCCAGGCTCTACGCGTACCTGGAACCGGTGCGCGCCCGGGCAGAGTTCTCCAGGCAGGCTGAGCGGGAAGCCGCTGAGCTGACCCGTGACCCCCGGCAGTGTCGCGAGTGGGTGGCCGACGCCTACGAGCGTAACGCGCGGTACTGCTCCCGGAAGTCCACCCACGACGACGGGTACTGCACCCAGCATCATGACCGGCTGGAGCGGTGGCCAGGGCTCAGGGCGGAAAGGGAAAGCGAGGCCTGAGCCGGGGCCGGGCCGGAGCTCGTCGCGGATGAGCAGGGCACGATCAGGGCGCGATCAGCGTGCGCAGCAGCCGGGCCGGCGGCGAGCCATGCGCCAGCATGCGGTCGTGCACCTCCTGGTCGGCCAGAACCGGATCCGCGGCCCGCAGATCGCGAGCCAGGTCGGCGACCTCGGTGTACCCGACGTAGTAGGTCGACAGCTGAGCCGAGGTGAGCAGCGCCCGGCGCCACTTGCCGGCGGCCTCGCCGTCCTCTTGATACCCGCGCTCGGTCATCAGGGCCATCGCCTGCGCCTCGGTCATGCCGTGGCCGTGGACGCGGGCGTCCAGGATGGCGTTGATGATCATGCGCAGCTGCATCTTCAGCTGCTGCATGTGGACCGCCCGCGGGTCCCCGTCGCCCGGGTAGTCCTGCTCGGCCATGATCCGCTCGGCGTACACCGCCCAGCCCTCGACGAACGACCCTGACCGCAGCGCGGCCCGGATCGCGGTCAGCGAACCACCGAAGCGCCGGGAGTGCTGCAGCTGCAGGTAGTGACCGGGCATCGCCTCGTGGACCATCAGGTTGTGGACCATGTGCCGGTTGTACTCGCGGTAGAACGAGGCGACCCGCTGCGGGGTCCAGTCGGTCGGCGTGGGCGAGACGGCGATGAACGTGGCCAGCGGCGTCGGCTCGAGCGGGCCCGGCGAGTCGCAGTAGGCCACGGCCACGCCCCGGTCGATCTCCGGCATCGGGATCAGCTCGACCGGATCGTCGTAGACCGTGACCAGGCGGTGGTCGGTGACGAACGCGATCTGCGCGGCCAGGGCGTCCCGGCAGAAGCCCAGGATGGTGGCGTCGTCGGGCACGTCCTGCGCCAGCTGGTCGAGTACCTGCCGGACGACCGACGGGCCGGGCACCGCCGCCCCGCCCATCGACGCGGCGAGCTCGGCGATCTGCTCGCTGACCCGGTCCAGGTCGGCGTGGGCCCGGGCCAGGATGGCGTCCGCGTCGGCGGCGGCGCTCAGGGTGAGCGAGAGCTTGCGGGCGAACCGCTCCGGCCCGATCCGCGGGTCCCGGTCGCCGTCGGGCCCGGGCGCCGCGGCAGCCAGGCGCGCGGACAGCCAGGCTCGGTGCTCGGCCAGGGCCTCCAGGGCGGCCGGGCGGACCTCGGCCAGCCGCGGCTCGGATCCGGGTGCGGCCGTGAGGGCAGCGTCGAGCTCCTTGCCGACCAGCGCGATCGTCCCGTCGAACTGCCCGATGGCGGTCTCCAGGTGCACCCTGGGCATGGCCCCGAGCTGCCTGCGGGCCTCGGCCAGGACGGCGGGAACCTCGGCCAGCCGGCCGGCCACCGAGGCGAGCCGGTCCGGCAGCGGGGCGAAGTCCCGGGCCAGCAGCTGGTAGATGGCCCGCCCCGGGTTGGCCAGCAGCGGGTTCCAGGTGTGTTCGGCCAGCTCGTCGAGCTCGAACACCTGCCGGGCCACGCTGTCCGCCATCATGGCGGCGTCGACCTGGTGCTCGGCCGACAGCGCACCGAGATCCAGGATGTCCAGCCGGGCGGCCCAGCCGTCCAGGGAGCGTCGCTCGTCGGCCCGGGCGGCCGGGGACGGATCGCCCAGCCGGTCGTCGAACCGGTGGTCGCCCAGGCTGGTGGCTAGTTCCGGATGCCGTTCCGCCCGGTCGTCCAGGTACTCGCCCGCCAGTCTCGCGAACTCCCGATCGGCTTCGCCGTCCATCGAGCCTCCCTTCATCGCTCCAGGAACACTAACGGTTGACAACCTCTAGCACGCCGCGATGTTGATGAGATTATGGGCGGATGCGCGTGCTGATGCCGCTTCCGGACCGGGACTTTGACGTCACCGAGGTCGCGGTGCCGTGGCGGATCCTGCGCGACGCGGGCCACCAGGTCGTGATCGCCACCGAACGACCGGGGACCATCCCCGCCGCGGACCCCCGCCTGCTGACCGGGGTCCTGTTCGGCAAGCTCGGCGCGGCACCGGAGGCCATCGAGCAGTACCAGGAGCTGAGCCGGGCGCCGGAGTTCAGTGCGACGCAGGCGTGGGCGGACCTGGATCCGGCCGCCTTCGACGGGCTGCTGCTGCCCGGCGGGCACGCCCCCGGAATGCGCCAGTACCTCGGGTCGCCGGTGCTCCAGGCGCAGGTGGCACGCTTTTGGGCCCTGGGCCGGCCGGTCGGCGCGATCTGCCACGGCGTGCTCGTGCTGGCCCGCACCCGCGATCCGGACACCGGCCGCAGTGTCCTGGCCGACCGGCGGACGACGTGCCTGCCGAAGTACATGGAGCGTTCGGCCTACCTGGCCACGGCCTGGCGGCTGGGCCGGTACTACCGCACCTATCCCGCCTACGTCGAGGATGAGGTCACGGCGGCGCTGGACGACCCGGCCCGCCAGTTCAGCCGGGGACCGCGCACGCTGTCCGCGCGCGGCACCGCGACCGACGACACCCCGGCCTTCGTCGTCCAGGACCGCAACTACCTCTCCGCGCGCTGGCCCGGCGACGCGTACCTGTTCGGCCGGCGGTTCACCGATCTGCTGCAGCCTGCTTAACCCCGGAACCCCAGATGGTGCCCGGAGGGGACTAACGTTGGGAGCCGTGAAGGCATCACCACAGAGCCAGCTTCGGCTGCTCGAACTGGCCGACCTCGACGCCGAGCTCGGCCGCCTCGACCACCGTCGGCGCAGCCTGCCCGAAGTCGCCGAGCTTGCCCGCCTGGAGGCCCGGGCCAGTGAGCTCAAGGACGAGATCGTCGTGACCGAGACCGAGCTAGGCGACCTCTCCCGGGAGGAGAACCGGGCGGAGCGCGACGTGGAGCAGGTCCGGAGCAGGATCGACCGGGACCGCGCCCGGCTGGACGCCGGGCAGGTGTCCGCCGCCCGTGAGCTCGCCACCTTGCAGTCCGAGATTGAGTCGTTGCGCCGCAGGCAGGGCGATCTGGAGGAGATCGTGCTCGAGCTGATGGAGCGCCGCGAGGGCCTGGTCAGCCGGCGAGACGAGCTCAGCGCCGAACGCGACAGCCTGGGCACCGAGACGGCCGAGGTGGCGGCGCGCCGCGACGCGGCGTTCAAGGAGATCGACGAGCAGGCGGGCAAGGCCACCGAGCAGCGCGGTACCGTCGTCGCCGACGTGCCTGCCGACCTGCTCAAGCTCTACGAGCAGATCCGCGACACCCGGGGCGTCGGTGCGGCCGCGCTGCGGGCGGGTCGCTGCGAAGGCTGCCACCTGAACCTCAACACGGTGGACCTGAACCAGATCCGGGGATCCGCCCCCGACGAGGTGCTCAGGTGCGAGGAGTGTCGGCGGATCCTGGTCCGCACGCCCGAGTCTGGCCTGTAACGTGCGGCCCGGGACGCACTGGCAGGCCGCCCAGGACCAGCCCACGGTCACCCTGCTGCTGCGGCACGGGCAGACGCCGATGTCGGTACAGAAGCGGTATGCGGGCCGCTCCGACCCGCCGCTCACCGACATAGGCGTCCAGCAAGCCGCCGCCGCGGCCAAACGGCTGGCGTCAGCCGGCTTCGGTGTGATCGTGACGTCGCCGCTGCTGCGGACCGTTCAGACCGCTCAGCAGGTGGCGGCCGTCACCGGCGCCGCCGTGGTCACCGACGACGGGTTCCGGGAGACCGACTTCGGCGCCTGGGACGGCCTGACGTTCACCGAGGTGCGGGAACGCTGGCCGGCCGAGGTCGCCGCCTGGCTGGCCGACCCGGAAGTCGCCCCGCCGGGCGGGGAGAGTTTCACCGACGTGAGCGCGCGGGTCACCGCCGCCCTGCACCGCGTGCTGGCCGCCCAGGCGGGCCAGACAGTGCTCATCGTCAGCCACGTCACGCCGATAAAGACGCTGGTCACCGCGGCGCTGCTGGCCCCGCCGGCCGCCCTGTACCGAATGCACCTGGACATCGCGGCACTGTCGGAGATCGACTGGTATCCGGACGGACCGGCCGTGCTCCGGTCGTTCAATGACACCGGCCACCTGTCCTGATCAATAGACTCCACTGTCATGGACGAACGCGGGCGGCTGACCGCTCCAGGCAGCCTGCTGAACGGGACGCTGCTCGCCGCCGACGGCGAGGATCTCGCTCAGCCGCCTGAGGGCGGCGAGAGCCTGGCCGAACTCGCGGCCAAGTACGGGCTGCGTCCTAGCTCCGCGCGGCCCAGCCTGATCTCCTACCTGCGCCTGGTCTGGCAGCGACGGCACTTCATCGTCGCCTACTCCACGGCGCGCAGCGTGTCCATGTACACCGAGGCCAGGCTCGGCCAGCTGTGGCAGGTGCTCACGCCGCTGCTCAACTCGGCGGTCTACTACCTGGTCTTCGGGATCTTGTTCCAGGCCAACCGCGGCATCAGCCACTACATCGCCTACCTGGTCACCGGGGTGTTCATCTTCGGCTTCACCGAGCGGTCGATCGTGGTCGGCTCCACCGTGATGCGGGCCAACATCGCCCTGATCCGCGCGCTGCACTTCCCGCGAGCCTGCCTGCCGCTGGCGTACGTGATGGTGGAGTTCCAGCAATTGCTGCTGTCCATGCTGGTGCTGTTCACCATCGTGCTGAGCACGGGGGAACCGCTCACCTGGTACTGGCTGCTGCTGGCACCGGTCATGGTCCTGCAGGCCACGTTCAACATGGGCGCCGCGCTGATCATGGCCCGGCTGGGCGCCGGCGCGCAGGACGTCAGCCAGCTGGTCCCGTTCCTGACCCGGATCTGGCGGTACTTCTGCGGGGTCATGTACAGCATCGCCTCGCTGCCCGCCTCACTGCCGGAGTGGGCCAAGAACGTGCTGTCACTCAACCCGGCGGCGGTATACATCACGCTGACCAGGTACGCGATCATGGCCACGCAGCGCACCGACGCACCGGGGGCCCAGCCGTTCAACGCGGCCAAGTGCGCCGCCTTCACCGCGACGAAGAATCCTCCCCTGCAGGCCTTCTGCCACCCAACCTTCGCGACCAGCGAGCTGTGGCTGGCCGCGCTCGGCTGGGCCGTCGTCACGCTCGCGGTGGGAGTGGTGTTCTTCTGGCAGGCCGAGGCCCGCTACGGCCGCGGCTGACCGCTCACCGCTGAGCCGTCCTGGGCTTGCCCGGCTGACGGCGGGCTGACCGTCATGCGCGCGTTCAGCCAGTCACCGGACAGCAGCGCGGCCAGGGTGGCCAGCGACCAGGCCGCCTGCGGGTCGGCCTGCGCAGGCTGCAGCGCACGCTCGGCGGCCCGCCGGCTCACGATGCCGAACAGCTGCGCCGCCCCGCCGTGGTCAAGGACGTACTCCCGCAAGAACCCGGTCGTCGCGTGGCTCCCTCGCCAGTCCGGCGGGGCGGCCGCCCCCGGCCGGCCCGACAGCACGCCGTCCGCCGTCGCCCGCTGACCCTGCCACGGGTGGTCCGCGAGCGGCAGTCCGAGCAGCTCAGGGCGCAGCGACGCGATCACGTCGCGGTGCAGTTGATCGTTCATCCGCTGCCGGAGCGGAACGGCGCGCGCGGCCCGGATCACCCGGTCGCTGAAGAAAGGCTGGACCAGCGGCGAGCGGATCAGGTAAGCCTGGCGGGCCGCGGCGGACCACCGCCCGGCCCGGTTCACCAGGTAGAAGTCGTCAAGCGCGCGGAGCGGCCCGGCGCCGACCGCGGTGGGCGGCGGCGGTGCGCTCGTCGGGCGTCCGCCAGGCGACCCGCGCCGGGCCGGGGATCGGCATGACCCGCGGATCGGTGTCCTGCGCCGCGCTGACCAGTGCGGTGCAGCTCTGGCGGGTGGCCGCGCTGATCGCGAGCGTGAAGTACATGCCGGTCAGCGGGACCCAAGCAGCTCGAGGATCGGTCCGGGCACCGCCGGGTCGAGGTCGGTGGTGAGCAGGCCGCGCCACGCCTCGCACACCCGTCCCAGGCCGAACGCGGCCGCCGCCTGCGCATGGGCCTCGTCCCCCGCCAGGCGCCAGTCGTCGTCGCCCTCGTATGCGATGATCGCGGCGGCCATCTGCGCCGGAGCGGTGGATCCAGCGCATGTCGTAGATGGTCTCGGCGCCGGGCCAGTGCCGCAGCACGGGGACCGCCCGGGACGCCATGCCTTCCACGGGAGCGACGTGGAAGCTCTCGTCGTCGCTGGTGGATAGCACGAAGCCGACGCGGCGCAGCCACNNGCCGGGTTCTGCCACACCCACCAGTGCTCCCACGGCATCCCCGACTTGATGAACATCAGGTACCTGTCATCTTCGCGGCGCAGCTCTTCCAGCACGTCAAGAGCCAGATCCAGGCGCTTGCGGGACGGCACGATGCCGATCATGCCGAGATGGAACCTGGCGCCGTCCAGCTCCGACGCCGTCCAGTACGGTCACGCGACCCCGAGCCGCGTCGTCGAGCCGTTCGCCACCTTGATTGACGGGTACGAGCGGGTGTTCTATACCTACGGCCCGCTGTTCGGGCTGATCCTGCTCACCGGACCCGGCGGCGTGCTTCGCATCCGCCGTCCCCGCGCCCGTACCCCCCGCCTAGCCTGGGCTCCTCGACTGGCGTGGGCCCCGCGTACCGGCAGCATGCTGCCCTGGGTCACCGCCGTCGTGCTGCTCGTGTTCCCGATCGCGGTCGCCGACTTCGACTACCGGTACCTGCTCCCCGTNNGCCGGCCTGCCGGCGGATCAGCTCACCGCCCAGGGCGGCCGCCCGGTCACCTAGGCGCCCCGCGGCCGGAATCCGCGGTTGCGCCGGGGAACTGACCGAGCTGGCTAGTCGGCGAGGAGCAGGCGGCGCCAGGTGTCGGCGAGGAAGTGCTCGTACCGTTCGGGGCTCCAGCCCCGCTGGCTCACCAGGAGCTGGTAGAGCTCGGGCGCATTGGTGGCCCAGATGATGTCCGCGGCCTCACCCGGATCGACGCGCAGGGAGGCGACTGCCGCGAGGTCGGTAACGAACAGGCGCATGTTCACCGCGCGGCGGTCGGCGATCTGGCGCCACAGCGCGGCCAGCTCGGGCTCGGCGGGCGCGGCCTGCTGAATGATGGACAGGACCGGTGCCATGCGGCCGGCGATGCCGCGCATGGCCGATGCGTAGATGGCGATCTTGGTTTCGGCGTCTGCCGCGGTCCGGATGGCTTGCACGTAGTCGCGTTCCTCGGCCGGGATCGCCTGGCTGCTGCCGGAGATCGCGGTCTCGATC
>PLIQ01000065.1 GCA_003140115.1 Actinomycetota bacterium | reverse complement strand
CGCCCGCGCCGGGTGAACCCCGGTACGCCTCTTCCTTTTATCTGGCCACCGTACTGACCCGACTTTTTCTCAAGTCATTGCACACCGCTTGGTCTCATCAACGCGCACGAGGAGGACGCCGGCGAGCATGAACGCGCCGCCAGCGAACTCCATATGCGACGGCAACTGGCCCAGCAGCAGCCATGCGTAGAGCACCGCGAAGAACACCTCGGCGATTCCGGTGAACGAGGCGAGCTTGGCTCCCAGCCGCCGGGCGGCGGCGATGCCGGCGACATAGGCGATCACCGCCGCCACAAACGACAGTTCCAGTACCGGCACGATCCAGCTGACATCACGGTGCAGGAGTTCGGCGTCGCCGGCATTCGCCGTGACCTGCAGCATTCCGGTCCCGCTGGCCGCCGCCAGGAAGACTGCGCTGATGGACAACCCGCCCCACGCCATGACCAGCGGCGGCAGGACCGCTTCACCGGCTGCAGCCGAGAGCAGGAAGTAAGCGGCAAGGCAGATAGCCTCCCCCAAGCCCCACATGATCCCGGTCGGGCTCAGCTGGGACGTCCCGGCCAGATCCGCCACGAACGCGAGCCCGGCGATCGCCGCCACCACGCCTGCCACCGTGAGCCCGCCAGGCCGCTGACCGCGGACCACCCACAGCCACCCCACCACCAGCACCACGCCGAGGTACTCCAGCAGCACCGCAAGCCCGATCGGGATCGACTCAATAGCGTTGAAGTAGAACAGCTGGCCGCAGGCGATCGCGAGGCCATAGATCACGACCCGGCCCGCCGCCCGGCGCAGCAGCGCCCAGCGGCCACGCAACTGCACCACAGCAGGGACGGTGAGCAGCACCGCTGCTCCGCCCAGCCGGGCTATCGCCACCGCGGCCGGGCTCCATCCGGCACTGATCAGCACCGAAGCGAATATCCCCGACGTCCCGAAGGTCCCGGCCGAGAGCACGGCCAGAGCAACGCCACTGGCCGCCGCGCCGGGCCGGGCGCTACCGCCCCCTGGGTCAGGCATAACTATCTGCCTTCACCGTGCGAACATACCGCCGCCCGAGCAGACCCCGGGGGCCCAGCGATCAGCGCAGGTCGCCGCGCTCGCGCAGGGCCCGGATGTCCTCGGCGACCCGGAAGGTGACCATGAAGAACTCCAGGACTACGCGGTAAATCGCCAGCACGATGAGGATGAACAGCGGATCTCCGAACACCAGCGTCAAGATCCCGAATGCCGTGCTGGCCTTGAATGCGAGGAGCGTAAAAACCAGCGCGCTTACTACGGTGCCTATGACGATCAGTATGTAGAGCACCTTTATGACCTTGGGCGTCACGAACGAGGTGAATCCGAAATCGAACAGGGCGCCCACGAAGCCCCGGGAATCCGCGGCCCTGCCCGTCGCCGGCTCGCCGATCATGGTCGCCGGGCGCTCGGTGTCCGGACGCGCCGTCCCGCCCTCGCTCGTCACCGTGCCGAAGGCCGCGGTCACCGCCGGCCCGAACGGGTCGGCGGCCCTGGCCCCGAACGGATCGGCGTGCCCGAAAGGATCGGCCGCCCCGTACGAATCCTCCCTGGCCCCGAGCGCGTCGGCGGTCGCCGCGCTATGGACATCGGCGGGCCTGGTCATGTACGCGTCGGCGGGTCTGGCTCGGTGCGAGCCCGTCGGCTCCGCGCCGTAACCGTTGACTGTCTCGGGCGCGGAGAACGGCCCGCGCCCGGCGTGGCTGCCGTGATTCCAGTCCTCCGGCAGGCCCTGATATGACGACCGATCCGGCATCGACCTCTCCCAGGAAACGAGCTCATCCTGGCGCGTCACCCGCGGGCGACCGCCCTAGCCTCGGGGCCAGATTACTTTCCCGGAAGCCGCGAAATCCGCACTTTCCATAAGACGACACACAATGGTAATGGATTATGCTAATAGCGTTTTGCGGCTTATGGGTGGCTATTTAGCACTGCCGGGCGCCGGCTCAGCCCGCCCGAAGGCGCAGGCCGCGCGGAGTGGGACGAAAGCCGGCCGCCTCCAGCGCCCGCGCGAGCGGGGAGTCATGGATGCCGGACCCGACGGTCAGGCCGTCGGCGCGTTCCACGCTCAGCCGGCCCAGCGCGCCGCCGCGGACGGACGCGGCCAGCGCCGTCGCCGTGGGGCCCAGCAGCTCCGGGTCATCGGTCCAGGACAGCAGGGTCCGCCCGCCTCGCTCCACGTAGAGCACGAGCGACCCGTCGACCAGCACGACCAGCGCGCCCGCCTTGCGGCCCGGCCGGTGCGAGGACGGTGTCTCGACGGGGCGGTCCGGCCACGGCAGCGCCGCCCCGTACGGCTGCGCCGGATCGGCGGCCGCGAGCACCACGGCCCGTTCGGCAGAAATGGACGCCCGGGCGCCCGGCTCAGCGACGCGCGACCGGTCAGCCAGCGCCCGCATCCGGTCCACGGCGCCGGGCAGGGCGAACTGGGCCGCGCCGAGGCCCTCCACGAAGTACCCGCGCCGGCACTGGCCGGCCTCCTCCATGGCCCGTAGCACCGGGTACACCGCGGCGAACCCACCGGGGATCCGCTCAGAGGCGACCGCGCCGCGGGTCAGCACGCCGTGCCGCTCCAGCAGCGTCAGGGCCAGCGTGTGCGCCCGGACGGTCTGGGCGCTGTCGCGGCCAGTCCCGTGGGCCTCGCTGGTCAGGCGGCCCGGCAGCAGCGACCACCGGCCGCTGACCGTCGGCGGACCGGTACGCGTCGGCATCGCGGGGCGGCCGAAGCCGTACCGTCGGCCGGGACCGCCCGGCCGAGGCCGCGGCACCGCCACCCGGGCCGGCGCGGGCGTCCGGCGCTGCTGGCCAGCGAGCGTGACCCGTAGCGGGGCGAGGGTGTCGTTGGTGAGCAGCCCGGCCCACACCAGGTCCCAGAGCGCGGCCGCCACCTCGCCGTCATCGGGCAGCGACCCAGCCTGGGTCCCGGAACCGCCGAGCCCGGAACCACTGAGCCCGGNNCACTGAGCCCGGAACCACTGAGCAGGGCCGCGGCACGGTCGCTGAGCATCCGGAAGAACATCGCACCGCCGCCGCTGAGCACCTCGAGCACGGCCTCGTGCAGCGGGGTCATGCTGACCTCGCCCGGTTCGGGCAGCATCAGCGGGGCGCCGTCGGCGGGCGCCAGCACCAGCCAGCCGTCGCCGCCGGGCAGCGCGCCCGCGCCGGACCAGACGACCTCGCCGGCCGAGGTGAGCTCGTCGAGCAGGGCGGGGGAGTAGCCGGGTATCCGCCCGGGCAGGACCAGCGTCTCCAGTGCGGACGCCGGCACCGGCGCCCCGGCCAGCCGCTCCACCACCTCCAGGACCGCCCCGGCGTCGGCCCGCCGCCGCCTCGCGCCGCCGCCGGGACCGGTGCCCGGCCCGCGGTCAGTCCCGGTCGCGAGCCCGCCTATCCCGTGCCAGGCGGGCAGGAACCTGGCCAGGACCTCCGGCGGGACCGGCTCCGCCTCCTTGCGCAGCCGGGCCAGGCAGCGGCGGCGCAGCAGGCGCAGCACCTCCGCGTCGCACCATTCGGTCCCGCCCGCCGCCGAACCGGTCGGCAGGAACTCGCCCTCGACCACGCGTCCGTCGGCCGCGAGCCGCCGCAGCGCCATCGTCACCACGGCGGCACCCAGCCCGTACCGCCCGGCCAACGCGGCCGTGGCGAACGGCCCGTGCGTCCGCGCGAACCGGGCCACCAGGTCGCCCAGCGGATCGGCGACCGGCTCGGTGAACGCCTCGGGCACGCCCATCGGCAGCGGCACCCCGAGGGCGTCCCGCAGCCGGCCCGCGTCCTCGATCGCGGCCCACATGGGCTGCCCGGCGATCCGCACCTGGATGGCCCGGCGCGCCGTGGCCAGATCAGTTAGCCACGAATCCGAGCCCGCGCCATCCACGCACCGCGAACGAACCTCCGCCGCGGTCAGCGGCCCCGCCGTCCGCAGCAGGTCAGCAACGCCCTCCAGGTCGCGGCAGCGCCGGCCTTCCGACAGGTGCTGCAGGTCCCGCTCTGTCTCCGCGACGACCGAAGGATCCAGCAGCTCCCGCAGCCCGTCCTGGCCGAGCAGTTCGGCCAGCAGGGCCGAGTCCAGCGACAGGGCCTGCGCGCGCCGCTCGGCCAGCGGCGCGTCGCCCTCGTACATGAACGCCCCGACGTACCGGAACAGCAGCGACTTCCCGAACGGGCTCGGTGTCGCCGTCTCCACCTCGACGATCCGGATCCGGCGGGCGGCGATGTCCCGCAGCAGCTCGGTCAGGGCCGGGACGTCGAACACGTCCCGCAGGACCTCCCGGACCGTCTCCAGCACGATCGGGAACGCCGGGTACCGGCTGGCGATCTCCAGCAGCTGCGCGGAGCGCTGCCGTTGCTGCCACAGCGGGGTGCGGCGACCCGGCTGGCGGCGCGGCAGGAGCAGCGCCCGGCTGGCGCACTCCCGGAACCGCGACGCGAACAGCGCGCTCGCCCCCACCTCGGCCGTGACCAGGTCGCCGATCTCGTCCGGATCGAGCAGCACGATCCCGCTCGGCGGCGGCTCGTCGGCATCCGGCACCCGGATCAAGATCCCGTCGTCGGTGGCCAGTGCCTGCACGTCCATCCCGCCGTACCGCTCGCGCAGCCGGGCCGCGATGGCCAGTGCCCACGGCGCGTGCACCCGGTCGCCGTACGGGCTGTGCAGCACCACCCGCCAGTCGCCGAGCTCGTCGCGGAACCGTTCCACGACCAGGGTCCGGTCGTCGGGCACGTACCCGGTGGCCGCGCGCTGGTCGGTCAGGTACCTGATCAGGTTCCGGGCCGCCAGGTCGTCCAGCCCGGCCCGCTCCAGCGAAGCCAAAGCCTCCGCCTCGGACGCCGACGCCAGCGAACGGCAGGCCGCCCCGATGGCCCGGCCCAGCTCGGCGGGCCGTCCCGGAGTGTCGCCGTGCCAGAACGGCAGTCGCCCCGGCTGCCCGGGCGCGGGCGTGACCAGGACCCGGTCCGGGGTGATGTCCTCGATCCGCCACGAGCTGGCGCCCAGCACGAACACGTCGCCGACCCGCGACTCGTACACCATCTCCTCGTCGAGTTCCCCGACCCGTCGCGGCTGCCGGCTGGTGTCGGAGGCCAGGAACACGCCGAACAGCCCGCGGTCCGGGATGGTGCCGCCATTGGTCACCGCGAGCCGCTGCGCGCCCGGCCGGCCCCGGATGATCCCGGCCACCCGGTCCCAGACGATGCGCGGCCGCAGCCCGGCGAAGTCCTCGCTCGGGTAGCGCCCGGCCAGCATGTCGAGCACCGCCTCCAGGATCGGCCGGGTCAGCCCGCTGAACGGCGCCGCCCTGCGCACCAAGAACTCCAGCTCGTCCACCGGCCAGTCGTCCACCGCGGTCATCGCCACCACCTGCTGGGCCAGCACGTCCAGCGGGTTGTGCGGGATCTTCAGCTCCTCGATCTGGCCGTCCCGCATGCGCTCGGCGACCACGGCCGACTGGACCAGATCACCCTGGTACTTGGGGAAGATGATGCCGCGGGAGACGTCGCCCACGTTATGCCCGGCCCGGCCGACCCGCTGCAGGCCGCTGGCCACCGAGGGCGGGGCCTCCACCTGCACCACCAGGTCCACCGCGCCCATGTCGATGCCGAGCTCCAGGCTGGATGTCGCCACCACCGCGGGCAGCCGCCCGGACTTGAGCGCTTCCTCGATCTCGGCTCGTTCCTGCCGCGACACCGAGCCGTGGTGCGCCCGTGCCACCTCCACCGGGGCGCCCGCCGCCGTGCCCGCCTGGCCCATGATCTCGGCCGGCATCCGGCCGCCCCCGCCGGAGCCGCTGAGGGCGAGGGCCTCGAAGGCGGCCTCGGCCCGCTCCGCGGCCAGTTCGTTCAGCCGCCCGCACAGGCGCTCCGCCAGCCGCCGCGAGTTCGCGAATACGATCGTGGACTTGTGCTGCTCGATCAGGTCGAGTACCCGCTCCTCGACGTGCGGCCAGATGGAACGCGTCGGCGCCGGCCCGTCCTCGTCCGAGCCCGAACGGCCCGGCACGATATCGAGCTCGGTCATGTCCTCGACCGGGACCACCACGGTCAGCTCGATGCGCTTGGGGCTGGGCGGCTGCACCACCGTCACCGGCCGCGCTCCGCCCAGGAACGTGGCCACCTCGGCCGCAGGCCGCACCGTCGCCGACAGCCCGATCCGCTGCGCTGGCCGCGGCCCGCCCTCCGATGATCCGCGCAGCGCGTCCAGCCGCTCCAGCGACAGCGCCAGGTGCGCGCCGCGCTTGTTCCCGGCGACCGCGTGCACCTCGTCCACGATGACCGTCTCGACCCCGCGCAGGGTCTCCCTGGCCTGGGAGGTGAGCAGCAGGAAGAGCGACTCCGGCGTGGTGATGAGGATGTCCGGTGGCTTGCTGACCAGCTTCCTGCGGTCCTCGGCCGCGGTGTCGCCGGTACGGACCGCCACCCGGATGTCCGGCTCGGCCAGCCCCAGCCGTTGCGCGGCGTGTCCGATCCCGGTCAGCGGAGCCCGCAGGTTCCGCTCGATGTCCACCGCCAGCGCCTTGAGCGGGGAGACGTAAAGCACCCGGGTCCGCTGCCTGGGGTCCTGCGGCGGCGGCACCGCCGCCAGCCGGTCGATCGCCCACAGGAACGCGGCCAGCGTTTTGCCCGACCCGGTCGGCGCCACGACCAGCGTGTCCTCGGCCTTGCCGATGGCTCGCCAGGCTCCCGCCTGGGCCGGCGTCGGCTCGGCGAACGCCCCCTCGAACCAGGCCCGGGTGGCCAGCGAGAAGCTGTCCAGGGCATCGGCGCCGGTCAGCGCAGACTCTTCTCGCATGCTCCCATACTGCCTTGCCCCACCGACATTTCAGACCGCGCAGGAGTCGCCGTCGCAGCTCGCTTCGGAGTTGCCGCCAGCTGTGGCGGCAACCGGCGTGAGCTGGCTGGCATCGTCGTAAGCACGCTGCAGGAATTGCAGCAGCACCTCGGGCGGCTGCGCACCGTTGACCGCGTACTTGCCGTCGGCGACAAAGAACGGCACGCCGTTGATGCCGTACCGCGCGGCCTGCTGCTCGTCGGCTCGTACCGCGTCGGCGTAGGCGTCCCCGTCGAGGGCGGCCTGTACCTCCGCGGTGGGCAAGCCGACCTCGGTGGCCAGGCGCACGAGGGTGGACCGGTCCGCGATCGGGAGACCTTCGGTGAAGGTGGCGCGCATCAGGCGCTCCTTCATCTCCGGCTGCAGCCCGTGATCCTTGGCCAGATGGAGCAGCCGGTGGGCGTCGAAGGTGTTGCCGCCGCGGATGATATCGAACCGGAACTCCAGGCCGTCAGCGGCCGCTCGCTCGGTCATCTGTTGGTTGGCCTGTTCGGCCTGGGCGACCGTCATGCCGTACTTGCCGGCCAGGTGCTCGGCGTGGGTTCCGGTGCGCTGCGCAGGCGCGTTCGGGTCGAGCTCGAAGGACCGGTAGCTGACCGTTACCTCGCCGGGATGGCCGAAGGAGTCCAGCGCCTGTTCGAACCGGCGCTTGCCGATATAGCACCACGGGCATACGACGTCAGACCAGATCTCGACATTCATGGCAGTAGCAACCACCGTGACGATGCCGTGATTCCACCCGCGGGCGGGTGCACCGGTCTCGACTAATATCTTGGTTTCCATTATATTGGCGGGATGGCGGCCAAGCCCATGACAGGACAGGCGTTCTTCGTGCTCACCGCGCTGGCCGATGGCCCGCGGCATGGGTACGGCATCGTGCGCGAGGTGGCCGAGCTGTCCCAGGACCGGGTGAAGCTGAAGATCGGCGGCCTGTACGGGGTGCTGGACCGGCTCGCTGCCGAGGGGCTGATCGAGCCCGACCGGCAGGAGGCGCACGACGGCCGGCTGCGCCGCTACTACCGGCTGACCCGGGACGGCCGGCGCGCGCTGGCCGAGGAGGCCGAGCTTCGTGCCGCCACCGCTCGCGTCGTGCGGCTGAGACTGGGCCAGGCCGGCGCGGAGGCAGCCGGATGAGTGGCGACCTGGACCTGGAGCGGCGGTACCGGCGGGTGCTGCGTCTGCTGCCCGGCTATTACCGGGACAAATGGGAAGAGGACATGGTCGCCGCCTTCCTGGACAGCTGGCTCACCGGCGACCCGNNCGGCCTGGCCGTCCGGCTGTACCTGGGCGGCGCGTGCGCTCCACCCCGGTACTTCGCCTGGGGCCAGGCCATCCGGCGCGCGGTTCTCGCCGTGGTGTTGGTCCAGGCGGTACGAGGCCTTGACATCCTCGTGCGGACGGCCTGGAGCCATCGTGCGTTCGGGTGGGTCCCCGCGCCGCCCGCGAGCATGTCGGTCGGCACGCCGGGCGGCATATTGCCGCCCACGGTGTGGTACCTGGTGGCCTATGCCTGGATCGTGAGTTTCGTGGCGCTGGTCCTCGGGCGCTACCGGACGGCCCAGTTCATCGCGGCGCTGGCCATCGTCCCCGATCTGGTCTTCCTGCTGCACCGCCAGTTCACCGGTGCCCTGCCGCCGACGCCGTTGGGGCCGTGGGCCTTCTGGATACTGATCAATCTGGCCCCGGTCCTGGCCATGACCGCGTTCCATCGGGACGCCCCGCCGACCGCGCGCTGGCCATGGCTGCTGGCCCTGCCCGTCGGCTATCTCGTGGTGGCCGTGCCGCTGTTGGCGCTCCAGGTAACCGGCAACGCCGCCTGGCTGCCGGACTTTTCCGGGCTCTACTGCGTCCTGGTCGCCCTCGCGTGTCTGGCGTACGCGCCCAGGGCCTGGTCCCGCCGGGCGACCGGATCAGGCGTGTGGTCGCTGACCTTTACGCTGCTGGCCGCTGACGCCGGAGCGTACCGAATCGCCTCGCTCACCGACTATCCGCACGACCCGCACCTGATTGCGGTAAGCCTGGCGGAACTGCTCATACTGGCGGTCGCCGCCGCGCTGGTCGCCCTGGACGCCGTCCGGGCCCAGACGGCCACGCCCGCACCGCCGCGTCCGCACCTGGGATACCCGGGATGACGAAACGACGCCGACCCAGGAGGACCCAGGACATGAGCTCCCAGCTCTCGCCACGCCGGTCATCCATCTTCGCCAGCGCGCTGGCCGCAGGCGTCATGCTCACCGTCGCCGGTTGCAGCCACGTGACCCCGCTC
>PLIQ01000297.1 GCA_003140115.1 Actinomycetota bacterium | reverse complement strand
CTGGAGGACATCGCCAAGCCGCTGTCCGTCATCGCCAAGCCCGCCCAGGCGATCTTCCGCTCCGGCGACCACTCCGGAGGCCGCCCCGGAGGCCTGGCCCCCACCGCCGGCGACTAGCCCAAGGACCCCCCGCCTCAACCCCGCCGACGACCAACCCAAAGCCTCCAGCCTCAACCCCTTCGTCCACTCCAGCCCCACCAACCACTTGCGTCACACGCGTGCCGCTCACCCAACCTCATGGATGTGACACCCTAATGGATCTTCCCGTTACGGTGCCACTGTCATTACGTTCCGGCGGCCGGGACTGCGACCCGCCGGACAGCGGCCTGCGCCGGCTAAATCTTCGTGAAGTGCTGGAAGCACTCGTAGTAGGGGTCNNTCGGTGGAGTGGGCGAAGTGGGCCGCCTCGGAGCGCTTGACGGCTAGGTAGGCGGTGCTGCGCAGCGGGCCCAGCGCGTCCATCAGCATCGAGTCGGCGCTCAGCGCGTCCAGGGCCGCGTTGAGCGAGGCGGGCAGGCGGTGGGCGCCGCGTTCGGCGCGCTCGCTCTCGCTCAAGGTGGACGGGTCGACGTTCATGGCCTCCCCGGGATCGATCTTGCCGCGGATGCCGTCCAGGCCGGCGTAGATGAGCCCGGCGAGCGCGAGGTACGGGTTGGCGCTGGAATCCGACGGCTTCAACTCCAGGTTGACCGAACTACCCGGGTCCCCCCGCAGCGGAGAGCAGATCCGGATCGCGGCCTCGCGGTTGTCCATCCCGTAGCAGGTGTACGCGCTGGCCCACATCTGCGGCGCGAGCCGCCGGTAGCTGTTCACGCTGGCGCAGGTCAGTGCGACCAGGGCGGGCAGGTGGGCGAGCAGCCCGCCGATGAAGTAGTAGCCGGTCTGGGACAGGCCGTTCCGGTCGGCGGGATCGGCGAACACGTTCCGCCCGCCGGCCTCGGCGTCCGTGGTCAGCTCGATGAGCGAGGCGTGCAGGTGGGTGCCGTTGCCGGCCTGGTCGGGGATCGGCTTGGGAGCCAGGCTGGCCCACAGGCCGTGCCGGAAGGCCACGCCGCGGACGGTTTCCCGGTACAGCACGTGGTTGTCGGCGGCGCGCAGCGCGTCGGCGTACCTGATCGACATCTCGTGCTGGCCGTGACCGAGCTCGGGGTAGTAGTGCTCGACGACCAGGCCCTGCGCCTCCAGCGCCTCGACGAGTTCCATGGTGAAGTCGTGGGCGAGGTGAAAGCCGGTGGCGGAGTAGCACAGGCTGTCGTCGATCGGGATCAGCCGGTCCGGGATGGACGGCCCGGCGGGGGAGGACTCGCGGCGGCCGATGGTGAACTCGGGCTCGAACGCGGCCTGCATCGCGTACCCCTCGCCCGCCAGCTCGACGATGGCCTGCTTAAGGAAGGTCCGGGCGCACGCCTCCCACGGCGATCCGTCCGGCTTGACCAGGTCCGCGAGCATCGCCGCGGCGCCCGGCGCGTAGGGGAGCGGGACGAACGTGCTGGGGTCGGGCAGGATCCGGACCTCGCCAACCGGCCCCATCCCGGGTACCGGCTGCAGCTGGTCGAGCATGGACATGGCCATCATCGCCACGGTGTGCCCGATGCCGCTGGCCATGCGCTCCCGTAGATGCCCGGTACCGGACGCCTTGCCGCGGATAATCCCGCCGTGGTCGGCGTACAGGAAGCGGACCAGGCGAATCTGCTCCTGGCTGGTCCGGCCCATCACCGTTTCGATCGCTCCGTCTGTCATGGAAAATGGGTAGCACGTTCCCCCCCGTCACGTACAGCAGAGCGAGTCAGAAAGCAAAGCTCATGAGCACACGGCCGGCACCGCGTAACCTGCGGGCATCAGATGCTGACCGAGACCGGGTGCTGGCCCTGCTCACCGATGCGGTGAGCGACGGGCGGCTCACTCCCGACGAGCACGCCGAACGAGTCCAGCGGGCCTGCACGGCCCGGACCCTCGGCGAGCTGGCCGACCTGACCACCGACCTGGCGGTGGCGTCCGCTCAGCCGGTGCGCCTGGACGGCGGCCGGGTGATCAGCGGGATCTTCGGCCCGGCCACGCGGGGCGGCCGCTGGGTGGTGCCGGAGACCCTCACCGTGACCGCCATGTTCGGCGAGGTGGAGGTCGATTTCACCCAGGCCATCCTGCAGGCCCGGCACGTGCAGCTCTACGCCACCGTGGTCGGCGGCCGGCTGCGGCTGGTCGTGCCGGACGGGGTGTCCGTCGTGGTGAGCGGGCACCTGGTGCTCGGCCGCAAACGCGGCGGCACGCCGCCGCCAGCCAGCTCCGATACGCCCCTCATCGAGGTGAAGGGCCTGGTCCTCGGGGGCGAGATCATCGTCCGCACGCCGCCCAGGAGCCGCCGCTTCCGCCTGTTCGGCAGCCGCCGCTGACCCCCGCGGCCAGCACAGCTCAGTCGAACCGAACTGAAGAGTACGCGCGGAGCTTCCAGAGCTGGTGCTCGCTCTTGATACTGCGGATCGTCCCGGACCGGGAGCGCATGACCAGCGAGTGAGTGGTCGCGTGGCCGCGCAGGTACCGGACGCCGTCGACCAGCTCCCCGTCGGTGATCCCGGTAGCGGCGAAGAACACGTCGTCCGACGTGACCAGGTCGTCGGTGGTGAGCACGCGGTTCAGGTCGTGGCCCGCGTCGAGCGCGCGGCGGCGTTCGGCCTCGTCCCGCGGCGCGAGCTTGCCCAGGATGACCCCGCCCAGGCACTTCAGCGCGCACGCCGCGATGATGCCTTCCGGCGTCCCCCCGATGCCGAGCATCAGGTCGATCCCGGTGCCCTCGCGCGCGGCCATGATCGCGCCGGCCACGTCGCCGTCGGTGATCAGGTGGATCCGGGCGCCGCTCGCGCGGACCTCGGAGATCAACTCGGCGTGCCGGGGCCGGTCCAGGATGACCACAGTAACGTCCTTCGGGGAGCAGCCCTTGCCCTTGGCCACGGCCAGGACGTTGGCCGCCGGCGGCGCGTCGAGGTCCACCATCCCGGCCGCCTCGGGGCCGGTGGCCAGCTTGGACATGTAGAACACCGCGGACGGGTCGTACATGGATCCGCGGCCCGCCACGGCCAGGACCGAGACCGCGTTCGGCATGCCGTTGGCGCACAGCCGGGTCCCGTCGATCGGGTCGACCGCCACGTCGCAGGCCGGGCCGGTGCCGTCGCCCACCTCTTCGCCGTTGAACAGCATCGGGGCGTTGTCCTTCTCGCCCTCTCCGATGACCACCACGCCACGCATCGACACCGAGTTGACCAGCATCCGCATTGCGTGCACGGCGGCGCCGTCGGCTCCGTTCTTGTCGCCGCGACCCACCCAGCGCGCGGCCGCCATGGCCGCGGCCTCGGTCACCCGGGCGAGCTCGAGGGCCAGGTTGCGATCGGGGGCGTGACTGTCTGGCTCGGGGACCTGCTGCTTAGCCGTCATACGGATCGCGGCGCGGAACCCTGGCCTTCAGGCTGGGGAGGACACGCCGCGTCACCTCCCCTGAAATGTCGGTACCGTCGAGTACGGTTTTAATTGTCCGCGAAAACCAAGCGGGCACATGCACGACCCAGCACCAAACCGCGGCAGGGCATGCCGTGGCTGCGCGGGGAGGCTTCGGGATACCCGGCCGATGAACCGCGAACCTAAAGCGTGACCGCAAGTCGCGACTGGAATCCTCGTCCATCAGGGCGGTGGAGGATGTCAAGTGGGGTTCCTTCCCGCTGGGCCGGTAAGCCGATCCTATGCAGGCCCCCGCCGGGCTAACCTGGCCGGCGACGAACAGGCCGGTGGTGGCCCGGGGCCAGCGGTCGATGTACCTGACCAGCCCGGCCGGATTCACCCTCGTGGTCACCGGCAACGCGACGTGGGCGCAGCGGCGTGAGCTAGCCGCCGCGCTATACCCGGTCGCTCGCTGAGCTCGGATCCGGCTCGCTGGGGGCGTCNNGCGTCTGGCTCGCTGCGCCCGTCCGGCTCGCTGCACGGTTCGGGCACCTTGGCGCGCCGCGGTGTCCGCTTGGGCCGCCGCATCCGCGCCCGTGCGGGCGGTGCCACCTGGTCAGGCGTCTGCGGGGTCCGGACCGGCTCGTCCGCACCGTCTGGACGATCGTCGAACGTCACCTCGATGTGCTGTTCAGGGCGCCGCTGGTTCTGCAGGGCCTGCATCGCCATGCTGGCCCGGTCGGCCTCGGTCAGCGGCGGCTGAACGATGGCCCGCGGCCACAGCCGGCGGGCCAGCACCACATTGATCTCGGCGCTGTACACGGTGACCTCTACCGCGATGTAGATCCAGGCGACCAGGCCGAGCACATCGGCGAATACGCCGTAGACCGAGTCGCTGTGCAGGTAGTGGTGCACCAGCCAGGTGCCGAGGACCTGCAGCACCGTGTACAGGATGCCGCCGGTGATCGCGCCCGGGAGCAGCCTGCCGGTCGGCACGCCCTTCGGCGTCAGCACGCGGAACGCGCCGAGGTACATGCCGACGCTGAACGCCGCGGTCACCAGCTCGAGCGGGATCTTGACCGCCAGCCCGCTGTGCAGGTAGGTGCCCAGGCTGAACAGCCCGGTCGTGACGATCACGCCCGCACCGAGCAGGGCGAGGAACAGGACCGCTCGCCCGAGCCGCGGGACGTACCCCGGCCTGGCCGGCCCGGGCAGGTTCCACACCTGCTCCATCGTGAACAGCCCGGCCTGAGCCAGGCCGGTCGCGCCGTAGACCAAGGCAATGAGGCCCACGACCAGCCCGATGATGCTCGAACGATGAAGCGTATGCACGTTGCCGGTGAGCGTCTTACCGAGCAGCGGGACCTGGCTGGCCACCGCGTTCAGCACGTCCGTGCGGAACGCCTGGTTGATCGACGCGACATAGCCCAGGATGGTCACCAGGACCAACAGCAGCGGGAACAGCGCGACGAATGTGGAATAGGCCAGGTTGGAGACCAGCACGCCGCCGTTGTCGTCCCCGAACTTCTTGATCACGCCGAAGACGAACGCGGTCGGCGTGTACCGCCGCTGGGTGGCGTCCACCGACCTGATCGCCCGCTCGACGGGATTCATCGCGCCTGCCTTGCTGGTGCCTGCTATCCGCTTGCCCAGCAAAACGGCAGGCAAACCGGCCGAGCCGAGGTCAGAAGGGCGCGTCGTCCGCAGCGGCGGGCGGGTCGGAGTCGTCCCGCTTGGCCATGGCCGCCGCGAGCCGGGCCCGCGCGCCGGCCAGCCATTCCTCGCACACCACGGCCAGCCGCTCGCCGCGCTCCCACAGCTCGAGCGACTGCTCCAGGGTCAGGCCGCCGGCCTCCAGCCGCTTGACCACCGCAGCCAGCTTGTCCCGGGCCTGTTCGTACGACAGGGTTTCCTTGGGCGCCGCCTCGGTGCCGCTATCCGTCACGGCATCACACCCTATCGTCGGCGCGGACGGTGAGCTGATCCGCCGCGAACCGGACCGTCAGCGTCTCACCCGGGTCCACTTCGGCCGCGCCGCGGACCACCCCGTCGTTCAGATGCTGCACGATCGCGTAGCCGCGGCTGAGCGTCGACGCGGGCGAGAGGGCGAGCAGTCGGGCCCGGGTGTGCCCGAGATCGTCGCCGCCGCGGGCCAGGCTGGTGGACAGCGACAGCCGGGCCCGCTGCAGCAGGGCGTCGACCCGCTCGGCCTGGCGTTCCACCTCCCGCACCGGGTCGGCCAGGGCCGGGCGCGACCTGGTGGCCTGCAGCCAGGCCGTCTCCCGGTCCAGCCAGCCGGTCACGACCCGCCGGGCCCGGTCACGCAGCTGGCCGATGAGCGCGAGCTGCTCGCTGACGTCGGGCACCACCCGCTTGGCCGCATCGGTCGGCGTGGACGCGCGCAGGTCGGCCACGTAGTCCAGCAACGGCGTGTCCTGCTCGTGGCCGATCGCGCTCACCACCGGAGTCCGGCACGCCGCGACGGCCCGGATCAANNTCGTCCAGCCGCCGCAGCGCGTCGATCACCTCCTCGGCCGCGAACGGCCCCTGCACCGCCGTCTGCTCGACCCGGAACCGGACGGCTGGCCAGCGCCGGGCGGCGTTCTGCAGCACGTCACGCTCGGCCGCCGAGTCGCGCCCGCAGATGAGGCCGATGACCCGGGGCAGGAAGGGAAGAGCACGTTTTCGTTCGGCAGAAAAGAGGCCTTCCGCACCGAGCTGGCGGCGCAGCCGTTCCAGCCGGGCCAGCAGCTCGCCCACGCCCACCGCGCGGATCTCGAGCGCGGTCAGGGCGAACGAGCCCCGGTTGGCGTTGAAATCCGGCCGGGCGAAGATCACCACCCGGGCCCCCTCGGCGGGTGTCGGCTCGGCCGCGTCGAACACCTGCCGGGTGCAGATAACCCGCACCGATACGGCCGCGACCGGGTCGCGCAGGGTCAGGAACACCGCGTTGCCGCGGACGGCGGCCTCGGCGATCTGCCCTTCCACCCAGATCCGGCCGAGCCGGCCGATCCACCCCCCGACCAGTTGCAGGACGGTGCGGACCGGAACGGGCGACTCCGCCGACGTGTCCAGGCTCACTACTCCTCGCCCTCCGCCTCCGGTCCTACGTCGTCCTGCACCTCCGCCTCCACGTCTTCCCGCGCTTCGATCTCGGCTTCGGCCTCTGCTTCTCCCCGTTTGTCGGCGCTGGTCTCGTCCTCCAGCTTGGCGATCCGCCGCTCGAACATGGCGATGACGTCGGCCCGGTCCGCGTGCGCCTGCTCGTACCCGACCAGCTGCCTGAGCTCCGCGGGATCCAGGTTCCGCAGCCGCGCGCGCAACGACGCGATGGACAGCTCGTCGTAGTTCGGCAGCGGCGCCACCGCCGCCGGGGCCGCGGCCTCGGCCCTCTTAGCGCGCCCGGCTGCCGGAGCACCGACGGCCGGGGCCGGGGCCTTGGCGTCGGCCGCCGCTTCCGCACTGGTGAGCAGCCGCACGTTGCCGGTCTTGTCGAAGTTCCTGGCCGCCGGAACCCGCGCGGCCGCCGGAGCCGAAGCCGCCGGAGCCGCCGCGGCCGAAGCCGGAGCCGCCACGGCCGGAGCCGGAGCCGAAACCGCCACGGCCGAAGCAGGAGCCGCTGAAGCCGAAGCCGCCACGGCCGAAGCGGGAGCCGCCGCCGGAGCTGACGGCGCCGAAGAAACCGGGGCCGGGGCCGGGGCGGTGTCGGCGCGCGTCTGCGATGGCTCGGGCGCGCGGGCCGGCGGAACCTGCTGGCTGGCGGACGTCTTGTTCCTGAGCTTGTCCGTGATGAGCAGGAGCTGGCCGATCCCGGCGAACACCCCGCGCAGCGCCTGCGCCGGCGCCTCTTTAATACGTTCACTAACCTGCGGGACGCGCATGTCGCTCTCTCCCTTAGGGAACTGGTACCTTGCAGCGCCCAGGCAGGCTTTCCCGACATCCCGGGCGTGTGTCGCTGTTAGTCAGCGCGTGTTCCCTGCCGGGTAATCTTCGCGCCTTGAGCCGCCAGGCCGCAAGAGCGCAGCTGACAGGCGGTGGGCCGGGCCCCGGACATGCTCGCCTACCATGGGCATATGCCTTCAAGTCTGCGACGGGTCCTGCTCGCCAAGCCGCGCGGCTACTGTGCCGGCGTTGACCGGGCCGTGCAAGCAGTCGAGATGTCGCTGGACAAATTCGGCCCGCCGGTCTACGTGCGCCGGCAGATCGTGCATAACACGCACGTGGTCGCCGAGCTGGAAAAGCGCGGTGCGATCTTCGTCACCGAGGTCGACGAGGTGCCATCCGGCGCGGTCGTGGTCTTCTCCGCGCACGGCATCGCGCCTGAGGTCCGCCGGGACGCGGAACAAAGGGGCCTGCGCGCCATCGACGCCACCTGCCCGCTGGTCACCAAGGTGCACAACGAGGCACGGCGGTTCGCGGCCAAGGACTACGACATCCTGCTGGTCGGCCACGCCGGGCACGAGGAGGTCGTCGGCACGTCGGGCGAGGCCCCGGACCGGGTGCGGCTCGTCGACGGCGCCGACGGGGCGGCGAACGTCCAGGTCACGGACCCGTCCCGGGTGGTCTGGCTGTCACAGACCACGCTGTCGGTGGACGAGACGGCCGAGACGGTCAGCGCGCTGCGGGAGCGCTTTCCGAACCTCATGGACCCCCCCAGCGACGACATCTGCTACGCGACCCAGAACCGGCAGGCGGCGGTCAAGGTCATCGCGGCCGAGTCCGACCTGGTCATCGTGGTCGGCTCGCCGAACTCTTCGAACTCTGTCCGCCTGGTCGAGGTGGCTAAGGACCATGGCGCGCCCGCCTACCTGGTCGACGACGCGAGCGAGGTCGACGAGCGGTGGCTGGACGGGGTGGCCACGGTCGGCGTGACCAGCGGGGCCTCGGTGCCGGAGGAACTGGTGACCGCGGTGCTCGGCAGGCTGGCCGACTGCGGGTTCGGCACCGTCGAGGAGGTCGAGGCGGTCCCGGAGAACATGACGTTCGCGCTGCCGCGTGAGCTGCGGCCCTCAGCGGCCGCCCGGGCGGCCGCCGCGCGCTGAGCCGCCCGGTCGCCAGATCGCAGACCGCCAGATCGCAGGCCGGTAGCCGCGGCCGATGGCCACCACGATGGTCAGCGCCGTCGCGGTGAACAGCCAGGGCGCCGACGTGCCCAGCGTGACCACGATCCCCTCCGCGGCCAGGAACGTCCCGGACGCGGTAATCACTTCCGCGCAGGCCGACCCGACCAAGAACAGCAGCGGCGGGGCCACCACCACGGCGCGCAGGCCGCTGGTCCTGGTGTAGTAGGCGACAGCACCGCAGCCGCACACGAACGCCGCGCCGGCCAGCGTTCCCCAGCCGGTCCAGTCCGCGATCAGCTGGGTGACAAAGCACAGCGTGAACAGCGCCGCGACCGCCCCGCGGCCGGTGAGACGCACCGAGGCCCGGGGCTCCAGGCGCGGCGCGGTCCGACGGTCCGGTGTCGGCGCCCGCGCTGGCGCAGGTGTTGGTGTCTGCGCCCGGGTCTGCGTCATCGACCCGCGCGCACCAGGCCCACCGGCCGGCCACTCTCGGACGACGGGGCCTCAACCGAGGCCAGCTCAGCCGGGCCGCTGGCCAGCAACTCGGGCGCGGACAGGGCCCGGCTCGTCTCCTGGATCGGCGCCAGCGGCTCGAGGTCGCCGTCGACGACGCCCAGGTCGTTCAGCCGCCTGGCGGTGACCAGCACCCGGCTCTCCAGCGAGCCGACCGTTTGGTTGTAGGCGGACACCGCCTTGGTCAGCGTGCGGCCCAACTGGTCCACGTTCCGGCCCAGCCCGCCAAGCCGTTCGTACAGCTCACGGCCGAGGTCGAACACGGCCCGCGCGTTGTCCGCCAGCGCCTCCTGCTGCCAGGCGTACTGGGCCGTGCGCAGCATCGTGACCAGCGTGGTGGGCGTGGCGATGTGGACCTTGCGGGCCAGGGCGTACTCCAGCAGCCCCGGGTCGTGCTCCAGCGCCGGCGCCAGGAACGCCTCGCCCGGGATGAACAGGATGACGAACTCCGGCGACGGGCTCATCGCGGCCCAGTACGCCTTGCCGGCCAGCCGGTCCACGTGGTCCCGCAGGTGCCGCGCGTGCGCCTCCATCCGGGCGGCGCGCACGTCCTCGTTATCGCTCTCCGCCGCCTCCAGGTACGCCGCGAGCGAGACCTTCGAGTCGACCACGATGTTCTTGCCGCCCGCCAGGCGCACCACCATGTCCGGGCGCAGCGGGCCGTCCGCCGAGGTCACGACGACCTGCTCGTCGAAGTCGCAGCGCGCGCTCATCCCGGCCAGCTCGACCACCCGGCGCAGCTGGAGCTCGCCCCAGCGGCCCCGCGCCTCCGGCCGCCGCAGCGCGGTGACCAGGGCCTGGGTCTGCACCCGCAGCTGCTCGGAGGTCTGCCGGGCGATGGCGACCTGCTCGGCCAGCGCGGCGTGTGAGCGGGTCCGGGCCGCGTCGGACTCCCGCAGCTGGTCCTCGACCCGGGCCAGGGTCTCCTTCAGCGGCCCGACCAGGTGCTCGACCGCCGCCCGGCGGCTCTCGAGCTCGCCGGCCGCGTTCGCGTTCGCCGTCCGCAGCCGCCCCTCGGCGACCTCCAGGAACCGGGCCGTGCTCGCGTCCAGCGCCTGCGCGGACAGCGCCTCGAAACGCTCGGCCAGGTGCCCGTCCACCAGCGCGGCCCGCTGTTCGGCGACGCGCGCCCGCGCGCTGGCGTCCGCGCTGGCCGCCGCGAGCCGGCCGCGCGCGTACAGGAAACCGATCGCTGCCCCTATGACGATCCCGAGCAGCAAGCCGAGAAGCAACGAGATCGCACTCATATGCAGCGATGATCGCACCCTGTCCGCAAATACTCCCGCCGACACGCCCGGCATCCGGTATGAAACCAGACGCCGGGGGCGAACTGATCACGGACCGTGGACGGGAAACCACGGACCGTTCGGCAAAAAGAGAATTAGTCCGAACGGCCGTGGTAGCCACCGCCAGGGCCCCGGGTCAGCAGCGCAGCCGCGGCGCCAGCCCGTCGCGGCCGGGCTCCCGGTCGCGGTAGGTCCGCTCGGCGAAGTCCAGGAAGTGCTCGACGTCGCCGATGCTCGACACCAGCCCGAGCGAGACCCGGACCGCGCCGCCGCTCGGCAGGCCGGTCAGTTCCAGGTAGTCATCTACCGTCCGCAGGTCGCGCCGGCCAAACTCGCGCCAGCCCTGCCGCACGACCCGCCGGGTCAGCCCGAACGCCCGCTCCGAGGCCCCCGGGTTACAGAAACAGCCGGCCCGCAGCGAGATGCCGGCCGCGCTCGCGTCCCGCACGACCGCGCGTTCGTCCACCACCGCACCCTGGGGGTCGAGGAAATTGAACGCCACGGTCCCGCCGCGGGCCTCGCCGTCGGCTGGCCCGTACAGCCGCACCATGGGAGCCCCGTTGCCGTGCTTGAGGCCGGCCAGGCAGCCGAGCAGCCAGCTGGTGAGATAGCCGACCCGGCGGTGAATGAGGTCGATCCCGATGTCACCGATCCAGGCCAGGCCGGCGGCGACATCGGGGATGCCGAGGAAATTGACCGTGCCGTCCTCGAACGCGGTCTCGTCGTCGGCGAGCCGGTGCCAGCCGCCCAGCACGCTCGCGCCCCAGACCGTGCCCCCGGAGAACCACGGGCGCCGCAGCCGGGCCAGCGCCTCCCGGCGGGCCAGCAGGCAGCCGATCCCGGTCGGGTAGCCGAACATCTTGTACCAGCTCACGGTCACGAACTCGGGCTTGACCACGGCCAGGTCGAGCCGGTTCGTCGCGGCGAAGGCCGCCGCGTCGAGCAGCACGTCATAGCCGGCCGCCTGGGCCAGGTCCACCCAGGCCAGCGGGTGCTGGACGCCGCTGAAGTTGCTCTGCGCCGGGTAGCCGAACAAGCCCCGCCGGCCGCTGCCGCCGCTGCCGCCACTGCCGCCGCTGCGGCCACTGCGGCCGGGGCGTTCGGCGCGCCCGAGCGCCGCGACGACCTCGGCCTCGGCGATCCGCAGATCCGCCGCCGGCATGCCCACGTAGCTGACCTGCGCACCGCCGGCGCGGGCGAACTCCCTGATGCCGATCATCGCGTTGTGGTTATCGGCGGTCAGCACCAGGCGGGACCGGCGCCGGAACGGATACGCCTCGCCGACCAGGCGGCACGCGCCCGTGGCGTTCGGGGTGAAGATGACCGCGTACTCCTGCTCGGTGGCGTTGAAGTAACGGAGCACGGCCTGCCGGGCCTGGTCGATCAGCCGGGTGGACGCGGCCGAGGCCGGGCTCTCCGAGTGCGGGTTGCCGAAGTACCCGCCGCGCACCCGCGCCATGTGTGTGCGCAGCTGGGCGTCGGAGGCCAGCCCGGCACCGGTGTAATCCAGGTAGACATGGCCGCCGGAGTCGAGGTAGGAGTACTCGGCCGCGCGCAGCTCGTCCAGCCGGGCCGTGGCGGCGTAGTCCGGGTAGGCGGCGAGGAAATCGGACATGGGGCCCCCTTGCGAACCGAACACCTGGGGATCCCGCCGATGCCGTAGCCCGGTTGATCCCCCCTGGGCAATGACTGTACGTCACCGTCATTAACTCTGCGTTAAGCCTGAGCTGCTCCGAAGCTGCCCGTGACGAGCCTGCCGGTCCGGGCTCGCGGGGCCACTAAACTCACGGGGTGAGCTTGTCTATCGGCATCGTCGGCCTGCCCAACGTCGGAAAGTCCACCCTGTTCAACGCGCTGACCCGGGCGGGCGCGCTGGCGTCCAACTACCCGTTCGCCACCATCGAGCCGAACGTCGGCGTGGTCGGCGTCCCCGACCCCCGGCTGGCCGAGCTGGCCAAGCTGTACGATTCGGCGCGGATCGTGCCCGCCACGGTGCGCTTCACCGACATCGCCGGCCTGGTCCGCGGCGCCTCGCAGGGCCAGGGCCTGGGCAACCAGTTCCTGGCCCACATCCGGGAGACCGACGCGATCTGCCAGGTGGTCCGCGTGTTCGCCGACCCGGACGTGACCCACGTGGACGGTGACGTGTCACCCGAACGCGACATCGAGACGGTCGTCACCGAGCTGATCCTGGCCGACCTGCAGACGCTGGACAAAGCCCTGCCGCGGCTGGTCAAGGAGACCAAGTTCGCCAAGGATCCCTCGCGCGCCCAGACCGCCGAGGCCGCGACCAGGGCCCAGCAGCTCCTGGACCAGGGCACCACCTTGTGGGCCGGCGCCGCAGCAGCCGGGGCTCAGTTTGCCGAGTCTGGCCTGTCCGCGTTGCGCGAGCTGCAGCTGCTGACGGCCAAGCCGTTCCTGTACGTGTTCAACATGGACACCTCCGAGCTGGCCGACGAGGACTTGCGCAAGCGCTTGTCCTCCTTGGTCGCTCCGGCCGAGGCGATCTTCCTGGACGCCAAGACCGAGGCCGACCTAGCCGAGCTCCCCGAGGACGAGGCCGCGGAACTGCTCGCCGAGGCCGGCCTGGGCGAGCCGGGGCTGGCCCAGCTGGCCCGGGCCGGGTTCCGCGCCCTCGGCCTGCAGACCTTCCTCACCGCAGGCCCCAAGGAGACCCGCGCCTGGGAGATCAAGGCCGGCGCGACCGCCCCGGAGGCGGCCGGCGTCATCCATACCGACTTCCAGCGCGGCTTCATCAAGGCCGAGGTCGTCTCCTACAACGACCTGATGGCCGCGGGCTCCCTCCCCGCCGCCCGCGCCGCCGGCAAAGCCCGCATCGAAGGCAAGGACTACATCATGCGAGACGGCGACGTAGTCGAGTTCCGCTTCAACGTCTAGCGGGGGGCTGCCGCCCGACCTGCCCCGTCCCCGGCGATCTCCGGGGTCCGCCTGAAGGATGTCGGCTGCGTCGTAAATGGCATCCAGTAGATCAACGGCGCCTGCTTGTTCCAGGGAGATCCGAGCCAAGCGCGGCGCCGCGTGGCGTGACGCGGACGACCGCGACTGGTGACACCGGGCACATACATATACCGTGCTACGACCGTGCTATACGCTGGTTTGCTGAAAGCGGCTGTTGACGTTTCGTCAACCGTCGCACCATGACCAGGAGACAGTAACGATGAGCGTCGGGTCTAGGACCGTGCACGTACCATACATCCTCGAACAGGATGAAGACGGTGTTTGGTGTGCAGCTGCCCAGCTCAGGCCGGGTGTCGGGGCCGTGGGCGACGGTGAGACACGCGAAGCGGCGCTCGATGATCTGCGCGAGGCGCTGCAAGCATTGATTGCCGAGGTCGGCGTCCCGGACGAGCTGACGCTTACCCTTAACGTTGCCTGATAACGGTGCCTTATGCCCACCGCGATCCCGTCCGTTCGGGGAGCACAAGTAGTTAGAGCACTTGAACGGGCTGGATTCGAGGGTCGTGAGGATCAGCGGCAGCCATCACGTGATGAAACACCCTGATGGCCGGACAGTATCGGTGCCAGTCCACAACCGAGACATGGCTAAGGGCACGCTGCGGAACATTCTCGCGATAGTCGGAGTGACCGCTGACGAGCTGCGCGACCTTCTGTGATCAGCCACATGACAAAGCTTCGGGACACGCAAGAGCGAGGGGTACCCGCGTAGTATCGGCTCGGTCAGCGTCGGCGCAGTTGTAGACCGCGCGCCGGAGCGCGGCGGGGTGGAGTTCCGCTTCAATGTCTAGTGGATCCCCGGCTCCGCCCAGGCCCGAGACCGTGACCGTCCTGCGCGGGCCGCCCGCCGCCCCTCCGTCCCGCCGCTCCCGTCCTCCCCCTCCCGTCCCGCGCCCGCAGGTTGTCTCTCGTGGATGACGCCGCGCCAGGGTGTTACGCCTGAGATGACTGAGGCGAACGGTGCATATGAAACGAGCTGATCATTTGCAATTATCGCTCAAGT
>PLIQ01000524.1 GCA_003140115.1 Actinomycetota bacterium | reverse complement strand
ACCGCAACACCCTGTGGTGCTGCGTCACCGAGCCGAGCGCCCGCGGCAAGTTCGCCGAGTACGACAGTCAGATCCGGTACATGGTGGCGCGGCTGCGCGGCGCGTACGGCCGCCACGTCGGCGACCCGGACTGGGAAGAGGACATCCGCCGCCTGGCCGGCATGAGCCGCGAGTTCGCCGAGTTCTGGGCCCGCCATGAGGTCGCCGAGGCCGAGCCGCGCAACCTGACTTATCTGCATCCCCGGGCCGGCCCGCTCAGCCTGGCGGTCAGCGAGCTCAACCTGCCCGACCTGCCGGAGGCGCGCGTTGTCGTGCACACCCCGCGCGACGACGACACCCGGGCCAAGATGCCGCTGACCCGGCGTAAACCGATGTTGTAGCCTTGGAATGCAATCGGTTGTGGCGAAGGGTGGCCTCATGTCGGCAGCGGGCACGGCCAGGGGGTATGAGCCGCGCGTGCCCGACGGGGTCGACGTCTCCCGGCCGAGCATCGCCCGGATCTACGACTACCTGCTGTACGGCAAGGACAACTTCGCCGTCGACCGGGCCGCGGCCGAGAAGCTGATGCAATCCCGGCTCGACCCCCGGCGGCTGTCGCTAGCCAACCGCGCGTTCCTGCTCCGAGCGGTGCGCTTCCTCGCCCGGCAGGGCATTGCGCAGTACCTCGACCTGGGCAGCGGCCTGCCCACCGCACCCAGCGTGCACGAGGTCGCCCGGGACATCATCCCCGCCGCGCGGGTCGTCTACGTCGACCATGACCCGATCGTGGTGGCGCACAACGACGCCCTGCTCGCGACCCGGGACGGCGTGATCACCATCCGGGGGGATGTCCGCGACCCGGCTACCGTCCTCGCGCACCCTTCGCTCGCCGGCTGCCTCGACTTCAGCCAGCCGGTCGCCGTGCTGTTGCTGAGCGTGCTGCACTTCATCAGCCACGAGGAAGACGCGCCCGCGATCATCGCGAAGTTCCGCGAGCGCATGGCGCCCGGCAGCTACCTGGCTATCTCGGTCGGCACCTCAGACGACGCCGATCCCGAGATGCTCGCCGAGGCGACCCAGACCTACGCAGGCGCGCGGATGCCGTTCACGCTCCGGTCGCGGGCCCAGATCCTGGACCTGTTCGACGGTTTCGACCTGGTCGAGCCTGGCTTGGTCAGCCTGCCGGAGTGGCGGCCCGCGTTCAATACCGACCGGACTCCGCTGAAGGGACCCACCCTGGGCGCGGTCGCTCAGTTGAGGAAGTAGCTGCTGCCGCCCGACTCGGGGTTGGTCACCAGGGCGAGGATGGTGATCGTGCCGGCGTCGGCGAACGTGAGCCGCAGCGTGATGTCCTTGCCGTCATGCATCGGACCCGCGCCGGTGATCAGCAGATGGTAACTGTCCGGGTTCAGCCGCAACAGTGAGTCCGCCGGAACCGGGATAGCGGTCACGGTGTACATGGTGAGCGTGCCCGCGCGCCGCGCGCCCGGGGCGCGCAGCTGTACCGTCCCGCCCACGCTGGTGTGTACCGAGACCAAGCGGTCGGCGTGGCCGTTGTTGCGGATGTCCAGGTACGCGACCGTGGTGCCTGGCGTGGTCGGCTGCGGCACGTACGCGCTGGTGACGGCGATCGACGACGAGGCGCTGGCCGTCCCGCACCCGGTCACCCCGAGCGCTGCCAGCAGCACCGCGCCAGCGATGCCCAAGGCCGACGTCAGTCTGCGCATGAGCCAACGCTACCGCTTACCGCGGCGGGACGGCCCCCGGGCACCCCTGGCGGCTATCCGCGCTCCACCGCGGTGCCGAGCAGGCCGAGCGGGGGAGAGCCGAGGTCCAGGAGCGCCTTGTGGAAGCGCTGCAGCGTGAAGCCGGGTCCCCACTCCTTCCTGGCCCGCTCGCGCAGCTTGAGGATCTCCAGCTTGCCCCACGTATACCGGCCGTAGGTCGGGTCGAACGTGGCCCGCCGGGCCTCGGACAGCGCGGCCGGACCGGTCAGGTGGGTGTCCGCCTCGAACCGTCGCGCGGCCTGCTTGACCGTCATGCCCGCCGTGTGCACGCCGATGGCGCAGGCCAGCCTGGTCACGCGGACGAGCGCCTCCAGCCAGATGCCGATCACGATCTGGGGGTCCTCGGCGCCGAAGCCTTCCTCTACGCACAGTTCCTCGGCGTAGTGCGCCCACCCCTCGACGAACGCGCTGGAGTGCACGGTCCGGCGGACCTCGGAGGTCAGCCGGCGCAACGCCCGGCCGTGGGAGAAGTGCCCGGGCGCGACCTCGTGCACGGCGATGCCGGGCAGCGTGGTGTCGCTGAATACCTCCAGCCACGCCTCTTGCTCGTCTTCTGGCCAGGATTCCTCCGGCGGTGTGATGTGGAACCAGGACGGGCCGTCCGGTTCGCCGGGCGCGGCCGGGGTCATCATGGCCATCGCCCAGCGGCGTGACTCGGGGGACAGGCCCACCAGGCAGACCCCGTCGTGGTAGGGGACCAGATCGCGCTCACGGGTGAAGTCGATGGCCCGCTGCGCCCAGAGCTGGCCCGCACCGATCACGCTCCGCGCGTCCGGATGCACCCGGACCAGCTCCCTGGCCACCTCCAGGGCCGGACGGCCCGGGGCCACCTGCGCGCATCCCTCGGCCAGCAGGGCCAGCAGCCGGTCCCGCTCGGTGTCGGCCTGCTCGGCCAGCCGGCCGATGTCGACCGGCAGCGCTTCCGCGCTGCTCATCAGCGTACTCAACGCCGGCCCGCCCAGCGCCGGATCCGGGTTGCCGTCGGCGGCGGTCCGCTCCAGATGAGCGACCAGCCGCGCGTGCGCGGCCAGTGCGGCCTTGCGCACGGCCTGGTCCGCGCGGCCGCCAGAGGTCTCCGGGCCCCACGCGTCATCTGCGTCCGGTCCGGTGGTGATCCCGGCCGTCAGCCCGCGCGTCGCGCCGAGCAGGGCCTCCGCGACCGGCGCGCTGACCAGATCGAGGGACTCGGTGGCCGCGTCGACCACCCGCGGCCAGGCCGCCAGGTGCTCGGCCCAGGCCGCCGCCCGTTCCGCCGCGGGCGCGTAATCCCGGTCGTAGGTGGCCAGCTCGAGCTCGGCCAGGTGCAGGATCGGGTTGCGGCGGTGCATCTCGAGCTCGGCGAAGGTGACCTGACACAGGTCCTCGGCCGCGGTCAGGTGTGCCTCATCGTGCGGGTCGGCGAGCCGCTCGCCGGCCTCCCGGGCCGCGGTCAGCCGGGCCAGCCCGGCCCGGACGCCGGTCGGGGACAGGTCCTGCGGCTTGCCGTCGTATTCATGCCGTCCGCTGTTCTCGCGCATCACGGCGACGTCGAGGTCGCAGACCGCACGCAACCGAGGGGAAACGTCCATGCGCCGACGCTATCGGACCTACGGCGTGACCCCCCGGACGCCCCGGCCGGACCGGACGGGTGTGACGGTCAGCAGGTGCGCGGTGGCCGTGGCGCAGGCACTGAAGCTGACGGCCACGTAGCTGGCGGCGGTATCACCCGGCGGGAACACCCGCAGCCAGTGCGCGGTCACTGGCTGGCAGGCCGACGCGGGGTAGTTGCCGGCCTGCGCGACCTGCAGCCAGGCGTGCGCGACGCCGCCGACCGGCAGCCGGACCGACAACTTCGCGAAGGCCGGGTCCCGCTGGGCCGCCGCGCCGATCTGGCGACCGGCGCCTCCGGCCGCGGTCACGAACGACATGCCGGGATAGCCGTACAGCCCGCACGCCACGGCCGAGGTGTTGGTGAAGTTCACCGGATAGTACGCGCTGCCCGCCGCGCCGCCCGCCTGGCTGCTGTCCACCGCCACCTTGAGGGCGGCGGACCGGCACACCGTCAATCCGAGTCCGGGTACCGTGGGCGGCGCCGTCGGTGCCGACGAGGAGCCGGCCCCCGCCACCTGCATCTGGCTGCCCGCGGTGCCGCTCGACGTCGATGACGTCGGCGACGTCGGCTGAGGCGCCTGCGCGCTGCCGCACCCCGTGAGCAAGCCCGCGGTAGCTACCGTGACGGCCGCCGTCAGCGCCAGCGGCACCGCGCGAGGAATCGTGGGCATGGGTTTGCACCTTACCGTGATCGAACAATGGCGATGAGTAATCATCGAGTATGCCCGCGCGTTCCGCCAGCCGACACACACAAGTTGGCCCGCCGCGCCGTGATGAGAGGATCGAGCCATGGGCGATATTCCCGAATTCACCACCCGGCCGGAGCTGGCGGGCACGTTCGGCATGGTGGCCTCCACGCACTGGCTCGCCTCCGCGGCGGGCATGGCCGTACTCGAGGGGGGCGGTAACGCGTTCGACGCGGCGGTGGCCGCCGGGCTCGTGCTCCAGGTCACCGAACCGCACCTGAACGGTCTCGGCGGCGAGGTACCGGTCATCGCCCACCACGCCGGCCGGGAGGAGACCTTCGTGCTCTGCGGGCAGGGGACCGCGCCCGCGGCTGCCACCCTGGAGGCGTTCGGCGATCTGGGCCTCGATCTGGTACCGGGCAGCGGGCTGCTCGCGGCCTGCGTGCCGGGAGCGTTCGGGGCGTGGATGCTGCTGCTGCGGGATTACGGCACGCTCCGGCTGCGGGACGTGATGGACTACGCGATCGGCTACGCGGCCCGCGGCTACCCGGTGGTGCCCGCGGTCAGCTGGGGGATCGCGAGCGTGGCCGAGCTGTTCCGGGACCACTGGCCGAGTTCGGCCGAGGTCTACCTGCCGGGCGGAACCGTGCCCGCACCGGGTTCGCGGTTCGCCAACCCCGCCCTGGCCGGCACCTATCAGCGCGTGCTTGACGAGGCCGAGGCGGCCAGCGGCGACCGCGACGAGCAGATCGAGGCGGCCCGGCGGGCCTTCTACGAAGGCTTCGTCGCCGAGGCGATCGCCGCCTACGTCGCCTCCGCCGAGGTGATGGACGTGACCGGCCGGGCGCACCGGGGCCTGCTGTCCTACGCCGATATGTCAGCCTGGCGGCCGCGCCTGGAGGAGCCGCTGACCTACGACTACCACGGCCTGACCGTGTGCAAGACCGGGCCGTGGGGCCAGGGCCCGGTGTTCGCCCAGCAACTCGCCCTGCTGGAGGGCTTCGACCTGCAGGCCATGGGCCCGGACAGCGCGGACTACATCCACACCGTGACCGAATGCGCCAAGCTGGCCTTCGCGGACCGGGAGGCCTGGTACGGCGACCCCGACTTCACCGACGTGCCGGTCAAGGCGCTCCTGTCCGCCGGGTACGCCGACGCCCGGCGTCGCCTGGTCGGGCCGCAAGCCTCGGCCGAGCTGCGTCCCGGCGCCCCCGATGGACGGCCGCCCCGGCTGCCGGACGTCATCACCAACTCGTTCCGGGCTGGCGGCGACGCCGCGAGCGCGAGCGTGGGCTCGAACCCGGATGTCGAGCCTCCGGCTCGGCGGCTCGACCCGGGCACCGGGGAGCCGACCCTGCGGACCAGTGGCCCAGGCAGCCCCGCCGCGTCGAGCTACCGCGCCGGGGACACCTGTCACGTGGACGTGGCCGACCGGTTCGGCAACATGGTGTCCGCCACGCCCAGCGGCGGCTGGCTGCAGTCCTCGCCGGTCATCCCCGGCCTCGGTTTCTGCCTCGGCACCAGAGCGCAGATGTTCACCCTCACCCCCGGCCTGCCCGCCACCCTCGCGCCGGGCAAGCGGCCCCGGACGACCCTGAGCCCGAGCCTCGCGCTGCGGGACCGCGAGCCGTACCTGGCGTTCGGCACGCCCGGCGGGGACCAGCAGGACCAGTGGTCGCTGCTGTTTTTCCTCAACCACGTGCTGGCCGGGATGAACCTCCAGCAGGCGATTGACTTCCCGGCGTTCCATTCCGCGCACATTCCGTCGTCGTTCTACCCGCGCCAGGCCCAGCCCCGCGTCCTCGACGTGGAGTCCCGGGTGGGCACCGCCGTCCTCGAGGACCTGCGGCGCCGTGGTCACCTGGTCAACGTCCGCCCGGCCTGGTCCCTCGGCCGGGTCAGCGCGGTCGCCCGCCGCAACGGCATGCTGTACGCGGCCGCCAACCCTCGCGGGATGCAGGGCTACGCCGCGGGCCGCTTATCAATAGCTTATAAGCGCGCTGGCAAGTTCCGAATTTCGGAGAAGTATTCGGCATTTGAGGCGCTCGGACCATAAGGCGCCATTCAAAATGTGCCCCCCGCCCCTTGACCGGGCGTGTCGGCCGATGTCGACTAGGGGAAGGAGAGGGGACTTTAGCGTCATTCCCTGACTCATTCTTCGACTTGCACCCAAGGGGGGCGGGCGAGTTGGATGAGCTGCAACCTGGGGATCCTCGGCGGATCGGGCCCTACTGGCTTGAGGCGCGCCTGGGCTCCGGCGGCATGGGCCGCGTCTACCTGGGCCGTTCCCCCGGCGGCCGGAACGTCGCGATCAAGGTAATCCGCCCGGAACTGGCGGAAAACGCCGATTTCCGCGCCCGGTTCGCCCGGGAAGCGGGCGCGGCCCGGAAGGTCAGCGGCATCTTCACCGCGCCCGTCGTGGACGCTGATCTTGACGGACCGGTGCCGTGGCTGGCGACGTCCTATATTGCCGGGCCGTCGCTCGGCGATGCGGTGGCCGAGCGCGGGCCTATGCCCGGCGCGCTGGTCCTGAGGCTAGCCGCGGGACTTGCCGAGGGCCTGGCCGCCATTCACACCGCCGGCGTGGTGCACCGTGACCTGAAGCCAGCGAACGTGCTCCTGGCCGAGGACGGGCCGCGGCTGATCGATTTCGGGATTTCCCGGTCCCTGGAGGCGGCTGCGCTGACCCGTACCGGGATGGTGGTCGGGTCGCCCGGGTTCATGTCCCCCGAACAGGCTGAGGGCCGGCCCGTCGGCCCGGCCAGCGACGTCTTCAGCCTGGGCGCCGTGCTGACCTTCGCCGCCACGGGGGAGGGACCGTTCGGGGAAGGGTCCACCGTGGCGCTGCTGTACCGGGTGGTCACCAGCGAGCCGAACACCCAGGCAGTACCCGGCGAAATCCGGCCCCTGATCGAGCGCTGCCTGGCCAAGGATGCGCAGCAGCGTCCCACCGCGGCCCAGCTCTTGGCCGAGCTGAGTACGGCCGCCGTCGTCGCTGACCCAGCACGAGAAGGGACCACCCGCAAATCTGCCTTGCCCGATGCCGCCCGCCGGGCACCGGACGCGGTTCCCGGGGCCGTGGCCGGGCCGGCGTACCTCGCTGAGCCGGCGTACCCCGCTACGGAGCGGGCGGCGACGCCCCCGCCTTGGGAGGCCAGGCGAAACGAGGGACCGACCATGTCCCCGTCGGAATTCCAGCAGGTCTATGAGGGACGCGCGACGGGAGGGGAGCGCCCATGGTCCGGGACGCCGGCGGGGCCGGCGGGGCCGGCGGCACCGGCGGGGCCAGCGGGGCCAGCGGGGCCGGAGCAACGGTGGGCGGGGCTGGCGGCCGAGCCGGAGCCACGCCGGGCCGGACGCCCGGCCGAACCGCACCGTACGGGTCGCCGGGGCGTGCTGATCGGCGTCGCCGCGGTGGTGGTGCTGGCCGTCGTCGGAGTGGTGGCCTTCCTGGCCGGGAAGGGCCATCCGACCACCGCGAGCAACGCCGGTAACGTGGCCGCGGCGTCCCCGTCGGTTACGTCGCCTGCTCGTAGTCCTTCGGTTTCTGCTAGTCCTTCGGTTTCCTCCTCGCCGACCCAGCTGCCGGGCGCCGCCGCCATGGCCACCCTCGGCTCGTACCTGAGCCAAAGTGCGGCCGTGCGCCCGTCCGTCCAGGACGCGATCAACGGCGTGCAGGCCTGCTCGGAAAGTCCGGCCAGCGCAGAACCCGTCCTCCAGCAAGCCATCACCACCCGGCAGAACATCCTGCAGGATCTCCAGACGCTCTCGGTAACCGGCTTGCCCAACGGCGCGCAACTGGTCAGCGCGTTCACCACCGCGATGCAGAACTCGCTCAACGCCGACAATGACTTCCATGCCTGGCTGGCGGATCTGGTCAGCTCGGGAAACGCGTGCGGATCGAACCCGAACCAGGACTCCAACTACGTGGCCGCCGGGAACGCCGACACCGCGTCGACGGCCTCCAAGGCTGCCTTCGTGAACTTGTGGAACCCGATGGCGCCCGAGTACGGGCAGCAGACCTATACCGACACCGGTTTTTGATGCACCGGCTCGCCCGGGCGCTGCCGGCCCGGGCGCCGCGCCGCTAGCCGCCGTGCGCTAACGCAAACCCGCAGGTGGCGCGCCATGTCACCGGACCCGCGATGACGTATGTCATGGTCTGCCGTTGAGGGTCGGCACTACCCCGTGGCCGGGGCCAGCTGGTGGTATGGGGTGCACCGGCAATAAAGGCGAAGGATCAAGGCGAAATCGGCTAGGCCAGACCCGAAACGACAGGGGACATGATGAGTCAGTACGGGACGGATTACGGCACGGCCCTGAGGGACGGCAGCGCGGTCGGCTACGGCAGCGCCGTGGGCACCCCGGTTGTGTCGTTCGTGAACGTCTCCAAGCAGTACGGCAGTCTGAAGGCGGTCGAAGGGCTGAACCTGGACCTGCGGCCCGGCGAGACCACGGCCCTGCTCGGCCCGAACGGCGCGGGCAAGTCGACCTCCTTGGACATGCTGCTCGCGCTGCGCAAGCCGACCAGCGGGCAGATCAAGATGTTCGGCTCGGATCCGTACCACGCGGTGAAGTCCGGCCGGGTGGGCGCCATGCTGCAGTCCGGCGGGCTGATGCCCGAGGTGACGGTGCGCGAGCTTGTCACCTTGATCACGAAACTGCAGCAAAAGCCGGAGCCGGTGGCGACCACGCTCAAGCGGGCGGGCATCGGCCAGTTCGCCGACCAGCGGGTGGACCGGCTGTCCGGCGGCCAGACGCAGCGGGTGCGGTTCGCCCTGGCCATCTGCGGCCAGGCCGAACTGATCGTGCTCGACGAGCCGACCACGGCGATGGACGTGGAGACCCGCCGGCTGTTCTGGGCCAGCATGAAGGAAGAAGTGGCCGAGGGGCGCACGCTGCTCTTCGCCACGCATTACCTGGAAGAGGCTGATCAGGCCGCGGACCGGATCCTGGTCATCAACCGGGGCAGGCTGCTCGCGGACGGCACGCCCGCCGAGATCAAGGCACGGGCCGGCGCCAAACGGCTTTCATTCAAGCTGGACCGGGTGGACGAGCAGTTCCTGCTCGGCCTGCCCGGGGTGGTGAACCTCGAGGTCAGGCACGACCTGGTGCAGATCCAGTCCAGCGACTCCGACGCCACGCTGTACGCGGTACTGAACGCCGGCTACCGGCCGCGCGAGATCGAGATAGGAAGCCTTGGCCTCGAGCAGGCCTTCATCGCCATCACCGCCGAAGACGACGCGACTAACGGGAACTTTCGCGCTGGGGAGACGAACTGAGATGGGCGGCACACTGAGCGGCACACTGGCGCTGACGAAGGCCGAAATATCCAGGCTCCGGCGGAACAAGCGGTACATGATCTTCACGATCGCCGTGCCCGTGATGTTCTACCTGATCTTCGGGAGGACGAACGCCACCGGAGACGGCGTCTCGTTCGCGGCCTTCTACATGGTCGGCATGGCCTCGTTCGGCACCCTCAGCGGAGCGTTCAACAACAACACGATCCGTATCTCGCAAGAACGCAAGGACGGCTGGATCAGGCAGCTGCGGCTCACGCCCCTGCCGGCTAACGCCTATGTGGTGGCCAAGGTTCTGACCTCGATGGTGACCACGGTGCCGTCGATCCTGATCGTGTTCTTGCTTGGCAGCTTCTACGGTCACGTCCAGATGCCGATCTGGAAGTGGGTCGCGTGCGCGGTCGCCATCTGGATCGGCACGCTGATCTTCGCGGCGCTGGCGGTGGCCGTCGGCTACAAGCTCAATCCGGATTCGGTGCAGCCGGTCACCATCGTCGTGTTCTTCGCCTTCTCGATCTTCGGCGGCCTGTGGTTCCCGCTGCACGGTGCCCTGGAGAAGTTCGGCGAATTCACGCCCACCTACCAGATCGTCAAGATCNNGCGATCTTCGCCGTGCTGGCCACCTTCGCCGTCCGCTCTACCGCCGAGACGGTCTGAACGCTAGAGCCGGCAAGCCAATCGGGGGCCTTGCCGGAAACCGGGGCGTACCAGCACTGGTACGCCCCGGTCGCGCGGGCAGGGAAACGTGGCAGCATGGATATGAGGTGAACCCGCCATGGCGATGAAAGGCCGAACCGACCAGGACGAGCCCGCGCCGTACCAGGCCGGCCCGCACCAGGCCGCGCCCGACGAGCCCGCGCCGGACGAGGCCCCGGTACACCGGCCGGCCCTGCTGAGCGCCGGCCTCGGCTGGCTGCGCACGCCCGGCACCGGCAGCCCGTTGCGCTGGTTCTTCTCAGCGATCTGGCTGGTCTACCTCATCCAGCCGGTGCACGCCCTGTTCGGCCACCGCCACGGGGTGCTGTGGATCGGGGGCGGGCTGGCCATCACGCTCGCCTTCTGCGCCATCTACGTGCCCACCGTGATCGACACGGACCGCCGGCCGCGCCTGGCCCGGGCCGGGCTGGTGGCCATTGTCGTCCTCGCGGCCCTGGCCTGCGTGGTGTACGGCAAGGGATGGACGCCGCTGTGGATCTACGTGTCCGCCGCGGCCGGCATGATCCTGTCCGCCGAGCCCGACGGACGGCGGCGAGCCTTGCGTCGGGTCCTCGCCGTCGCGGTCTGCTACGTCTTCTTCAGCTGGCTCTCCCACGACGACGCGGAGGACTTCTGGGCCGTGCTGCTGCCTGTCGTGCTCGTCGGCGTGGCCATGATCGGGTTCAGGATGCAGATCCAGCTCATGCAGGAGCTGAGCCAGGCCCGCGGGACCGTGGCCAAGCTGGCCGCCAACGAGGAACGGCTCCGGCTGGCCCGGGACATGCACGACCTGACCGGCCAGTCGCTGTCGGTGATCACGCTGAAGTCCGAACTGGCCGCCAAGCGGCTGTCCCGGCTGCCGGCCACCCAAGAACGCGACACGGTGCTCGGCGACCTCGGCGACATCGGCCGGGTTAGTCGGCAGACGCTGCACGACATCAGGGAGGCGGTCAGCGGCTACCGCCGCCCGACCCTCGCGATCGAGGTCATCACCGCGCGGAACGCGCTCGACGCGGCCGGCATCCGGCTCGACGACGACACCGGGCTGACCCTGCGCTCGGGCACGTTCGACGCCGACGCGGAGGCCGCGCTGGCCTGGTGCCTGCGCGAGGCGGTGACCAACGTGATCCGGCACTCCGGCGCGAAGAACTGCCGGATCCGCCTGACCGAACACCCCGGAGAACTCTCCCTCGAGGTCTTCGACGACGGCCGCGGCCTCGGCCAGCCGCAGCCGGACCAGCCGGCAGACCAGCAGCCGGACCCGCACTCGGCCAAGGGAACCGGCTTGCGCGGCATGTCCGAGCGGCTGTCCGCCGCAGGCGGCCGCCTATCACTAGGCGCGGCCGACCCCGCCCGCGGCCAGGGCTTCAGGCTGACCGCGACGGTCCCCGTGGACCGGTATGACGCCTGAGCCCGCCAAGAACCCCATCCGGCTGCTCCTCGCCGAGGACCAGGTGATGATCAGGGAGGCGCTGGCCGCGCTGCTCTCGTTTGAAGGCGAGTTCGAGGTGGTGGCCCAGGTCGGCCGCGGCGACGAGGTCCTGCAGGCGGCTCAGGACACCCACCCGGACGTGGCGGTGCTGGACATCGAGATGCCCGGCCTGGACGGGCTCGCCGCCGCCGCCGAGCTGAAGAAGGCCCACCCGGGGACCAAGATCGTCATCTTGACTACGTTCGGCCGGCCGGGGTTCCTGCGCCGCGCGATGGAGTCGGGCGTGTCCGCGTTCCTGGTCAAGGACTCCCCGGCCGACAAGCTGACCCAGACCATCCGGCGGGTCCTGGCCGGCGAGCGGGTCATCGACCCGGACCTGGCCGCCGCCGCCCTGGCCGACGGGCTCAACCCGCTCACCCCCCGCGAGCGGGACGTCCTGGAGGCCTCCGCCGACGGCGGGACGATCGCGGAGATCGCCCGCCAGCTGTACCTGTCCGAGGGCACGGTGCGGAACTACCTGTCCGCCTGCATCCAGAAGACCGGGGCCCGCAACCGCGCCGAGGCGCTGCACATCGCGTCCGAACGCGGCTGGCTGTAGCCAGCGGCAGACCATCGCCAGCCCATGAGATGACTCCAAACGCGGCTGGCGGCAGCCCCTAAGATGAACTGCGTGACTTCAGCTGGTTATCTTAGGTATCCGCATGTTCACGGTGAGCTTCTCGTCTTCGTCGCAGAAGACGACGTCTGGCTCGCGCCCGCCGAGGGGGGCCGCGCGTGGCGGCTGTCCGCCGACGCCGCCCAGGTCCGTTACCCGCGTTTCTCCCGGGACGGGACCAGGGTCGCGTGGACCGGCTGGCGCGACGGCCAGCCAGAGGTCTACACCGCCGATGCCGAGGGAGCCGACGAGGCCCGGCTCACCTACTGGGGCGACAACCGGACCCGGGTGACCGGCTGGACGCCGGCCGGGGAGGTGCTGGCCATCACCGCCGCCGGGCAGCCGGAGGCCCAGTACACCTGGGCCTACGCGGTCCCGCTGCACGGCGCGCCGCCCCGGCGGCTGCCCTTCGGCCCGGTCGGCGACCTCGCCCTCGAAACCACCGGGACCGCCCTGCTGGCCGGCCGGGAGAACAGCGAGCCGGCCTACTGGAAGCGATACCGGGGCGGCACCGCGGGCAGGCTCTGGACCGCCACCGCCGACGACCCCTTGTTCACCCGGATCCTGACCGACCTGGACACCCAGTTCGGCAGCCCGATGCTGATCGGCGGCCGGCTGTTCTTCTTGTCCGACCACGAGGGCACTGGCAACATTTACTCCTGCGCCCTGGACGGTACCGACCTGACCCGGCACACCGACCACGACGGCACGTACGCCAGGAACCCCAGCACCGACGGGCACCGGATCGTCTACCACGTGGCCGGCGACGTGTGGATGCTGGACGGTCCCGAGGCCGCCGAGCCGCACCCGGTCGAGATCACCCTCGGCTCCCCGTCCGCGGGGCGTGCCCCGCGGCTCGTCACCGCCGTGGATCACCTGGGCAGCCTGGACTGCGACCTGACGGGCCAGGCCAGCGTCGTCGAGGTGCGGGGCACGGTGCACTGGCTGACTCATCAGGACGGCCCGGCTCGCGCGCTGCACGTGGACCCGAACGCCCGGGCCCGGCTGCCCCGGGTGCTGGGCGAGACCGGGAAGGTGGTCTGGGCCAGCGACGCGGCCGGCCCGGACGTGCTCGAGGTGGTGACCGTGACCGGCGAGCCACGCTCCGTTCGGCTTACCGGAGATCTTGGCGGCACGGTCACCAGCCTGGCCGCCGCCCCCGGGGGGGCTACGGTCGCGGCCGCCCTTCACGACGGCAGGCTGCTGCTGGTGGACGTGGACTCCGGCCAGGTCACCGAGCTGGCGGCATCCGACAACGGTCCCGTCGAAGGGCTGTCATTCTCGCCCGACTCGGCCTGGCTGGCCTGGTCCCAGCCCTTGATGTGGCCGCTGCGCCGCATCCGCATGGCCAAGATCGCCGACCGCTCGATCGTCGAGGTGACCGACGGCCGCTTCTCCGACACCGACCCGGTCTTCACCGCCGACGGCCTGTACCTGGCCTTCTTGTCGCAGCGCAGCTTCGACCCGGTCTACGACGCGCAGTCCTTCGACCTGTCGTTCCCGTACGGCAGCCGCCCCTACCTGGTCACGCTCGACGCCCAGACCCCCTCGCCCTTCGGGCCGCTGCCTGGTGGCCGTCCGGTCAGCCAGGATCCCCCGGATGAGGACAAGTCAGATTCTGCCGAACGGCCCGTGGTATCAGTGGACCCCGACGGTCTGCCCGGCCGTGTGGTGGGCGTGCCCGTGCCCGAGGCCCGGTACGCGAGCCTGCGAGCGGTCAAGGACGGCCTGGCCTGGCTCCGCGAGCCGGTGACCGGCGTGCTGGGCGAGAGCGCCGCGAACCTGGACGACGACGCGCCCCGCCCGGCCCTGGAGCGCTACGACCTGCGCAAGCGTGAGGTCGCCGAGCTGGCCGAGGAGCTCGACTGGTTCGAGGTCAGCGGCGACGGCACCCGCCTGGTGGTCAAGGACCACGACGAGCTGCAGGTCGTCCCGTCCGAACCCGTCCACGACGACCACTCCTCCGGCGACGTCGTCACCGTGGACCTGTCCCGGGCCCGGTTCCCGGCCGATCCGGCCGCGCTGTGGCGGCACGCCTACGCCGAGGCGGGGTGGATCATGCGCCGGGACTTCTGGGTGCCGGACATGTCCGGCGTGGACTGGGACGGCGTGCAGGACGAGTACCGGCCGCTGCTGGACCGGATCCGCGGCGCCAACGACTTCACCGACCTGCTGTGGGAGGTGGTCGGCGAGCTCGGCACGTCGCACGCGTACATCACCAAGGCCGGCCAGGACTGGCATTTCGCCCCGGGCGCCGACGGCCCCGCGGCCGCCGGCCAGCTGGGCGCCGACGTGACCCGGGATCCCGCCGGGCGCTGGATCGTGGATCGCATCCTGCCGGGCGAGTCGTCCGACCCGCGGGCCCGCTCGCCGCTGGCCGCGCCGGGCGTGGCAGTGCGGCCCGGCGACGAGCTGGTGGCCGTGGACGGCCAGCCGGTCGACCCGGTACGCGGCCCGTGGCCGCTGCTCGCCGGGACCGCGGGCAAGCCGGTCGAGCTGACCGTGCGGCCTGCGTCGGGGGAGCCGCGCGCGGTCGTCGTGGTGCCGCTGCGCGACGAGCGGCGGCTGCGCTACCAGGACTGGGTGGCCGGGCGGCGCGCCTTGGTCCGCGAGCTCAGCGAAGGCCGCCTGGGCTACCTGCACATCCCGGACATGGTGGGCGAGGGCTGGGCTCACTTCCACCGTGACCTGCGGACCGAGATGTCGTTCAGTGGTCTGGTCATGGACGTACGCGGGAACAGCGGCGGGCACATCTCCCAGCTCGTGGTCGAGAAGCTGGCCCGCCGCGTCCTGGCCTGGGAGATGGGCCGCGGGATTCAGCCCGTCTCGTACCCGGTCGAGGCCCGGCGCGGACCGGTGGTCACGGTGAGCGACGAGTTCGCCGGGTCCGACGGGGACATCGTCACGGCGGTCATCCGCCTGCTCAGCCTGGGCCCGGTGGTCGGGGCGCGCACCTGGGGCGGCGTGATCGGCATCGAGGGCGTCCCCGGCCACGAACTGGTCGACGGTACCCACATGACCGTACCCCGCTACGCGTTCTCGTTCGAGGACTACGGCTGGAGCGTGGAGAACTACGGCGTGGAACCGGACCTGGAGGTGCTGATCTCGCCCGACGACTGGGCGGCCGGCCGGGACCCGCAGCTGGAGACCGCGGTCCGGCTCGCGCTGGAGGCGCTGGAGAAGCAGCCGCCGGCGACGCCGCCGGGCCCGTCGACCAGCTACCCGTACAAGGCCCGCCCGCCGCTGCCGCCGCGGCGACCCGCGGACCCGCGTTCCGGGGGAGCCGCGTGATGCCGCCCGGATACCTGCGCTACCCGCACGTCCACGAGGACCTGGTCACTTTCGTGGCCGGCGACGACGTCTGGCTCGCTCCCGCCGGGGGAGGCCGCGCGTGGCGGCTGTCCGCCGACGGCACCCCGGTCAGCTACCCGCGCTTCTCCCGGGACGGGACGCGACTGGCCTGGACCAGCTGGCGAGACGGCCAGCCCGAGGTCTACTCCGCCGATCCCGAGGGCGGCGATCCGGCCCGGCTCACCTTCTGGGGCGACCCGCAGACCCGGGTCACCGGGTGGACGGCGGCCGGAGAGGTGCTGGCCATCACCTCGGCCGGTCAGCAGGCCCCCAAGTACCGGCGGGCCTTCGTCGTCCCCGGCGGCGGGGACGCGCCGCCGCGGCTGCTCCCGTACGGGCCGGTCAACGACCTGGCCATCGAGGACGCCGGCACCGCGCTGCTGACCGGGAGCGTGGCCGGGGAGCCCGCGTTCTGGAAGCGGTACCGGGGCGGCCGGGCCGGCAAGCTATGGATCGCCCGCGGCCCCGACCCCAGTTCCCACCTCCCCTCTCCCGTTCCGTTGTTCACCCGGATCCTGACCGGCCTGGACGGGCAGCTGGCCAGCCCGATGCTGATCGGTGACCGGCTGTTCTTCCTGTCCGACCACGAGGGCACCGCGAACATCTACTCCTGCGCCCTGGACGGCACCGGCCTGGCCCGGCACACCGACCACGAGGGCGCCTACGCGCGCAACCCGAGCACGGACGGGCGGCGGATCGTCTACCACGTGGCGGGCGACATCTGGATGCTCGACGGCCCCGACGCCCCCGAGCCATACCGGATCGACATCACGCTCGGCGCCCCCGCCGCGGCCCGCGCGCCTCGGCTCATCTCCGCCGCCGACCACCTCGGCGACCTGGATTGCGACCGGACCGGGCAGGCCAGCGTGGTCGAGGTGCGCGGCACGGTGCACTGGCTGACGCACCGGGACGGCCCGGCCCGCGCGCTGCACGTGGACCCGGACGCGCGGGCCCGGCTGCCCCGGGTGCTGGGCGAGACCGGGAAGGTGGCGTGGGTCACCGACGCGGCCGGCCCGGACGCGCTGGAGATCGCCTCGGTCACCGGCGGGACGCAGACCGTCCGGCTGGCCGAGGGGGCGCTCGGCTTCGTGCTGAGCCTGGTCGCCTCCCCCGACGGAACGGCCGTGGCCGCCGCCGCCCACGACGGTCGGCTGCTGCTGGTGGACGTGGCCTCCGGGCAGGTCACCGAGCTCGCCGCGTCCGACGACGGAGCGATCGCCGGGCTGGCCTTCTCGCCGGACTCGGCCTGGCTGGCCTGGTCCCAGCCCGGCCCGCAGCCGCTGCGCCGCCTGCGCATGGCCCGGCTGGCCGACCACGAGGTCGTCGAGGTGACCGACGGGCGGTTCGCGGACACCGATCCGGTGTTCACCGCCGACGGCCTGCACCTGGCCTTCCTGTCCGTGCGCAGTTTCGACCCGGTCTACGACGCGCAGTCCTTCGACCTGTCGTTCCCGTTCGGCAGCCGCCCGTACCTGGTCCCGCTCGCGGAGGACACCGCGTCGCCGTTCGGGCCGCTGCCCGAGGGCCGGCCGGTGGGCGCCGCGGCCCCGGAGGAGAACGGCGACCCGGACGGGCCGGCCGCGGTGACGGTCGACGCCGCCGGCCTGCCGGACCGCGTGGTGCCGGTTCCGGTCATCGAGGCCCGCTACTCCGGCCTGAGAGCGGTCAAGGGCGGCCTAGTCTGGCGCCGCGCCCAGATCACCGGCGTGCTCGGCGAGGGCGGCGCCGTCCTGGACGACGACCTCCCGCGGCCGGCGCTGGAACGGTTCGACCTGCGCAAGCGCGAGGTCACCGAGCTCGCCCGCGAGATCGACTGGTTCGACGTCAGCGGCGACGGCACGCGGCTGGTCGTGCACGACGGCGACGAACTGCGGGTCATGCCGTCCTCCGGCAAGCGCGACGACGCGGCCGAGACCGTCACCGTGGACCTGTCCCGGGCCCGGTTCCAGGCCGATCCTGCCGCGCTGTGGCGGCACGCCTACGCCGAGGCGGGGCGGATCATGCGCCGGGACTTCTGGGTCCCGGACATGTCCGGCGTGGACTGGGACGGCGTGGCGCAGGAGTACCGGCCGTTGCTGGACCGGATCCGCAGCGCCGCCGACTTCGCCGATCTGCTCTGGGAACTGCTCGGCGAAACCGGCACGTCGCACTCCTACGTACAGCAGGCCCCCGGCACGGCGCCGAAGCACCCGCCGGTCGGGCAGCTCGGCGCGGACCTGTCCCGGGACGCGGCCGGGCGCTGGCTGGTGGACCGGGTGCTACCCGGCGAGTCGTCCGACCCACGCGCCCGGTCGCCGCTGGCCGCCCCGGGCGCGGCCATCCACCCGGGCGACGCGCTGGTGGCGGTGGACGGCCAGCCGGTCGACCCGGTGCGCGGCCCGTGGCCGCTGCTGGCCGGGACCGCGGGCCAGCCGGTGGAGCTCACGGTTCTATCACCCTCGAGCGATGATCCCCGCCGCGTCGTGGTCGTGCCGCTGCGCGGTGAGCGCCGGCTGCGCTACCAGGCCTGGGTGGCCGGACGGCGCGCCCTGGTCCGCGAGCTCAGCCAGGGCCGCCTGGGCTACCTGCACATCCCGGACATGATGGGCGAGGGATGGGCGCATTTCCACCGCGACATGCGGACCGAGATGACCCGCGACGGGCTGATCTTCGACGTGCGGGCGAACAACGGCGGGCACATCTCCCAGCTTGTAGTGGAGAAGCTGGCCCGCCGCGTGATCGCGTGGGGCATGGGCCGCTGGGTGCGTCCGGAGACCTACCCGCTGGAGGCGCGGCGCGGCCCGCTGGTCACCGTGGCCGACGAGTTCGCCGGGTCCGACGGCGACATCGTCACCGCGGCCATCCGCCTGCTCAGCCTGGGCCCGGTGGTCGGCACCCGGACCTGGGGCGGCGTGATCGGCATTGAGGGCTACCAGATGCTGGTCGACGGCACCGGGATCACCGTGCCCCAGTACGCGTTCTCGTTCGCGGAGCTCGGCTGGAGCGTGGAGAACTACGGCGTCGACCCGGACGTGGAGGTGCTGAACACTCCCGACGACTGGGCGGCCGGGCGGGACGCGCAGCTGGAGACCGCGGTCCAGCTGGCCCTGGAGGCGCTGGACAAGCAGCCGCCGCCGGCCCCCCCGGACCCGGCCTCCGGCCCGGTCAAGGCCCGGCCGCCGCTCCCGCCCCGTCCCCTGGCGCCCCGTCCCCTGGCGCCCGGTCCCCTGGGGCCCTGATCATGGCGGCTCAGCCCCGTTCCGAGCCCGGGCATCGCCGCGCGCGCACGCTTGCGGTGATGCTGGGGGTCGCCGCCACGGTGGTCACCGCCGACGCGGTCTCCAAGGCGCTGGCGCTGCGCGACCTGCCCGGGCGTCCGCCGGTCCGGCTGCTGGACGGGCTGCTCACGCTCAGGCTCACGCTGAACCCCGGGGCCGCGTTCGGCGTCGGCACGTCCTACACGGCGATCATCGCCCTGATCGCCTGCGGCGTCGTCGTCTACGTCATCCGCATGGCCGCGCGACTGCGCAGCCTGTCCTGGACCATCGGCCTCGGGCTGGTGCTCGGCGGGGCCGCCGGCAACCTGGGTGACCGGCTGTTCCGGGCCCCGGGCCCGCTCCGCGGCAGTGTGGTCGACTGGCTGAACCTGCCGCACTTCCCGTGGACCTTCAACCTGGCTGACACGGCGATCACCTGCGCCGCCGTGCTGATCGGCGTCCTGGCCCTGTGCGGCGTCCGGATCGACGGCGCGTCCCCCGCCGGTGCCGCCCGCGAGGCCCGCCGCGAGCGGGTCACCGAAACGCCCTGACCCCGCGGCGTCAGCCGAGCAGCCGCCGGGCGGCCCGCTCGATATCGGCCTCGGACACCAGCACATGCGCGGCGGCGTCGCCCAGCGGGATGAAGCTGTCCGCCGAGGTGACCCGGGCGATCCGGCCCCGGTACCCGGCGTCGATGAGCGCGGCGATCACCCCCTCGGAAACCCCGCCGGACTGGCGGGTCTCGTCGACCACCAGAACGCGGCCGGTCAGTTCGGCTTCGGTTCGCAACTGCTCGGCGGGCAGCGGGGCGAGCCAGCGCAGATCGAAGACCCGGACGCCGGCCCCGGCCGCGGCCAGCCGCCGCGCCACCCGCAGCGACATCGGCACCCCGTTCCCGAACGTGACCACGGTGAGGTCGGTGCCGTCGCCGTAACCGCGGCCGTGCCCGATCGGGACGTGCTCGGCCGCCCAGTGCTCCGGGCCCGCGTAGGGCGACAGCCAGCCGTCGTCTCCGGGCTGATGCAGGTCGCGGGTGTGATAGAGCGCGATCGGCTCCAGGAAGACGCAGACGGTGCCGTCGACCTGGGCCGCGGCCAGGCACGTGCGCAGCATGGGGGCCGCGTCCTGCGCCCGGGCCGGCACCGCCACCACCAGGCCGGGGATGTCGCGCAGCACGCCGACCGCGTTGTCGTTGTGGAAGTGACCGCCGAAGCCCTTCTGGTAGGCCAGTCCGGCCACCCGCACCACCATCGGGTTGCGGTACTGCCCGGTCGAGAAGAACTGCAAGCTGGCTGCCTCGCCGCGGAGCTGGTCCTCGGCGTTGTGCAGGTACGCCAGATACTGGATCTCCGGCACCGGGAGCAGGCCCGATATCCCCGCCCCGAGGCCGAGCCCGAGGATGGCCTGCTCGTCGAGCAGGGTGTCGAACACCCGGCCCACGCCGAACCGCCGGGCCAGCCCCCGCGTCACCCCGTATACGCCGCCCTTGCGCCCGACGTCCTCGCCGAACACGATCAGCTCCGGATACCCGGCGAGCGCGTCGGCCAGGCCGCGGTTGATGGTGTCCGCCAGGTTCAGCGGCCCGGCCTCCTCCGGCAGCTTGGACCCGAACGCGCCCGCGCGCGCCGCGGCCGTTCCGGCTCGGGCCGCGCGCGCTGCCACCTGGTCGGGGTGACGCGGTGCGAGCGGACCCGTCACCTCGGCCCGGCTGGCCAGGCGGCGGTGGGTCACGGCCTCCTCGGCGAGCATCCGGACCCGGGTCCGCAGCGCCTCGTACCGGCGGATGACCTGCTCCGGGCGGAGCAGCCCGGCCGCCACGATCAGCCGTGCGGTGCCGAGAAGCGGATCGCGGGCATATTCCGCCGTGATCTCGGCCGGGCTGCGGTAACCGACCTCCGCGTCGCTCCCGGCGTGGCCCAGGAACCGCACCACCTTCAGGTGCAAGAACGCGGGCGAGCGACTGGCGCGCACGTAGGCCGCGGCCGCCGTGGCGGTGTCGAAGCAGGCCGCCGGGTCGCAGCCGTCGGCGCTGAAGTAGCGCAGCGCGGGCCGTCCGGAGTACGCGGCCGCCACCCAGCCGTCCGGAGTGCGGACGCTGATCCCCAGGCCGTTGTCCTCGCAGACCAGCAGCAGCGGCATCGGCAGGCCCTGATAGGCCGTGCGGCAGGCGGCACCGATCGCGCCGACCGCCGTGGAGTGACTGGCCGAGGCGTCCCCGAAGCTGGCCACCGTGATGGCGTCCGCGGGCCACGCGGACGGGACGCCCAGCTTGGCGGCCCGCCCGGTGGAGAACGCGACGCCGACCGCCCGCGGCAGGTGCGAGGCGATCGTGGACGTCTGCGGGATGATGGCTAGGCCGTGGTGCCCGAAGACCTTGTGCCTGCCGCCCGCGATCGGCTCGTCGCTGGCCCCGACCAGGCCGAGCAGGACGTCTCGCAGCCCCTGCGACCCAGGCACCTGCGCGGCGCGAGCCAAGTAGAAGCCACCCGAACGGTAGTGCAGCAGCGCAGGATCGGACGGCCGCAGCGCCGCCGCGACCGCCGCGTCCGCCTCGTGTCCCGCGGACCCGATCGTGTAGAACCCGTGGCCCTCGGCCCGCAGATACCGCGCCGCCAGATCGAGGTGCCGGCTCCCGGCCTGGGCGTCAAACAGCGCGATCGCCTGCTCGCCGGTCAGCCCGCTCCCCGCCCTGACGGGCGCGAAGAGGTCGGCCCCCTCGGCCTGCCCCTCGCCGGCCAGGTCGCGCACGCCGGACAGGAACCGCAGATCAAGCTCTTCTTCCTGAGTGATCTCTGCCACCGATGCAGCCTAACCGGCGCCGCCCCGCCAATATCCAGCGATCCGTGTTCCGTACGCTGCGCGCCCTGGTTTCCGGGTCGATGATGCCGTTGTGCTGGTTCTACCGGGATAAGTTGCCGTCCTCTTGTGAGGATCGTGCGTCCCGGATGGGGGTGCGTGTACCCCCGGCCCCCTCTATGGGATCGGGGTGCC